>DATAUF010000114.1:0-4653 GCA_036268405.1 Mycobacteriales bacterium
GGCACGCCCATCTCGATGCACGCCTCGTAGACCGGATAGAGCCGGCGGTCGTGAAGATCGACCCCGAGGTACGACGGGAACACGCCGACCGCGACTACCTCGTCGAGCGCCGCATGTTCGCGAACCAGGCAGGCAGCCGCCCGCGGCGACGCCACGTCCTGGAGGTGGAGCACCAGCCGGAAGCGGTCGGCAGCCATCCGGCACGCCGCGACACCGCCCTCGACGCTCAGCAGGCTGGCCGATGAGCGCGGGCCATCGCCTGGCAGACCGCGGACAGTGAGCAGAGCGCGGTCGATACCGGTCTGGTTCATCGCCTCGAGCGCGTCATCGACCGTGTGGGTCAGCCATGCCTCGGGGCCGCTACCGCCGAAGAGGCTTTCCACGGCTCGCAGATCGGCATCCGGCGAGGACACCGGGTCCGAGGCAGTCAGCCGGAACACGTTGATCCAGCCATCTGCTGTCGGCATGCTCGCCCTCCCCTCTCGCACGATGAGTGAACGCTCACCCAGAACGTAGGGCACGTCCGCCTCCATGTCCACAGACCTGGAGACGACCCGATCCGCCCGGTGGTGGAGTCGAAGTTGACGACGACACGGAGCGATCATCGCGCTAACCTGAGTGAATGGTTACTCATTTCGAGGGAGACGCGGAAGCGGCTCTTGTCCGAGATCGACTCGCCACGCTCGTCGGTGACCTGCAACGGAGGCCGCACTCTCCGTCGGAGGCCTGGGGTGCCACCTTCGACGCCGGCTTGAGCCGGGTCAGCTATCCCCTCGGCTGGGGCGGGCTCGATGTGCGCCCCGAGCTTCAGGCCGTCGTCGACGAGGAGCTCGAGCGCATCGGCGTACCGGACAACTTCTCGGAACAGGCCGGCGGGATCGGCGTGGTCGCGCCGGCGCTTGCCAAGTTCGGATCCGACGCGCAGCGGGAGAAGTATCTGCGAAGGCTGTTCACATGCGATGAGTTCTGGTGCCAGCTGTTCAGTGAACCGGGCGCCGGCAGCGATCTCGCCTCGCTGCGGACCAGCGCCGTACGTGATGGTGACTCGTGGACAGTCAATGGTGGCAAGGTCTGGACCACGATGGCTCACATCGCCAGGCGCGGACTGTTGCTCGCGCGCACCTCATCGGACAAGCCTCGCCACAACGGCATCACCGCGTTCATCGTCGACATGACCTCACCCGGGGTGGAGGTTCGCCCGCTGCGGCAGATGACGGGCGATGCGGAGTTCAACGAGGTGTTCCTCACCGACGTCGTCGTGCCCGACACGGACCGCATCGGCGAGGTGGACGACGGTTGGCGGATCGCGTTGGGCACGTTGATGGAGGAGCGCAACGCAACCAACCACGTCCTCGATCACCGGTCAGCATCGATCGACGAAGCGCTCGAGGTGTGGCGCTCACTGCCGGCCGAGCGCCGAACTGCGACCCATCGGGCGCAGCTCATGGATCTGTACGTGCGGTGGCACGCGAACGAGTTCATGCGGGCGCGCGGGGTTGCCCGGCAGCGCCTCGGCATCCCCGGACCGGAGGGCTCGCTCGTCAAGCTCGCGTGGGGCGACCTCACCCAGGCTGTGTACGAGCTGTGCATCGCCATGATCGGCGCAGAAGGCATGCTCTACGGCTCGTACGAGATGCACCGGCCCACCAGCTGGCACGACATCGGCATCCAGAGTGGTGACATCCCGAGGGCCTTCCTGCGCAGCCGGGCGCAGACGATCGAGGGTGGCACAAACGAGGTGCAGCGCAACACGATCGCCGAACGCATTCTGGCCTTGCCGCGGGAACCGCGCGCCTGAGGCCGCGGTTCGCGACCGGTCGTCAGGCCTTACGCACCATGACGCCAGCGGCTTCGCGGTCCCACGTGTTGCTGTTCAGCGGGTCGATCCGCAGGAGGTTCTTCTTCACGCGCTGCGTGGCATCGGTCTTCGGCAGGCTGTCGGTGAACTCCACGTATCGCGGAACCATGAAGCCCGGCATCGTGGTGATCAGGTCACGGATCAGCTCGTCTTCGGTGAGAGCGCTGTCCGCCCGTACGACGCAGACCTTCACCTCGTCCTCGCCCCACTCGGAGGGAACCGGGATCGCCGCGGACTCGAGGACCCCCGGGTGTGCGCCGACCAGTGCCTCGACCTCGAACGAGCTGATGTTCTCGCCGCGGCGGCGGATCGCGTCCTTGATCCGGTCGACGAAATAGAAGCGGCCGTCCTTGTCGACCCGGAACGCGTCGCCGGTGTGGAACCACCCGTTCCGCCATGCCTCAGCGGTCTTGTCGGGCATGTCGAAGTAGCCCTGACACAGCACCCAGGGATCGCGGTGGCGCACGATGAGCTCGCCGACCTCGCCGACCGGGACCTCGAAGTCGTGCTCGTCGACTAGCCGTACCTCGAAGCCGTCGCGGACCGTGCCACACGACGCCGGGTCAGTGATGTTCCAGCCCGTACTGATGACCGGGCCGACCTCGCTCATCGCGTAGCAGCTCGTCAGCTTCAGCCCGAACCTCTGCTCGAACTCCTTGTAGTGCGGCACGACCGGCATCATCACGGCACGCCGGAGCGGGTTGGCGGCGTCGTCGGGCGACGGCGGCTGGGTCCACAGGAACGCTGTCATCGCGCCGACGAGTCCCGTCGTGGTGCATCCGTGGGCCGTGATGTCCTCCCAGTAGTGCGTGGCACTGAACCGCTCGCGGATCACGAATCGACCACCGCACTGGCTCATGATGCAGATCGCGGCGCGGCCGCTCGCGTGAGCCATCGGGAACGGCGAGTAGAACACGTCCGTCTCGTCGAAATCGTCCAACGGAATCAGGCCGAGACTGCCGAGCTGGATCTGAGCCCAGGCGATGAGGACGCCTTTTGAGGGCCCGGTGGTGCCGGAGGTGTAGGTCATCATCGCGATGTCCCAAGGCATGAGGGGCTCGAGATCGAGGTCGGGCTCCACCCCGGCGAGCAGGTCCCTTGCAGTGATCACCCGAAACGGTGCGCCCTCGAACCTCTCGGTGATGTCGTCGAGGACCACGACGACCTCGAGATCGGGTGCGTCGGCGGCGACCTCAACGAGACGCTCCAGAAACTCGGCGTCGACCACGGCCACCTTGCTCCGTGACTGGCAAAGCAGGTAGGTGAGCGTCTGGCCTCGATAGTCGGTATTGCATGCGGCCTCGATGACTCGTCGCCAACACATTCCGACCCAAGCGGCGTACGCCGTCGCCGACGGCTTGACCATCGTCATCACCGTCTCGCCGGCGCCAAGGCCCAGACTCCGGAACGCGGAGGCCCAGATCAGCGACTCGGCGTAGAACTCCCCGTAGGTCGCCGTACGGCCCCCCGCCTCGACGACAAAGGGGCGCTCAGGATGTTCGCTCGCAAGCCGGCGGATTCGTTCCGGAACGGTGATCGTGCGTTGCGTCATCGGCCTTCCCCACTTCGCAGACGTTGCGCTCCCGCATGCCCTGCTTTATGTTCATCGAGAGTGACCGCTCACTTTAGCCGCGGCGCTGCCATCTCGTCGATACCGGGAGCCTTTCAGCTCCCTCGGGAGACATCTGATGAAGACCACCTTTC
Organism: Mycobacteriales bacterium; assembly: GCA_036268405.1. Classification (GTDB taxonomy): domain Bacteria; phylum Actinomycetota; class Actinomycetes; order JAFAQI01; family JAFAQI01; genus DASZTV01. The sequence goes on from DATAUF010000114.1 coordinate 3,563, forward strand.
ATGAGCCACTCGACTTCGAGATTCTCGGCAGCGGCTTGGGCTGCCCCGAAGGTCCGGTGATCTGCGACGACGGTTCGGTGCTCTGCGTCGACATCGACAGTGGTCGCGTCCTCCGGATCGCCGATGGCGCGGTCTCGACGGTCGCGACGCCAGGTGGCGGGCCAAACGGCTTGGCGATCGGGCCCGACGGGCTCGGGTACGTCGCCAACAACGGCGGGTTTCTCTGGACGGAGATGGGCGGCATCCGCCTCCCGATGGACTTGGCCACACACAGCAATGAACCGCCGGAGTTCGCAGGTGGGTGGATCGAGAGCGTCGATCTCGCCACCGGTGAGGTGAACGTCCTGGCTCGGTCGTGTGGCGCCAACCGGTTGACCGGTCCGAACGACCTGGTGTTCGACGAGGTCGGCGGGCTGTGGTTCACCGACCATGGCAAGCTCCGTCCCCGCGACGTCGACCGCGGGGGTCTGTACTACCTCCCACCGGGCGGAGAGGTCCAGGAGATCGCCTACCCGTTGCTCGGACCCAACGGCGTAGGCCTTTCGCCGGACGGCCGTCGGGTGTACATAGCGGAGACCATGACCGGCCGGGTGTGGGCCTGGGATCTCCTCGGACCGGGTGAGGTGAATCCGGCCGGCGCCTCGCTTGCAGTTCCGCACGCCGGCACCTGCGTCGTGGCCACACCGTTCACTCTCGACTCCCTCGCGGTGGAAGAAGACGGGCGGATCGTGATCGGGGGCATCGGCGACGGCCTGGTCGTCGTGACGCCCGACGGTCAAGAGGTCGACGTGTATCCGATCCCCGGAAACGTGACGACGAACATCGCGCTGGGTGGCGCGGATCGCCGGCGGGCGGTCATCTCACTGTCCGGATCGGGCCAGCTCGCCGAGACGACCTGGCCGCGTCCGGGCCTCAAGCTTCACGCCGGCTGACGACCCTCACCCAGCTGAGATCCCGAGAAGGTCGAGCATGTTGCCGCCCATGATGCGGCGCTGGTCGTCCTCGGACATGCCCGCGACGTTGTCGAGGTAGGACAGCGGCTCGACCAAGCCCTCGAGGTGCGGATAGTCCGAGCCGAACAGGACGCGGTC
>DATAUF010000115.1:0-3362 GCA_036268405.1 Mycobacteriales bacterium
CGCGCGCGGGCAGCGCTGTCGGGCTACAAGGTGCCGCGACACCTCAAGGTCGTGCGTCCCGAGGAGCTGCCCATGCTGCCGACCGGCAAGGTCGACATGGCAGCCCTGCGAAGCTGGCTGCCGGAGGACGCCGGCTGATAACTGGCCGCGATCGGTCAGCGCCCAATGTCGTTGAGGAACTCGGCGATGACCCATTGGACCTCTTCCGGGTGGGTCTTGTGTGCCGCATGGGCTGCGCCATCGACCTCGACAACCCGAGCGTTCGCGTTGGCCCCGACAAACAGCTGGGCCTGCCGGATCCGACGCGGGTCATCCGACGAGCCGTGGATAAGCAGGATGGGGCAGGTCAGTACGGCGAGGTCCTCGAGCGGGATGTAGACGCGCTCCGCGTGGCGCACCCAGAGCTCCTGCATGATCTCCACCCAATGGTCGGCACCATGCCGCTCGGCGTGCAGCTCGCGAAGCTCCTGCGGCCAAGCGCGTTCGAGTCTCTCGCGAGATGGCATCTCCGCTTTGGCGGCATCCGCAGACTTCGTTGTGCCGAGCCCGGGGCTGATCAGGATGAGGCTGGCCGGCAACTCGGGGTGGTGCAGGGCCATGCGGAGTGCGATCTCCGCGCCGAAGGAGAATCCGATCAGGTGGGGTTTGCCGAGGTGTTCGTGGCGGACCAGGGCACGCAGATCCTCCTCGATCAGCTCAAGCGCCAGCTCACCCCGACGGTGATCGCTCTGGCCGTGTCCCCGCAGGTCCGGTGTGACGACTCGGTGGCGCTCCGACAAAGAGAGCGCGAGCTGCGCCCACTCGTACGCACCGGAGCCACTTGCTCCATGAACGCAGAGCACCGCCGGTCCGGTGCCGACCGTCTCGTAGTGCAGGTGCAGCCCGTCATGGTCGTAAGTAGGCATAAGTGGTCAGTCTCAATCGTGGTCGGTTGTGAATAATGCGCAGCCACCGGGAGTGCCGCCGCCCGTGGTCACCACTGCGACCTCCGCGCCGGTGACCTGACGAGGACCCGCCTGGCCTCGCAGTTGCTGCACTGCCTCATGAACGAAGCCGAAGCCGTGCAGGCGTCCGGCTGAAAGCTGACCTCCATGAGGATTCAAAGGCAGCTCCCCGTCTCTGGCGATTCGTGTACCAGCCTCCACGAACGCACCTCCTTCACCTAGCTCACAAAAGCCGAGCGCCTCGATCCAGCTCAGGCAGTTGAAGGTGAACCCGTCGTAGAGCAGGGCGACATCGACGTCTGCGGGACGCAAGGAGGACCGCCTCCACAGGTGCTGGGCGGGCCCGAACACCTGAGGCTCGTGGGTGAGCGTGCCTTGATCCCAGGAGAGCCGATCGGTGATCTGTGTCCCAACCGAATCGACGAGCACCGGCGGCTGGCGGAGATCGCGCGCTGCATCACGCGCGGAGACGATGATCGCGACGGCACCGTCGCACGGAACGTCACAGTCGTAGAGGCCGAACGGTGTCGACACCACTCGCGCCGAGAGGTAGTCGTCCATCGTTAGCGGATCGGTGTAGACGGCGCTCGGATTCAGCGCTGCGTTCGCGCGGGCGGTCAGTGCGATGGCGCCGAGCTGTTCGCGTGTCGTTCCGTAGCGCGCGAAGTGCTGACTCGCGGCCATGGCAATCCAGTTGGCCGCCGACATCGCGCCGAAGGGCGCGCGGAGCTCGGTCATGCCCGACGCGCGGCCGCCACCGCGCTCCGATCGCAGAGCGCCGCTGCGCGCGAGCGCGGTGTAGGAGGACTCCCAGACAGTACGGAAGCACAGCACGTGCCGACACAGACCAGCGGCGACCGCGAGCATCGCCGAGACCACGGCGCCGAGCTGACCCGGAGTCTCCGCGCCGCCATTGATCCAGGCCGGCTGCAGCCGTAGCGCCTCGACAAGCGCCGTCACGCCGCCTTCGCTGAAGCCGCCGGACCCCGCGCCACCCGGATAAGTCGCGAGCCCGTCGACGTCGTCGAGAGTGAGACCGGCGTCTTCGACAGCCGCTCGGGCTGCGTCGATCGTGAGCTCGAGCGCGGGGCGCATCAGCCGCCGGCCGACTTGGGACATGCCGACGCCGGTGATCGCGACACGGCTTTCGAACCGCTCGTCCGGGACGCGCGCGGGCCTTCGTGCCGGCGTCGGATCGGGCACCGCCCAGTCTCGATCGGGCTCGCCCGTGGGCGCGAACAACGGCAGCCACACATCGGCGACCTGCTCGAACTTGACCGCCACCCGAAGACCGAGATGGACGTCGGTCAACGGGCACCCGACGATGTTGGTGGTAAGGCGGATCCGAGGGTCTTCATCGATCGCCACGACCGCGATCACGTACGGCGGTGGAAGAGCCGGGCTCCACTGTTGGTGGTTCTCCGTGGCACCCACCACGACCGCTGCGCCTGACACGTCAGCGATCTCCGTCACGTAGGACAAGCAGTAAGGGCACACCGGCGCGACCGGGAACCGCAACTGCTGGCACTCGGAGCAGCGCTGGAAGCGCAGGACTCCGTCGGCGCCGGCTCGCCAGAAGAAGTCGTTGTCGGGGCCGACGTGCGGCAGCGGACGCCGAGCGGGCTCGTTGGTCAAGCGCGGACCTCCCGGGTGGAGCGAAAGTAAAACGCTCTATGGTGTGAAAGGAAAGTCACATTCTATTTCTTGAGGAGTCTCGTGTCGCTCGAGGGTGGCGACCTCACCTCGCTTCGCGTCCTGGTCGTGGGCGCGTCGAGCGGGATAGGTCGGGCGATCGCCACCCAGCTCGTGGCGGCCGGCGCCGCGGTCGCGGCAGCCGCGCGGCGAGTGGACCGAGTTCAGGAGATCAGCGGGGCGTCGGCGATCGCATGCGACGTACGCACTCCGGAGGACTGCGACCGGGTAGTGGCTGATGCGGTCGTGAGCCTGGGCGGCCTCGACGCCGTCGTTTATGCCGCTGGCATCGGGCCGTTCACCCCACTGGACGTGTCAGGTCGTGACGCGTGGCTTGAGGTGCTCGAAACCAACCTCATCGGTGCGGCACTGATCACGCGAGCGGCTCTGCCGCATCTGACAGCGGACGGCAAACGCGGCAGAACGCTGTTCTTGTCCTCCGATGCCTCTGAACGCTGCTATCCAGGTCTGGTCGCATACGGTGCTTCCAAAGCCGGGCTGAGCCGGTTCTGTCAGGGACTGCAGGCGGAGTTCCCGGCGCTGCGAGTCAGTGAGGTGATCGTCGGCCCGACCGGCGACACCGGCGTTTCCGACCACATGGATCCGGACCTGCTCGGCTACTGGGTCGAGCGGTGGTACTCCGAGGGCTGGGTGCGCTTCGCCATGCAGAACTCCGCCGAGGTCGCATCTGTCGTGCTCGATGCGCTCCGCGCTGTGGAACCAGCC
>DATAUF010000116.1:0-3698 GCA_036268405.1 Mycobacteriales bacterium
GCATCCGGATACGAGCAGGCAGACGCGACAAGACGGAGTTAAGACGTGCGCTGGTCAACCATGCACATCCCCACGCTGCGGGATGACCCTGCGGAGGCGGGCGCGCCCAGCCACCGGCTACTGCTGCGGGCCGGGTACATCCGCCAGCTGATGGCAGGCCATTACTCGCTGCTCCCGCTGGCGGTCCGGGTCCGGCTGAAGGTCATCGGCATCATCCGCGAGGAGATGAACAGGATCGGCGCCCAGGAGATCCTGATGCCGATCATGCACCCGGCCGAGGCATGGCAGCGCAGCGGGCGCTGGGAGCTCATGGGCGATGAGATGTTCCGGCTCAAGGACCGCAAGGGCACCGACCTCGCGCTGGGCATGACACACGAGGAAATCGTGTCGACCCTGGCCACGGAGCTGAACTCCTACCGCGCGCTGCCGCAGATGTGGTACCAGTTCCAGACCAAGCTGCGTGACGAGCCCCGGCCGAAGGCGGGCCTGATGCGCACCCGCGAGTTCACGATGAAGGACTCCTACAGCTTCGACCTCGACGCGGCGGGCCTCGACAAGTCGTTCGGCGCGCACCACGCCGCCTACACCCGCGCGTTCGCGCGGATCGGCATTCCCGCGATCCCGGTGGAGGCTTCGAACGGCTCGATGGGCGGCTCGGGCTCTACGGAGTTCATCTGCCCGTCGGACACGGGCGAGGACGACATCATCTACTCCCCGGAGTGCGGCTACGCGGCGAACATCGAGGCGGCGGTCTCCGCCCTCGCATCCTTGGACCCCGCGCTTGACGCTGCCGCGGCGCTCGACGCGCCGCAGCGGTTCGACACGCCCGGTGTCCGGACGATCGAGGACCTGGCCACCGGTTACGACGCGCCCGCCGACCGGCAGGTCAAGACCCTCGTCTACGTCCTTGACGGCCAGGTCACGCTGGTCCTGCTGCGCGGCGACCACGCCCTTGAAGAGCAGAAGCTCATCGACGCGACCGGCGCGGTCGCGGTGCGCCCTGCCGAGGCCGGGGAAATCTTCGACGAACTCGGCGCGCACCCCGGCTCGCTCGGCGCGGTCGGCGTCCTGGCCGACTTGCCGGTCATCGCGGATCAAGCCCTCAAGGGGCGCTCAGGCATGACGACCGGGGCGAACACCGACGACGTGCACCTGCGCGGCGTGGACGTCGCCCGTGACATCAACGTCGGCCAGTGGGCCGACCTGCGCGCCGCCGAGGAGGGGGAACCCTGCGTCCGCTGCGGCAACCCGCTCACGGTGATCAAGGGCATCGAGGTCGGGCACATCTTCAAGCTCGGCTACAAGTACTCCGACGCGATGCAGCTGTCGGTGCTCGGTCCCGACGGCAAGCCGGTCAAGCCGGTCATGGGCTGCTACGGCATCGGCGTGGAGCGCGCGATGGCCGCGTGCATCGAGGTACACCACGACGGGAAGGGCATCGTCTGGCCGGCCGCGGTCGCGCCGTTCGAGGCGGTCGTCGTCGTCGCGCAGCAGAATGACGCCGCGGTCGCCGAAGCGGGGGAGCGGGCCTACCAGGCCCTCCTCGACGCGGGGGTGGACGTGATCATCGACGACCGGCCTGACCGGGTGGGCGTGAAGTTCAGCGACGCGGAGCTGGTCGGCATCCCCTTCCGCATCACGATCGGCAAGCGCGGCCTCGCCACGGGGTCGGCCGAGCTCACCAACCGTGCGACCTATGAAACGGTCGCGGTCTCCCTGGACGACCTGGCCAAGCACGTCCGCGAGGCCGTCGCCGAGGCAATCGCGGCCACCGCCTGACAGCGAGTACCTCCCGAACGGCCTGTGGTTTGCCGCTAGGCCGAGGCCGCTTCGCGGTCGCGGGACTGGTTGCGGAGGGCGCGGGCTACCTCGTCGCGCCCCTCGACGAGCAAGCGGCGCAGCGCGGCCGGCGGTTCGGGGTCCGTGGCCAGGTAGGCGTCCGTGGCGGCGATCGTCGTCTCGTCTACCGCGCCGATCGGGTAGCCGTACTCCACGAAGTTCTGCGCCATTGCCGAGGACCACTCGCGCCACACTTCGCCGAGGGCGGCGAAGTACTCCGGCCGGTACGGCTGCACCAGCGCCGGCTGGTCGGGGTCGACGAACCCGATGATCGCGGCGCGGAACATCGCGATCGTCAGCTTCCCGTCGGTCAGCGTCTCCCAGGTCTCGCGCTTGGCCGTGAGCGTCGGGATCGCCGCCCGGCACCCCGCCGCCTGCCGCTCACCCGCGTCGGTGGCGTCCCGCGACAGCTCCGCGTCGATCGCCTCCTCGCCGCGCACGCCACGGCTGACCAGGCGCCTCAGCAGCATCCAGCGCAGGTCGGTGTCGACCGCGAGCCCGTCGAGGCGATGAGTGCCGTCAAGCAGCCCGGCCAGGAATTCCAGGTCACCGGTCGAAGTCGCCACGGCGCCGAGCGCGCGGACGTAGGCGAGCTGGTGGTCAGAGCCCGCCGGAGCCGCCGCGAGCAGCGACCGCAGCGACGAGGCGATGAAGGCAAGTCCCTCTGCGCGCCAGGACGGGTGGGCGTACTGCCGGGCCGCCAGGCTCGCTTGCCGCAGCAGCGTCTGCACGACGCTGATGTCCCGGACCGAGCTCACGCCGCCGAGCACTAGGCGCACGTAGTCACGCGCGGCCATTTCCCCGTCCCTGACCATGTCCCACGTCGCGGCCCAGACCAGGGCGGCGGGCAAGGATGAGGTGAACGAGCCGATCGACGAGACGGCGGTCTTCAGGGAGTACGGGTCGAGCCGGATCTTGGCGTAGGTAAGGTCCTCGTCGTTGATCAGCACCAGGTCGGGCCGCTGGACGCCGACCAGCGCGGGCACCGGCGTCCAGTCGCCGGTCACGTCGGTCTCGACCGACGACACCCGCACCAGGCCCTCCGGCGTCAGCGAGTACAGCCCGATCGCGATCCGGTGCGAGCGGAGCGTCGGGTGCGACGGCGCGGCCGACTGCAGCACCGAGAACGCGGTGAACCGCCCCTCGCCGTCGACGCTGTAAGAGGGCCGTAGCGTGTTCACTCCCGCCGTTTCCAGCCACTCCTGCGACCAGGAGCCGAGGTCACGCCCGGAAGTCTCCTCAAGCGCGGACAGCAGGTCAGCGAGCGTCGCGTTCCCGTACGCGTGCGCCGCGAAGTACGCGCGCACGCCGGCGAGGAAGTTGCCGTACCCAACGTAGGCAACGAGCTGCTTGAGCACCGCCGCGCCCTTGGCGTAGGTGATGCCGTCGAAGTTGACCTCGACGGCATCGATGTCGGGGATGTCGGCGGCGATCGGGTGCGTGGACGGGAGCTGGTCCTGCTTGCAAGCCCACGCCTTCCACGCGGTCGTGAACGTGGTCCACGCGTGAGACCAGCGCGTGGCCTGCGCCTGGGCCTCGGTCCCTGCCCAGGTGGCGAACGACTCGTTCAGCCACAGGTCGTCCCACCAGCGCATGGTGACCAGGTCGCCGAACCACATGTGCGCCATCTCGTGCAGGATCGTCTCGCCGCGCGCCTCACGGGAGAAGTCGGTGACCCGCGACCTGAAGACGTAGTCCTCGAGAAAGGTGACCGCGCCCGCGTTCTCCATCGCGCCTTCCTTGAACTCGGGCACGAAGAGCTGGTCGTACTTCCCGAACGGGTACTTGATCCCGAAGGCCTCGTGGTAGAAGTCGAAGCCCTGCCTGGTGACCTCGAAGATCTCGTCGGGGTCCAGGTA
>DATAUF010000117.1:0-13291 GCA_036268405.1 Mycobacteriales bacterium
GGCGCCAATGCATCGGCAACGGTGGTCATCGACCACACAGGCAGCGCGACGTTCAGCGGATTGCTGTCTGTCACGCTCGGCGACGGTGCGCGGCTGCGTCTCGTCAGCCTGCAGGACTGGGACGACGACACCGTGCATCTCGAGCATCACGCGGTGCGCGTGGGTCGCGATGCGTCGTTCACCTCCGCGATCGTCAGTCTCGGCGGCGACCTCGTGCGGCTCACGCCGACCGTCGGCTTCGCCGGGCCGGGCGGTAGTGCGGAGATGCTCGGGCTCTACTTCGCCGATGCCGGCCAGCATCTCGAGCACCGGCTGTTCGTCGACCACGACCAGCCCAACTGCCGCAGCCGCGTGACCTACAAGGGCGCATTGCAGGGGGACGGCGCGCGGACGGTCTGGATCGGCGATGTGCTCATCCGTGCCGCCGCGACCGGCACCGACACCTACGAGGAGAACCGCAACCTGCTGCTCAGTGAGCGTGCGCGTGCCGACTCGGTCCCCAACCTCGAGATCGAGACGGGAGAGGTTGCCGGCGCAGGACATGCCAGTACGACGGGGCGGTTCGACGACGAGCAGCTCTTCTACTTGATGGCACGCGGCATCCCCGAGGACGAGGCGCGCCGCCTGGTCGTGCGCGGCTTCTTCGCCGAGATCATCGATCGCATCGCAGTGCCCGAGGTGACCGACCGGTTACTGGGCGCCGTCGAAGCGGAGCTCGCGCGATGAGCAACTTCCTTCGCGCCTGCTCGGTCGAGGACATCCCCGATGGCGCCGCGATCGCGGTCGAGCTCGAGGGTGTGCCGGTGTGCCTTGCCCGATCCGGCGGTGAGGTTATGGCGTTGCTGGACGAGTGCTCTCATGCCGAGGTCGCACTGTCCGACGGAGAGGTCTCGGAGGGCACCGTCGAGTGCTGGCTGCACGGTTCGCGCTTCGACCTTCGCACCGGCAAGCCGATCGGCCCGCCCGCCACCGAATCAGTCCCGACGTACCCAGTTCGAGTCGACGGCAACGACGTGCTCGTTGCCGTGAAGGAGTAACAGAGTCATGGCCACCCTCGAGATCAAAGACCTGCACGTCACCGTCGCGGGCGATGGTGAGGGCAGCGCGCCGCGCGAGATCCTCAGCGGCGTCGACCTCACGGTGAAGCAGGGCGAGACCCACGCGATCATGGGCCCGAACGGCTCCGGCAAGTCGACGCTCGCGTACTCCATCGCCGGTCACCCGCGCTACACCGTGACCGGCGGCAGCGTGACCCTCGACGGCGCCGATGTGCTCGCGATGACCGTCGATGAGCGCGCCCGCGCCGGCCTGTTCCTCGCGATGCAGTACCCCGTCGAGGTGCCCGGCGTCAGCGTCTCGAACTTCCTCCGAACCGCGGTCACCGCGGTGACCGGCGAGGCGCCGAAGATCCGTACCTGGGCCAAGGATCTCAACGCGGCATTCGAGCGGCTCGCGATCGACCCGTCGTTCAAGGAGCGGTCGATCAACGAGGGCTTCTCCGGCGGAGAGAAGAAGCGCTTCGAGGTGCTTCAGCTCGAGCTGCTCAAGCCGAAGGTCGCGGTGCTCGACGAGACCGACTCCGGGCTCGACGTCGACGCGCTGCGTGTGGTGTCGGCCGGAGTCAACCGCGTGCGCGAGGCCGGCGTGACCGGCACCTTGCTGATCACGCACTACACGCGGATCCTGCGCTACATCCAGCCTGACTACGTCCACGTCTTCGTGGGTGGCCGCATCGTCGCCGAGGGCGGCCCCGAGCTCGCCGACACCCTCGAGGCCGAGGGCTACGAGAAGTTCACCGGAACGCCCGGATGACGTACGACGTCGCCGTAGTGCGCAAGGACTTCCCGATCCTGGAGCGGGAGGTCCGCCCGGGCGTGCCGCTGGTCTATCTGGACAGCGCAGCGACCTCGCAGAAGCCGACTCGCGTGCTGGACGCGATCCGGGATCACGACGAGCTTCACAACGCCAACGTGCATCGCGGCATCCACACGCTCGCCGAGGAAGCGACGGCGGCGTACGAGGATGCGCGCACGAAGGTCGCGACGTTCATCGGCGCGCCCGACCGCCGCGAGGTGGTGTTCGCCAAGAACTCCAGCGAGGCGCTGAACCTCATGGCCAACGTGCTGCCGTTCGGGGCTGGCGACGAGGTCGTCATCACCGAGATGGAGCACCACTCCAACCTCGTGCCGTGGCAGATGGCCTGTGCCCGGACCGGCGCGACCCTGAAGTGGATCGGTCTCACCGACGACGGACGCCTCGACCTGTCGAGCCTCGACCAGGTGATCACGCCGAAGGCGAAGGTCGTCGCTTTCGTTCACCAGTCGAATCTGCTCGGCACCGTCAACGATGTCGCGGCAGTCGCCGGCAGAGCGCGCGAGGTCGGCGCCATCACGGTCCTCGACGGGTCGCAGTCGGTTCCACACCTTCCGGTCGACGTCGCCTCGCTCGGGGTCGACGCGATGGCGTTCACGGGTCACAAGATGTGCGGGCCCACGGGGATCGGCGTGCTCTGGGCACGACTGGAGCTGCTCGAGACGCTGCCGCCGTTCCTCGGCGGCGGCGAGATGATCGACGAGGTCACGATGGCGGCGTCGACCTGGGCCGCTCCGCCGCACAAGTACGAAGCCGGCACGCCGCCGATCACACAGGCGGTCGGCCTCGGTGCGGCCGTCGACTACCTCACCGACCTCGGCATGGACGCGGTGCACGAGCACGAGCTCGCGTTGACGGCGTACCTGCTCGATGGGTTGTCGTCAGTGCCGGGTCTGCGGATCATTGGGCCGCCCACCATCGAGTCGCGCGGTGGCGCGGTGTCGTTCGTGATGGAGGGCATCCACCCGCACGACGTCGGACAGCTGCTCGACGAAAGTGGCATCGCGGTGAGAGTGGGTCACCATTGCGCCCGCCCCGCGTGCCTGCGCTTCGGCATCCCGGCCACGACCAGGGCGTCGCTGCACCTCTACAGCGACACGTCCGATGTCGATGCGCTCGTGACCGGTCTGGACAAGGTCCGGAGGTTCTTCGGATGACCGCCGCCAGCGCCCCGAGTCCGCAACTCGACTCGCTCTACCAGGAGATCATCCTCGAGCACTACCGCACGCCGCACCACAAAGGCCTGCGCGAGCCGTACGAAGTCGAGGTGCACCACCTCAACCCGACTTGCGGCGACGAGATCACGCTGCGCGTGCATCTCGCCGACGGCAAGGTCGACGATGTGTCGTACGACGGGCAGGGCTGCTCGATCTCGCAGGCGTCGGCCAGCGTGATGACCGACCTGGTCATCGGCAAGTCCGTCGACGAGGCGCTTGCCGTCCACGAGGAGTTCCTCCGGCTGATGCAGTCGAAGGGCGAGGCCGAGCCGGACGAGGACGTCCTGGAGGACGCCATCGCGTTCGCCGGGGTCTCGCGCTACCCGGCGCGGATCAAGTGCGCACTGCTGTCCTGGATGGCGTGGAAGGACGCGACCGCACAAGCGGTCGCTGAGTCGGAAGGTGCCTGAGATGACCACCGAGAGCTCTGCCGCAACGCCTGCTGCGGCTTCGTCGACGACACCGACGGTCGAGGACGTCCTGGAGGCGATGCACGACGTCGTCGATCCCGAGCTGGGCATCAACGTGGTCGATCTGGGCCTCGTCTACGGCGTCACGCTCGACGAGGACCGCACCGCGATCGTGGACATGACGCTCACCTCCGCGGCGTGCCCGTTGACCGATGTCATCGAGGACCAAGCCGCGGCAGCCCTCGACGGGCTCACCAACGGCCTGCGGATCAACTGGGTCTGGATGCCGCCGTGGGGCCCGGACAAGATCACCCCTGAAGGCCGCGAGCAGCTCTCGGCCCTGGGCTTCAACGTCTAAGGGCCGGTCGCTCCTCGCAGTCAGAGTCCTGTCTCCGGTCGATGTCAGGATTGAGCAGTGACCTCGAAGCTTTGTGAGGTGGACCGGGCGGCACTCCTTGCTGCGTTGGAATACCAGCGCACCGCAGTACGGTCGATCGTCAACGGCCTGTCAGAGGACCATTGGCATACGTCCGTGGTGCCGTCTGGTTGGACGGTGGCCGGCCTCGTCGCGCACCTAGGCGGCGCCGAGCGTCACTGGACATGCGATGTGATCCTGGCTGAGGACCCCGGGCACCCGTTCGACGCGGAGGTCGACGACGAGCCGTACGATCCCTACGCCCCGTTCGTCATCGACTGGCCCTCGTCCAAGGTCCTCGCCTACTACCAGGACCAGGCGCGACAGACGGACGAAATGCTGAAGGTGACGGCGCTCGACTCGCCGCCACGAGGCCGGCACGGCGTCGAGGATGAGGGCCAGCCGCAGAACGTGCGCGAGATCATCCTTCATCTCATCGAGGAGACAGCCGCCCACTCCGGACACCTCGAGATCGCCCGTGAACTGCTCGACGGCCAGACCCGTTTGGGGCTGCGGTAGCCCACGAAGCAGAACAACGCGACTGGCTCAGTCCCTGCGTACGACGCGGGCCGCCGCTAGCGCGCCGCAGAGCGCCACCGCGGCGAGCAGCGCGTCGCCGATCGACACCGCCGCCGACAGATGGTGCAGGCTCAGACCGTTCACCAAGACAGCAACGGCCGCGATCCCGATGATGCTTCCGGTGATGTCGGCGAGCTGGATGGCGGCTGAGTTCGCGCCTTGCTCGGTCTCGGGTGACAGCTCGAGAATCAACACCGAGACGATCGGCATCACGATGCCGATCCCGGCCCCGGCGAGCGACCAGACGGGCGCCGCGACCCAAAGTGAGGTCGACGGCATCGCCACGAGCAGTAGAAGCCCGATGCCGGCGGCGAGGATCACGAATCCCAGACGCAATGACATGACGCGGTCTCGGGAACGCCGTTGCTGCCACCACGACGCGGCGGACCACCCCAGCGACGCAATCGTCAGCGGGATGCCGACCGTGCGGGGCGTGCCGCCGTGCAGCCGCGTCAGGGTCAGCGGGAGATAGGCCTCCGCGCCGAAGAACGCACACGTCACGACGCCGCGCAGCACGACCACAGTGCCCAGCCCGTAAGACAGCCGAAACCAGCCTTGCGGAAGCAACGCGAGCAAGGGAGGCGCGCAAAGGCCGGCGCCGACCAGGGTCGCGGGGATGCTCCACCAGTTCGCCAGCTGGGCCGCCTCCTGGAGCGTCGCCAGACCCAGCGCGAGCTGGATTCCGCTCAGCAGGCCCCGTCCCTTTCGCGGGGCACCTCGCGTCAGGTCGAGGTCATGGCCGATCGTCCGCAGGACGGGCACCAGAGTCATGGCTCCCGCCAGAGCGATAGGTGCGATCCCGCCGAAGACCCATCGCCAGCCGACCGTCGATGCGACAAGGCCTGCGAGACCCGGGCCGACCAGGGACGGCACCACCCACGCCGCTGACATCAGCGCGAAGGCTCTCCCGTGCAGGCTTTCCGGGAACCCGCGCGCCACCACGATGTAGAGCGGGACGATCATCGATCCGCCGCCCACGCCTTGGAGCACCCGCCCGAGCAGGAACACCCAGATGTCTGTCGCGGTGGCGGCGACGACGAGTCCGGCCGCGAACAGCACCATCCCGCCGAGCAGCGAAGGTGTCGGTCCGTGGCGGTCGGCACGACGACCGGCGTCCACCATTCCGACGACGTCGGACAACAGGTACGCCGTGAAGCCCCAGCTGTAGTAGCGAAGCCCATGCAGCGCGCGAACCACGGTTGGCATGACGGTGGTGACGGCCATGGCCTCGATTGCCACCACCGTCACCACGGCGACGATGCCGATGACCGGCAGCCGATACTGACGGTCGAGCAGCCGCGGCTCGGCCGACAGTGTCTGCGTCAACGGCGCTGTCACCCGGCCTCCCTCGTAGACTCGCAGCCGTGACGGACTGATCGGGCGGTCGCGCGGCGTACGCGCACCACTGTGTCCTCTTTCAGGTCCGGAATCCAAGGAGTAACCGTGCTCACCGCCACCGGTGTCGAGCTGCGCGCCGGCGCCCGCTTGCTGCTCGAAGATGCGACTTTCCGCGTCGCCGAGGGCGACCGCATCGGGCTCGTCGGCCGCAACGGCGCCGGAAAGACGACACTGGCGCGGGTGCTGGCAGGCGAGGGACTGCCCGCCGGCGGCACCATCGAGAGCAACGGGACCGTGGGCTACCTGCCGCAGGACCCGCGTACCGGCGATCTTTCGGTGCTGGCCAGAGATCGGGTGCTGTCAGGGCGCGGCATGGACGTCGTGATGGCTGATCTGCGCGCCGCCGAAGAGGCCATGGCCGGAGGGGACGAGCGAGCGATCTCGAGGTACGGCGCCTTGCAGGAGCGCCTGCACGTCCTCGGTGGCTATGCGGCCGAGTCCGAGGCGGCGTCGGTCGCCGCGAGCCTAGGTCTGCCGGACCGCGTCCTGAGCCAGCCGCTCCGCACGCTCTCCGGCGGGCAGCGCCGGCGGGTCGAGCTCGCCCGGATCCTGTTCAGTGGCGCCGACACCCTGCTTCTCGATGAGCCGACCAACCACCTCGACGCCGACTCCATCGTCTGGCTGCGCGACTTCCTGCGAGGGCATCGTGGCGGGCTGGTCGTCATCAGCCACGATGTCGAGCTGCTCGAGGTCACCGTCAACAAGGTCTTCCACCTCGATGCGACCCGAGGCGTGCTCGACATCTACAACATGGGCTGGCGGACCTACCTGACACAGCGCGAGACCGACGAGCGGCGCCGCAAGCGTGAACGTGCCAACGCCGAGAAGAAGGCCGCCGTCCTGTCGTCCCAGGCGGATCGGATGCGCGCGAAGGCGACCAAGGCCGTTGCAGCACAGCAGATGGCGCGCCGTGCCGAACAGCTGCTCGCCGGCCTCGAGCCCGAGCGTCGCGCCGACCGGGTCGCCCGCCTCCGCTTTCCACAGCCTGCACCCTGCGGACGAGTGCCGCTGACGGCGCGGGAGCTCTCGAAGTCATATGGCTCGCTCGAGATCTTCACCGATGTCGACCTGGCGATCGACCGGGGCAGTCGCGTCGTCGTGTTGGGACTCAACGGCGCCGGCAAGACCACACTCCTGCGAATCCTTGCCGGCGTTGAGCCATCGGACACCGGGTTGGTGGAGTCCGGCCACGGTCTGCTGCTCGGGTACTACGCACAGGAGCATGAAACGCTCGATCCGAATGGGAGCCTGCTGGCCAACCTCGCGTCGGCCGCCCCGAACCTGCCCGAAGTTGAGCAGCGTCGGGTCCTTGGCTCGTTCCTGTTCACCGGCGAGACGGTGCACCAGCTCGCCGGCACGCTGTCGGGCGGGGAGAAGACCAGGCTCGCGCTGGCACGCCTCGTCGTCTCCAGCGCCAACGTGCTGCTCCTCGACGAGCCGACGAACAACCTCGACCCCGCCAGTCGCGAACAGGTACTAGACGCGCTGCACTCGTACAAGGGCGCGATCGTGCTCGTCACCCACGATGAGGGCGCAGTGACGGCGCTCGATCCGCAGCGCGTGTTGCTGCTTCCTGACGGTGTCGAGGACCACTGGAGCGCCGAGCTCGCGGACCTTGTTGCGCTTGCTTGATCAACACGGGGTTAACCGCCGTCGGCACCGGTCATAGGTGAGGAGAAGGACTCGTGCGGTCCGGGGGCGAGACGGAGGTTTTCGTGGTGGCTGAGTTGAAGAAGGGGACGCGCGTAACCGGCGGCGACCGGGACAGGCTGTCCGTGACGCTGCGGAAGAAGTACGACGGCGGCGCAAGTATTCGCGATCTCGCAGCGTCGACCGGACGGTCCTATGGTTTTGTGCACCGGATATTGTCCGAGTCCGGCGCGAGCCTTCGCGGCCGAGGCGGTGCGACCAGACGAAAGAAGTCATCCTGACCGACGACCAATACGAAGCGCGCGGCGTACGCCTGGAGATCGAAGGCGACGTCGCGCGCGTGACGTTGTGCCGGCCCGACCGCAGAAATGCGCAGACGCCGTCGATGTGGTTCGCGCTCGCCGAGATCGGCGCGTCCTTGGCCGGCCAGGTTCGCGTCGTCGTGCTGAGTGGCGAGGGGACATCGTTCAGCGCCGGCCTCGACCGCAGGCTGCTCACTCCGGAAGGGGTGCCCGGCGAAGGCCGGATCGACGTCGCCGGCGACGACTCGGCGGCCGCCGACACCATTGCGACGTACCAGGCCGGGTTCACCTGGTTGCGGGACCCTTCGTTCATCTCGATTGCCGCAGTGCAGGGACACGCCATCGGAGCCGGTTTCCAGCTCGCGCTGCACTGCGACATCAGAGTGGCCGCCGACGACGCGCAGTTCACGATGTTCGAGACGGCGCTGGGGCTCGTGCCGGATCTCGGCGGCACGCAGCTGCTCCTCGATGCGGTCGGCTACGCGAAGGCGCTCGAGCTCTGCGCGACGGCGCGGCGGTGTGGCGCGGCTGAGGCGGAGCAGTCCGGTCTGGTGAACCTCGTGGTGGCAAACAACCACTTGGGTGGAGCGGTCGACGACCTGGTCGCGGCTTTGCTCAGCACCAATCGCGAGGCTGTGGTGGAGACGAAGCGGCTGCTGCTCGGCGCGCGGAACCGGTCCTACGACGACCAGCGGCGCGCCGAGCGGGAGACTCAGGTCCAGCGGCTTCGCGCGTTGACGGCGCTGACTTCGCAGTAAGTCCCGAGCCCTGGGAGAATGGGCGCATGGATCTCGCTCTCAACCCCGAGCAGGAAGCTGCTCGCCGCTCAGTACGCGAGTGGGTCGAGGCCGTCGTCGCGCCCGCCGCGATCCGCAACGACCGTGAGGAGCGCTTCCCGGAAGAGGCACTTGAGGGGCTCAAACGCGATGGCTGGATCGGGCTGACGATCCCGGAGGCCTACGGCGGCGGGGGCGCCGACCCCCTGACGTACTGCCTGGTCATCGAGGAGCTTGGCCGGGGCGATGCGAACGTCCGATCGATCCTGTCGGTGCACCTCGGCCTCGTGGCCGGGTCGATCAGCCGGTGGGGGACCGAGGAGCAGAAGCAGGGCTGGCTGCCGCGAATGGCGACCGGCGAGGCACTCGGCTGCTTCTGCCTGACCGAGCCGGATCACGGTTCGGACCCGGCCACGCTGGAGTCGACCGCGGCACGTGATGGCGACTCGTATCGGATCAACGGCTCGAAGATCTTCATCACCAATGGCGACATCGCGGGTGTCGCGCTGGTGATGGCGCGCACCGGTGGTCCGGGCGCGCGGGGGGTGTCGGCGTTCCTGGTGCCTTGCGACAGTCCTGGCTTCAACCCCAAGCCGATCCACGGCAAGCTCGGACTGCGCTCCTGCGACACCGCGGAGATCGCGCTCGACGACGTGGTTGTTCCGGTGACCGCCCTGCTCGGCGAGGAGGGCGACGGCATCAAGATTGCGCTCTCCGCGCTCGACGACGGGCGGATGTCGCTCGCGGCATCGTGCACCGGCCTGGCACAGAACGCACTCGACGTGATGACGGCCTATGCCACGCAACGCGAGCAGTTCGGCCGTCCGATCGCCGGTTTCCAGCTGATTCAGGAGCTCATCGCCGACACCGCCGTTGAGGTCGAGGCAGCGCGCCTGCTCACCTGGCGGGTCGCGGACCTGAAGATGCGCGGCGAGAAGTACACCCTCGCGGCGTCGATGGCGAAGTACTACGCGTCGGAAGCGTCGGTGCGCGCCGCCAACGCGGCGGTCCAGGTGCACGGGGGGTACGGCTACGTGGACGAGTTCGTCGTCGGAAAGCTGCTGCGGGACTCCCGCGTGACGACCCTCTACGAGGGGACATCGCAGATCCAGAAGCTGCTCATCGGGCGAGCCGTCACCGGAGTCTCGGCATTCAGCTGAGCGTGGCGGGAAGCGTCTCGACCGCATCGACGTTGTTCCCACGGAGGTAAGGCGAATGTCGATGCACGGCCCGATGGGTGGGATGCACCTCGCCCAGTCGTTTCGGCGAGACAGCTCGGTCGTGGACGCCGAGCTTCCGCCTGGGACGCTGCGGCGGATCGTGCGGTTCGCATCGCCCTACCGCGGCATGCTCGTGTGGTTCCTCGTCCTCGTCGTGCTTGACGCCGTCATCGGCGCGGTCAACCCGCTGATCTTCCGGGCGATCCTCGACAAGGGCATCGGGCACCACCGCGTGGGTCTCACCGAGGCCCTTGCCGGCGTGGTCGCGCTGCTCGCAGTCGTCGACGCGGCCGAGTCCTTGGGAAGCCGCTGGCTGTCCGCCCGGATCGGCGAGGGCCTGATCTACGACATGCGCTCGAAGGTGTTCGAGCACATCCAGCGCATGCCCATCGCGTTCTTCACGCGCACCCAGACCGGCGCGCTGATCAGCCGGATCAACAACGATGTGCTCGGCGCGCAGCAGGCGTTCACCGGCACGTTGTCCAACGTCGTCAGCAACGTCATCAGTGTCGCGATCGTGCTCGGCGCGATGTTCTACCTGTCCTGGCAGATCACCCTGCTCGCACTCGTCCTGCTGCCGCTGTTCATCATCCCGGCGCGGTTGATGGCCGGGCGGTTGCAGCGGATCACGCGCGAGAGCTATGTGCTCAACGCCGAGATGTCCACGCAGATGTCCGAACGCTTCAATGTCGCGGGCGCGCTGCTGGTCAAGCTCTTCGGTCGCCCCGAGGACGAGACCCAGCTGTTTCGCGGAAAGGCCCGAAGGGTCGCTGACATCGGCGTCCAGCAGGCGATGTACGCCAGGATCTTCCTGGTCTCGTTGTCGCTCGTCGCGGCGCTTGCCACCGCTCTGGTCTACGGCCTCGGCGGTCGGCTCGCGATCCACGGTTCGCTCACCATCGGCACGGTGGTCGCCCTCACCGCGTTCCTCAACCGGCTGTACGGCCCGCTCACCTCGCTGTCGAACGTCCAAGTCGACGTGATGACCGCCCTCGTGAGCTTCGACCGGGTCTTCGAGGTGCTGGATCTTGCCCCCTCGATCGCAGACTCGCCGGACGCTGTCGACCTCCAGATCGAGGCGGGCAGGCCGGTCAGCATCGAGTTCGACCACGTCGACTTCCGCTACCCGACGGCGGCCGAGGTCTCGCTGGCCTCGCTGGAATCCGTCGCAGTGCTCGACAACGCGCCGGAGCGCGAGATCCTCCACGACGTCAGCTTCCGTGCCGAACCTGGACAGCTGGTGGCTCTGGTCGGTCCGTCCGGAGCCGGAAAGACGACGATCTCCCAGCTGGTGACGCGGATGTACGACGTCCGTGCGGGGGCGGTGCTGGTGGCCGACCGGGACGTTCGCGAGGTGACCCTTTCGTCGCTGCGCGACGTTGTAGGTGTCGTCACGCAGGACGCGCACATGTTCCACGACACGATCCGCGCCAACCTGACGTACGCCAAGCCCGACGCGACTGATGACGAGCTTTGGTCAGTGATGGAGGCGGCGCAGATCGCGGATCTGGTCCGCACCCTTCCGGACGCGCTCGACACGCTGGTGGGCGATCGTGGCTACCGACTGTCGGGCGGGGAGAAGCAGCGACTCGCGATCGCGCGCCTGCTTCTGAAGGCGCCCGCAGTAGTCGTGCTCGACGAGGCGACCGCGCATCTTGACTCGGAGTCCGAGGTTGCGGTGCAGCGCGCTCTTGCCACGGCGCTCAGTGGGCGTACGTCCTTGGTGATCGCGCACCGGTTGTCGACCATCCGGGAGGCCGACGTCATCCTGGTCGTCGACGACGGTCGAATCGTCGAGCAAGGTCGTCATGACGAGCTGCTCGCCACCAGCGGCCTCTACGCCGAGCTCTACCGGACTCAGTTCGAGCGCCAGGCGGATGTGGCTCCGTTCGACGAGCCGCTCCCGGCCTGATCGTTTCCGGGCATCACACATGCCATGCTCTTTCCGTGAGCGACGATTTCTTCGGCACTCCGTCCGCCCCGCCGCACTCGCCGCCGATCATGACCCCGCCCGGATGGTCTCCACCGGCGGGTGCCGTACCGCCGCAACAGAGCGTGACGTTCGCGCAGTCGAGCCTGGCTGCGATCGCGGTCGCCGTCGCCGGACTGATCACGTGCCTTGGGGCGTGGGGCCCGTGGCTGCACGCGTCCGGTGGGGGCCTGGGCTTCGACTACGGCGGCCTGCACTCCGAGCTGAACGGGAAGTGGGTCCTGGGCGTCGGCCTCATCGGGCTGGTGCTCGGAGTGGTGCTCTACACGTTGCCATCCGGACACGACCTGCGGCGGGCAGTCTCGATCGCGGTCATCGTGCTCGGCGTCATCGGTCTGATCGTGGTGGTCCGCCAGTACGTCAAGCTGTCGGACGCGGTCAGCGAGATCAACGGCCCGCTCGGGGCGTTTCTTGGCATTCACGTGCAGTCCGGGTGGGGGCTGTGGCTAGCCGGCTTCGGCTGTGCCGGCCTCGGCGTGACGGGGTTCTTCTCTCTCGTTCTGTAAGAAGAACGGCCCGATGCCGTATCGGGGGTCCCGGGAGTCCGGCGTGAGGCCTAACGCGGCGGCACCACCCATAGCGATCACGAGGATCAGCAGGACGATTGCGATCATGGCGGTAAGTATCCGGTCATCGACTTCACGCCGCTACTGACTTGATGTCAGCGATAGTTGAGTTCCTGCCAATCTCGTGCAAGTGTGGTCGGCGTGACCATCAAGCGCGTTGCGATCGTTGCGCTGCCCGGCGTGCTGCCGTTCGAGCTCGGTGCCGCTTGGGAGGGCTTCGGGATCGACCGCAGCGATGACGGCATTCCGCCGTACGACACGTCTCTGGTCTCGATGACGCCCACGGTCCGAACGGGCGCCGGTTGGACGATCTCGACCCCGTACCGGCTCGACCACGCCGCTGACGCGGATCTGGTGATCATTCCCGCGTACGACAAGCCCGAGCGGATCGGGCCGGTGCTCGACCTGCTTCGGCACACCGTCGATCGGGGCGCCTCGGTGATGAGCCTGTGCATCGGCGCGTTCGCGCTCGGTGAGGCAGGCCTGCTCGACGGCCGCCGGTGCACGACGCACTGGCGGCACGCCGAGGCGCTCGCCGCACAGTTCCCGCTCGCCGACGTGGTCCCCGAGGTGCTCTTCGTCTGCGACGGGCCCGTCCTCACGTCGGCGGGTACCGCGGCGGCGCTGGACCTCTGCCTGCACGTCATCCGGGCGGACCACGGCGAGGAGATCGCGCGCAAGGTGGCTCGGCGGATGGTGCTGCCCCCGCACCGTGACGGTGGCCAGGCGCAGTTCGTGGATGCGCCGATCCGCACCAGCCCGGCGCAGACGTTGGCACCACTGCTCGACCAGCTAGCGGGCGAGCTCGACCGGGAGCACACGATCGATTCGCTGTCGCAACGCTCGGCGATGAGTCCGCGTACCTTCGCGCGCCGGTTTCGTGATGAGACCGGCAC
>DATAUF010000118.1:0-21151 GCA_036268405.1 Mycobacteriales bacterium
CTCGGGCTGGGCGTGATGGTGCATCAGCGGATCCGGATCGGGCCGGGCGCGATGGTCGGAATGGGGGCGATTGTCACCCGGAACCTCCCGCCGTATTCGCTCTCGGTAGGAAACCCGGCGCGGCGGAGAGGCGCCAACATCGTCGGCCTCACTCGGGCGGGTTATCCAGCCGAGGTCGCGGACCTCGTCGCGGCTTACCTGGAGGTGTCGAACCCCGAGACCCTCAGCCAACTACCCAACGAGATCAAGGCCGCCTTCGAGGAGTACCACCACTTGGGCGCCGAAGCATGACCGACGTCGCCGTCGTCATGCCTTGCTACAACTACGGCCACTACGTGCGGGAGGCGCTCGCCTCCATCGCGGCACAGTCACTCCGCCCTACCGAGGTCATCGTCATCGATGACGGTTCCACCGACAACTCCCTGACAGTGCTCGAAGGCGCTCGGAACGAGCTTTCCGACAGCCTTCCGATTCGGATAGTCAGCCAGACGAACCGTGGCGTCGCGCTCGTGTTGAATCGCGGTGTTCAAGAGACCCGCTCGCCGTACGTGATGTTCGTGTCCGCAGACGACGTCGCCAGACCACATCTGCTGGCAAAGCTGCACGATGCTCTTGAAGCAACTCCAAGCGCGGGCTACGCCTATCCGAAGATGTGCCTGTTCGGAGACGAGTCGGGCGTGTATCTGAGCTACCCGTTCTCAGCGGGTCGGCTGATCTTCGATCACAACTACGTACCCGGTGCCGCGATGGTGCGCCGCGAGGCATTCATCGTCACTGGCGGCTTCCGTGAACTCGTCGCCCATGAGGACTGGGACCTCTGGCTCACATTTCTCGCCCACGGCTGGCCTGGAGTCTTTGTGCCCGAAGTGCTCTATGAGTGGCGCCGCCATCAGACAGCCCGCAACCACCAGTCACGTTCGACTCGTCGCTCGTTGCGCCTTGCGATCTGGTCAGCCCATCGTTCGATCCTCGCCCGTCACGCGCACCTTGCGCCGCGCTACGTGAGCTCCGCGATCTGGCGGCGAATCCGGGTGCGTTACGGTCCACCACCTAAGTACGCGCGCAGCTCCTCATGTTGGGTCGAGGCGCCTCAACCAGAACGTTGAGGCGGATGCTCGCCGCGGTGAACCAGGACATCGGCGACCGCCTTCAGCGCGATTGTGTGTGGATCCGCCGGGTCAAGCGGGAGGTCGGAGCCGTCGGCGAATCCAAGCCGCACCGCCGGCTGACCCTCCTCTGCGTCAATCGCTGGTTGCGATGCCAGCGGCATCGCCAAGAAGGATCCACGGGCGTCAGGCACTGATGATCCCGCCGGGACAGGCACCGACATCGGGACTGACGGCGACGCAACCGGTTGATCCGGATAGGCGAATGTCGGTAGCGGTGCAGGCGGTGAGGCCACGGCCTCGGGATGCGCCTCGACGTATTGAGGAACAGGCGGTCCGACCAGGGGCGGCGGCATCACGACGGGCGACGCATCCGGAGCGGCAACGACCGGGATGACCGTCACACCGGGCTCCGGTGACGGCATCACCATCGATGGCAGATCCGGAACAGCTGCTTGAGCCCACGTGCCAGGGGTGTAGCCGGGCACCCTTCCAGGCAGCCCAGATTGACCCTTGCTTCGGCGCGTCAGTCGAGGCCAGCGCACCCCTGAACTTTACGCCTGCGCGGCGGTCGCGGTGTCCAATGAATCGACGACGGCGTAGAGCAATGCGAGCAAAACAGCCTTTACCGATTCACGGTCGGTCACGTCGCACGGGATGATCGGCACCTCGGTGTCCAGGTCGAGCACACCGCGGATCCGGCCCTCATCCACCTCGTCGAGGGCGTCAGCGCGGTTGAAACCGATCACGAACGGCACGTGCGCCATCGCCCGGAACGACTCCAGGATGCTGCCGGCCTCGTCCAGCGACTCCGGGCGGGCCGCGTCCACGAGCAAGACGTAGCCGAGCATTCCCTCGGAGAGGATCTCCCACATGAAGTCGAAGCGGTCCTGCCCCGGCGTACCGAACAGGTAGAGCACGAGGTCGCGGTCGATCGTGATCCGACCGAAGTCCATCGCGACCGTGGTGTCGGTCTTGCTGCGGCTCAGCTCGCCGTCGCTGAGGGCTTTCTCGGTCGACAGGACCGTGATCTCGCTGATCGTCCGGATCAACGTGGTCTTGCCCGCGGCAAAAGGCCCGGTGACCACGATCTTGACCGCGGTTCCACCCTGGCGTCGACGTGCTCTGGCTACCACTACAACCCCCGAACGCCGGCGATCAGCCGCAGCAGCAAGCTTTTGTTGACACTCGGATCACGCTCGATGATCGCCGACGGCGAGGCGACGGCTCCCCCGCCGATCGCCGCGGCCATCGGATCGGGCTGGATCGGCTGCCGGCCCGAGGTGAAGGGACCGGAATCGCGATGTGGCACCACCGGGGGCTGCGTCGGGGCGACCTCTGCCATCTGCTGCGCAGGGGGCTCGCCGTAGACCGGCAACGCGGGCGCCGCAGCGGGAGGCGCGGGAGGGCTCTGGTACGCAGGCGTGGTTGGCGGGAACGGCTCCGCGGGGAACGGCTCGGCGGGGAGTGTCTGGCGAGGAGTCGCTGCCTGAGGCGCTGCTGGCGCGAGCGGTGTCTCGTGCGCGGGCGCCGCGGCCTTCGCCACCGTCACCTCGAGAGTGCCCAACAGGTCTTGACGGCGCTCGAGCGCGGCGACCCCTGCGCCGTCGCCGACCTCGAGCAGCTTGCGGGTGACGAGATCCGCCAGCGAGACGATCACAGCGAACTCACCGCGCCCGCACAGGTCGACGATCTCGCTGACGTTGCGCTGGCCGTCGACCAGCGCGACAAGGCCCCACTCCTCCGCGCTGAGGACCGGCTCGCCCCCGGGATCGGTCGAGATGCTCAGCACCGCGTCCGGATCCGCCACGCCCGCGTCGATCGTCGCCCACTGGTCGAGCCGCCGACGTGCTTCCGATACGACGTCCTCGACGCGGCAGCTGACTCCCACGCCGTCCCGGTTGGGCTCGTCGAGCACGAAGGTGAACGCACCGTCCACCCACCGCATGAGATCGAAGACCGCGTCCGTGATCTGCTCGCTGACCAGGGTGTGAAGGTCGCCCTCGTCGATCGCCTCTGCATCGCGCAGCACCCGGGCGACGCCGACCTCGTCGTCAAGCCGCACCTGGGTCACAGCTGCGGTCAGCGCAGCGTCCGGGACATGGCCGCTGCCTGCGATCCGCCGGCCCAGCGACTGACGCGACAGGTCGGCAGCACCGCCGGTGATCATGCCGTCGGCGAACCACACCGCGCCGTGGGCATTCGACCGACGCAGGTGCAGCCCGCCGGTCTTCTTCGTCATGCTGAGCAGCGAGAAGATGTCCGGCAAGCTGAAGGCGTCGAGCGTGCCTTCAAGCTTCACAGCTGACCTCGGTTGCTAGTCGTAGATGTGGATCGGAACAGGGGCTGCGGCGGTCGTGCGGCGGCTTACGACCAGGGCTGCGGGTCGCCGGCAGTCACGCCGGCGCCGTTGGTGCCGTTGGGCAGGTGGGTCGCCCAAGCCGGGTCCGAGGTGATCGGCGCATAGGTGGGTATCGGCTGCGTGTCCGCGCTGGGCTCGGTGACGGGCTGCGCGTAGTTCGGCGCCGGTGCGTACGGCGCGGGATCGGGGGCGACTGGTGCCGGCACGTAGGCCGGAACCTCAGCCTGGACAGGCGGCGCCGGCGGGTAGTCGACCGGCGGAGGTTGATAGGCCGCGGGCGGCGGCTGATAGACGGGGGCTGGTGGCTGGTAGGCAACCGGTGGCGGCTCATACACCGGGGCCGGAGGCTCGTACGCCGGAGCTGGGGGCTGGTACGCCGGGGCGGGTGGCGCGTCGTGGCTGTTGCGCAGCACCTCGGCGACGGTCTCCGCGGCGCGACGCACCTCGTACAACATCATCCCCACCTTGGCCCCGCTCGCGGCGACCGCGACCAGCACCGCCTCGTCCTCGGCTGAGCACAGGAAGACGGTGCCGTGGTCACCCTCGATGTAGACCTGGTTGAGCCCGCCACGTCCGAGACCTTCGGCGGCACGCTCACCCAGGCTCAGCAGCGATGCGCTCATCGCGGCCACACGGTCCTCGTCCATCGTGCCGGGCAACGCGCTCGCCATGGGCAGGCCGTCGAACGACACGACCGCCGCGGCCTCCACCTCGGGCGCCTGCGCCAACAGATCGGCGATCACGCGGTCGAGCTGCTGGGAGCGGCTGGACAAGTCGGGCATCACAACACACCTCGTCTCAGGGCCGCGACTCGGCGACCTCACCACTCCATCGGCCTAATCCCCGATGGGCTTGAACGGGCAGATCCTCCGACCCGTCCGACACGACCGCGGACTCATGCCAACCAAGTCTCCCACGGCGAAGGCGTGCTGTGGACAGCCCGATTCGAGCGCGCTCGAGGCGGCGCTACGGTCCGCCGATGCCACCCACCATCGCCGCGACCCGGCTCGGAGTCGGGAGCGTGCTCCTGGCGCTGCTGAACGCGGCATCAGCAGGCTGCGCCGGTGCGCCTGACGGCCCGCCGCGTGCCCTTCAGCCCGTGTCAGCTGTCCCGATCACAACTTCCTCGCCCGATGCCGGCGCACTTCCCGCTGAGCGGCCGAATCAGCTCCACGCCGTCGCCCACGTCGTGCGGCACTGGTTCGGCAGGTACAGCGTGCGTTACTCCGACGTAGTCCGGATCGAGACCCTCATCGCACACGTCGATTCGCCGACCCGGGCCGACGTGTTCGTGGTCGCAACGTTCACCGACGCCGGATCCGTCGACTCTCACGGCCGCCCGATCCCGAAGCGGCCGAAAGAAGGCCGCTACTACCGCTCGGTGCAGCTCGAACGCCGCGCTGGGCGTTGGCACATCGAGTCGGTGCAGCCCACGTGAGTCCGCCGGCCCGCTTCATCGTCATCGCCGCGCTGGCATGCTGCGCGGCGATCACGCCGCCGTTTCCCCACGCACAAGGCGATGACTGCGGGCCGCTGCCGTCGGTTGTCGGCTGCGGCGCGAGCGCTGGACCCGACGGCTCGTTCCACGGCGTGATCGGCGTAGCCGGTCAGGCCTGGGTGCTCGACGTGTCGTCTCACTCAGGCACCACGGCAGGTTGCGGGGACTGCTCGTGGAGCGTCGTGCTCGACTGCCCGTTCAACTCCCCCGGCAACCCCGACTCGGACTTCGGCTGCGCCGGGCTCACCAGCAACTCGACCTGCGGACCCGATGAGACGCCGTATCGGTTGTATCTCAGCACCACCGAAGTGGCCGACCGCCTCGTCGGGACCGTGTGTCTGGGCGGAGCGAGTCACATCGTCGAGGTCGGGGTCGACGCCCAGGCAGACGTCGAGCGCTATCTGCGCGACGTCACGCCGCCCGATCTCCGGATCACGGCCCGGCCGCGAGCTTCGACACTCACTGGGCTGCCTACCTACTTCACGGCCAGCGCTCCCGATCATGGTCTCGGTCCGCTGAGCTTCGGCGGTCCCAGCGTCAGCGAGTCGATCACGCTGGTGCCGGAACAGGTCATGTGGCAGTGGGGCGACGGTGACGCGACCGGCTGGGTCGCGCTAGCGGCCACCCAGGTCCACCGCTTTCTGACGTCGGGCGAGCTGGCCTGCGTACTCACCACGAGATGGGGCGCGACCTACACAGCCACCTTCGGTGGCCGAACCGTCGGTCCGTACGACGCGACCGGCGAGCTCACCCGTGCGCAGCCGTTCATCGAGCGTGTCGACACCAGCCGTCCGGTCCTCGTGAGCGGCGACTAGCCGCACCTACTGAACGTCGGCAAGCATCTCCGGGGTCAACGATGCCTCGGTGTTGGGAATGCGCAGCTCGTCCGCGCGCAGGTCGGCCATCGCCAGCAGGCGCCGGATCCGGCCCGCGATCGCGTCCTTCGTCAGCGCAGGCTCGGCCAGGGCGCCGAGCTCCTCGAGCGATGCGTTCGAGTGGTCCAGCCGCAACCGGCCGGCCGACAGCAGGTGCTCGGGTGCCTCGTCGCCGAGGATCTCCATCGCACGTGCGACCCGCGCCCCTGCGGCGACCGCCGCCCGCGCGGAGCGCCTGAGATTGGCGTCGTCGAAGTTGGCAAGCCGATTCGCGGTGGCCCTGACCTCGCGGCGCAGCCGGCGCTCTTCCCAGGCGAGCACGCTGTCGTGCGCACCCAGCTTGGTGAGCATCACGCCGATCGCGTCACCGTCGCGGATCACGACCCGGTCAACCCCGCGCACCTCACGCGCCTTGGCCGAAACCCCGAGCCGACGCGCCGAGCCGACGAGGGCCAGTGCCGACTCCGGGCCCGGGCAGGTGATCTCCAACGACGAGGACCGCCCCGGCTCGGTCAGCGAGCCATGCGCGAGAAACGCACCGCGCCACGCAGCCGCCGCATCGCAGAGCGCGCCGGACACGACCTGCGGCGGGAGTCCTCTCACCGGCCGGCCGTTGCCGTCGACCAGACCGGTCTGTCGCGCCAGCGCCTGAGAGTCCTTGGTGACGCGAACCAGGTAGCGCGACCCCTTGCGCAGTCCCGCTGCCGACACGACGGCGAGCTCTGAGGCGTGGCCGTAGACCTCGGCGAGGTCCTTGCGGAGCCGGCGAGCGGTCGCGCCGGTATCGAGATCGGCCTCGATCATGAGTTGACCCTTGCCGACGAGATGCAGCCCGCCGGCGAAGCGCAACATCGTTGCGATCTCGGCCTTTCGGCAGCACGGCTTGGTCACGACGACACGAGCCAGCTCGTCCTTGACCGCTGCCGTCATTGCCATACGGAGTCCCCCTTGGAGGCGAAGATCGAGGCGTACGCCGCGGCAAGCCGCTGCGGATCGTGAGTCGGCACGGACTGGTCCTCACCGAGGTGGGCCACCACGAGCTCTGCACCGAGACTCGCCGCGCCTGCCTCCAACGATGCCATGCCCTCCACTGCGGAGCGGCGGGCGGCCAGCACTACGTCGACCTGGAGATCCGGCGCGTGTGCCGCGAGGACCTCGAGATGGGTCGCCGGCGAGAACCCTTCGGTCTCGCCTCGCTGCGCTGACATGTTCATCGTCACGACGCATCGCGCGTTGGTCGCGGCGAGCGCCTTGAGCATTCCCGGCACGAGCAGGTGCGGGATCACGCTGGTGAACCAGGAGCCCGGACCGAACACCACCCAGTCGGCGTCGAGCACCGCCTCGACCGCCTCTGGACAGGCATCGACGGTCGGCGGATCGATCCGGACCCCGATCACCTGACCCGCGGTCGTGGCGACGGCCACCTGCCCACGTACCTCCGTCAGCTGATCGCGCTGCTGCGGGTCCACACCGATCACGTCGGCAACGATGTCGATCGGGCGCGCCGAAAGCGGTAGCACCCGACCGACGGCTCCGAGCAGACCCCCGAGAGCGTCCAGCGAAGCCACCGGGTCGCCCAACACGTCGGTGAGACCGACGAGCAGCAGGTTCCCGACCGGATGACCCGCGAGCGTCGCGTCGCCGCCGAACCGGTGCTGACAGACACGCGCCCACAGCTGCGACCGCTCGTCGTCGCCGGCGAGCGCCGCGAGGGCCATCCGGAGATCGCCAGGCGGAAGAACACCCAGCTCCTCGCGGATGACTCCGCTCGAGCCGCCGTCGTCGCCGACGGTGACGACAGCAGTCAGGTTGGGCGTGACGCGACGAAGCGCAGCGAGGGAGGTGGACAAGCCGTGACCGCCCCCGAACGCCACGACCTTCGGCGCGCTCACTCTCTGTCCTTGTCGCGGTGGGTCAGCGAGACATCGACGCCGTCGGCCCGCAGCCGCTCCGCCAGTTCGTTCGCAACCGCAACGCTGCGATGCCGCCCACCGGTGCAGCCGATCGCGATCGTTGCGTACTGCTTGCCCTCGTTGAGGTATCCCTGCTCGTAGCGGCGCAGCAACGCCGTGGTCGCATCGACGAAGTCCGCGGCGCCGGGCTGGCCGAAGATGTAGTCCCGGACCGCCTTGTCGTCGCCGCTGAGCGGCTTGAGGTCCGGCACCCAGTGCGGGTTCGGCAGCAGCCGGCAGTCGATGACCACATCGGCGTCGACCGGAAGACCGTACTTGTAGCCGAAGGTGACCATCGAGACGTGCAGCTCGCCGGCCGCATCCTCATCGAAGGCTGCGGCGATCTTGGCGCGCAGCTCGTGAACGTTGAGCTCGCTCGTGTCGATCACCAGGTCCGCCTCGCCGCGCAGGTCGCGCAACAGCTCGCGTTCCTGCGCGATGCCGTCGACGAGACGACCCTCGCCCTGCAGCGGATGGGGGCGTCGTACGCCGTCGAAGCGGCGCACCAACACCTCGTCCGGCGCCTCGAGAAACAGGACATGCGGATGCAGCCCCGCTTGCTCGACGCCTTCCAGCGCGGCATGGAGATCGGAGCTGAAGCCGCGGCTGCGGACGTCGACCACGACCGCCACCTTGTCGACACCGCCGTTCGAACGGCCCGCCAGATCGGTGACGGCCGGGATGAGCGTGGGAGGGAGGTTGTCGACGACGAACCAGCCGAGATCCTCGAGACACTTGGCGGCGGTGCTGCGCCCGGCTCCGGACAGCCCGGTGATGACCGCGAGCTTCAACGGCGGCTTGGTGGAGATCGTGGGCAACGTCATGGCTGTCCCCCCGAGCCTGCCACTGACACGCCTGCTGTGTCCGGCGGTTCGAGAATCTCACCCGTAGCGGCATCGACGGCAGGCTGGTCGGGACCGGCCGCCGCGAGCGCGGCGTGGATCGCCTCGGCGGTGCGCCGGCCGAGCCCGGGCACTTCGGAGATCTCCTCGACGGTCGCTGCCCGCAGCCGCTTGACGGAGCCGAACCGGCGCATCAGCGCCTTGCGTCGCGTCTCCCCCAGCCCGGGCACTCCGTCGAGGACGCTGTCGATCATCCCCTTGCTGCGCCGCTGCCGGTGATAGGTGATGGCGAAGCGATGCGCCTCGTCGCGCACCCGTTGCAACAGATACAGCGCCTCGCTGGTGCGCGGCAGGATCACCGGATCGGGTCGGCCCGGTAACCAGACCTCTTCCAGCCGCTTCGCGAGACCGCACAACGCGACATCGTCGATTCCGAGCGCGGCCATCGCGTCCGCCGCGGCCGCCACCTGCGGCGCGCCGCCATCGACGACGACCAGCTGGGGCGGGTAGGCAAACTTGCGCGGCTTGCCGGTCTCGGGATCGATCGGGGACATCGGATGCTCGGCATCGCCGCCCGCGTCGACCTCCGCTGCATCAATCTCAACCGTGTCGATCTCGATGTCTGATGCGTCGATCCGCTCTTCGAGATAGCGGCGGAAGCGGCGCGTCACGACCTCATGCAATGAGCCGACGTCGTCCTGTCCGATGCCCCTGACCGCGAACCGGCGGTACTCGCTCTTGCGGGCCAGGCCGTCCTCGAACACCACCATCGAGGCAACGATGTCGCTGCCCTGAAGGTTGGAGACGTCGAAGCACTCGATCCGCAACGGCGCCTGGACCAACCCGAGCGCGTCCTGCAGCTCCTGCAGTGCGAGGGCACGCGCGGTGAGGTCGCTCGAGCGCCGCAACTTGTGTCGGGTGAAGGACTCCGCGGCGTTGCGGCCGACCGTCTCCAGCAGAGCGCGCTTGTCGCCGCGCTGCGGGACACGCAGGTCGACTTTCCCGCCGCGTGCCAGCTCGAGCAGCTCAGTCACTACCTCGGCGTCCTCGGGCAGCTCGGGCACAAGCACCTCGCGGGGCACTTCGCTGTCGGCGGATCCAGCATCGAGGTAGGCCTGGCTGAGGAACTGCTCGACCAGGCCCGGCGTACCGATGTCTTCGACCTTGTCGACCACCCAGCCACGCTGCCCGCGGACCCGGCCACCGCGTACATAGAAGACCTGGACGGCAGCCTCGAGCTCGTCCTGCGCGAAGGCGACGACGTCGGCATCGGTGCCGTCGCCCAGCACGACGGCCTGCTTCTCCAGAGCGCGGTTCAGCGCGCCGATGTCGTCGCGCAGCCGGGCGGCGCGTTCGTACTCCTGTGCCTTCGACGCCTCACGCATCTCGCGTTCGAGGCGCTTGACGAACCGCTGGGTCTGCCCGGACATGAAGTCGATGAAGTCCTCGACGATCGCGCGGTGCTCGGCCTCGCTGACGCGGTCGACGCAGGGCGCCGAGCACTTCCCGATGTAGCCGAGCAGGCAGGGCCGACCGACTTGGCCCGCGCGCTTGAACACGCCGGCACTGCAGGTCCGCAGCGGGAAGACCCGGAGCAGCGCGTCAAGGGTGTCGCGGATGGCCCAGGCGTGGGTGTAGGGCCCGAAGTATTTGACGCCTTTGCGCTTCGCGCCGCGCATTACCTGCGCGCGGGGATAGGTCTCGTCGAGGGTCACTGCGAGCCACGGATAGGACTTGTCGTCGCGGTAGCGGACGTTGAAGCGCGGGTCGTACTGCTTGATCCAGCTGTACTCCAGCTGGAGCGCCTCGACCTCGGTCGCGACGACCGTCCAGTCGACGGACGCGGCGGTGCGGACCATGGTTTGCGTCCGAATGTGGAGCGCAGCGATGTCCTGGAAGTACGAGCCGAGGCGGCTTCGGAGGCTCTTGGCCTTCCCGACGTAGATCACCCGGCCGTGATCGTCGCGGAACCGATAGACGCCCGGTGAGTCAGGAATCGAGCCAGCGGCTGGTCGATAGCTCGCCGGATCCGCCACGACACTCGAATCTAGTCCGCTCCACCGACACCGCTCACAGACTTGTCAGGCTCCTAACACGCTCGAACGTGTCGAGAGCCTGACAGGTCCATCGGCCAAACTTGGCTCATGAGCGCAGCGACCCTCGCGGTACTTGCCGTACTGGTGATCGCGGCGCTGGTGATCGCGGCGCTGGTGGCTGGTGCTTCTCGACACCCACCGGCGCCGCAGCGCCGCCGCGGGCCAGGAGGTATGCGCCCGCCGCAGTCCGGCGAGATCTGGTTCGTGAACTTCCCATTCGCCGACGACTGGACCAAGAGCAAGGATCGACCGGTTCTGGTGGTGAGCGTCGCCGCGCACACTGCAGTCGTCCGCAAGATCACTTCTCAGGACCAGTCCCTGCGACCGCAGGAGTACGAACTGCTGCCCGCGAACACGGGCCTTTCGAGAACCTCCTGGGTAAGAACTTCTCTCGACTACGTCGCCCTCAGCCACTTCCGACGCCGCGCGGGATCACTCGCCCAGCGCGACAACGTGTCAGGCTCCTAACACGCTCGAGCGTCGCGAGGGCCTGACAGGTCCAATGCGCGACGCAGCTGATCGAGCGCGCTCGCATCGTCGGCGTAGATGACATAGCTCGGGAAGCGAAGCACCTGCTCGCGATCGATCACCATCTCGTTTCCCCGCGACATGTCGTCCCAGTACGTGTGAACTACAAGGTGCAGAGCGCCATCTATCTCCACGCGGAGCAGCTTGCCGTCCCGGCCACGAAAGGTCGCATCTAGGTAGCGCCGACGCCCGCGCGCGTCCACCCGTACCTCTTGGAGCAAAGGCTTCGGCAACCCGTTCCGCCGACAGAAGCGCAGAAAGTCGATCTCGCTGACGGCCTGCGCGCCACCCGCAATGTCGCCGAGCGCCGCGGCGAGCAGCCTTCGATGGCGGACCGCACCGGCGAGATCCAACTCACTGAAGAGCTTGGCCGGCGTCGTCAGCCGTTGTTGTACGCCAGCAGCAAGCACACCGCATGCGGTTCTTGGTCGCGAACTCCATACCGCGGCGTCGATCAACGCGCGCTCCGCACGCACCTGCGGCAGCGTGCGTCCCGGGTGGAGGTCCGCCACGGTGAAACGCCGCGACTCGTGGATCTTCACCGGCAGCTCGAGCCCCTTAGGGACGGTTGTTCCGCGAGGGACGAGGAGCTCGATGCAGTCAGCGGGCCAGCCGACCAGACCATGCTGGGCGGCCGCAGTGCGCGCGGCCAGCGCCGCGTTCGGGCCAGCATTGAGCACTGCGGCCCAGAGCTGTTGGTCGGGCGTCAACGGCCCGTTGTGCATCGCGACGACAACAGCACCATGGGCCCGCCAGCGCCCGCCGAGAAGCATCCCGTCGACCGCGCGCGCCGTCATGCCCGTGGCCGTCAGGTTGCTCCGGCGTGCGACGCCGTGCTGCTGGAGACCTAACGCGCTCAGCGCCCCGCGGATGCCGCTGTCAGCACGCTCCGGAAAACAGAGGCTCGAATCCACGCCGGGAGAATGCCGAACCTGAGGTCACCCATGGCGTCGCGAATCCACAGCGCCCGGTTACCCCAACCCGTCAGGCCCTCCGCACGCTCGGGCGTGGCGAGAGCCTGACAAGAATGAGGGTGGAAGCGCTAGGCGCGCTTGCGGGGGGCCGTCGTCCGCTTCGCGGCCTTCGGCGCTGCGGGCTTCGTCTTCACCCGCGAACCCAGGACATCGGCGAGGAACTTGCCGGTGTGCGACTCCGCGACCGTGGCGACATGCTCGGGCGAGCCGGTCGCCACGATCGTGCCTCCGCCGCTGCCGCCCTCCGGTCCCATGTCGATTACCCAGTCGGCGGTCTTGATGACGTCGAGGTTGTGCTCGATGACGATGACCGTGTTGCCGGCCTCGACCAGGCGGGTCAGCACCCCGAGCAGCTTGCGGATGTCATCGAAGTGCAGACCGGTCGTCGGCTCGTCGAGGATGTAGACGGTGCGCCCGGTCGACCTCCGCTGCAACTCCGACGCGAGCTTCACGCGTTGCGCCTCACCGCCGGACAGCGTGGGCGCGGGCTGGCCGAGCCGCACGTAGCCGAGTCCGACGTCGACGAGCGTCGTCAGGTGCCGTGAGATTGCCGGTACCGCGGCAAAGAACTCCGAAGCCTCCTCGATCGGCATGTCGAGAACGTCCGCGATCGTCTTGCCCTTGAAGTGGACCTCGAGTGTCTCCCGGTTGTAACGGGCGCCGTGACAGACCTCGCACGGGACGTAGACGTCCGGCAGGAAGTTCATCTCGATCTTGATCGTGCCGTCGCCGGCGCAGGACTCGCAGCGGCCGCCCTTCACATTGAACGAGAACCGGCCCGGCAGGTATCCCCGTACCTTCGCCTCGGTGGTCTCGGCGAACAGCGACCGGATCCGGTCGAAGACTCCGGTGTACGTCGCGGGGTTCGAGCGAGGCGTCCGGCCGATCGGCGACTGGTCGACGCCAACGACCTTGTCGACGAGGTCCAAACCCTGCACCGTGCGGTGGCGCCCGGGAACCATCCGAGCGCCGTTGAGCTCGCGCGCGAGAACCGCGTAGAGGATGTCGTTGACCATCGTCGACTTGCCCGATCCGGAGACACCGGTGACCGCGACGAAACAGCCGAGCGGGAACTCCGCGGTCACCTCTTGCAGGTTGTGCTCGCGTGCCCCGATCACCGTGAGCTGGCGGTCCTCGGCGGGCTGGCGCCGGATGTCGGGAATCGGGATCTCCCGCCGCCCCGACAGGTAGGCACCGGTGATCGACCGCTCGACGGTCAGCAGCTCGTCGTAGGTACCGGAGTGCACGATCTCGCCGCCGTGCTCCCCCGCACCAGGCCCGATGTCGACGATCCAGTCCGCAGTACGAATGGTGTCCTCGTCGTGCTCGACGACGATCAGCGTGTTGCCCATGTTGCGCAGCCGGACCAGCGTCTCGATGAGCCGCCGGTTGTCGCGCTGGTGCAGGCCGATCGACGGCTCGTCGAGGACGTAGAGCACGCCAACCAGACCCGAGCCGATCTGTGTCGCAAGCCGGATCCGCTGCGCCTCGCCGCCCGCGAGCGTCGCGGCGGCGCGGTCGAGGGAGAGGTAGTCCAGTCCGACGTCGACGAGGAACCGCAGCCGCTCGTTGATCTCCTTGAGGACCCGGCTGCCGATCTGCGCCTCGCGGGCCGTCAGCTTCATCCCGGCCAGCCAGGTCGCGCAGTCGCCGATCGGCAGCCGCGCGACATCGGCAATGGACCGCCCGGCGAGGCTCACCGCGAGCGCCTCCGGCTTCAGCCGGGCACCCTCGCACGCCGGGCACGGCACCTCGCGCATGAAGCCTTCGAACCGATCGCGACTCGTGTCGCTCTCCGCCTCACCGTGTCGTCGCTCGACGTGCGGGATCGCGCCCTCGAACTTGGCGTAGTAGGCGCGCTCGCGGCCGTAGCGGTTGGTGTAGCGGACGTGAACCTGCTTGGGATGGCCGTACAGCACGGCCTTGCGCGCCTTGGCGGGCAGCTTCTCCCACGGTGCGTTGACGTCGAAGCCGATCTCCTCGGCCAGCGCGACCATCAGCCGGCCGAAGTAGTCGCGGCCGTTCTGTCCGAAGAAGACCGACACCGCACCTTGGGCGAGGGACTTGGTCGGATCCGGGACGATCAGCTCCTCGTCGGCTTCGAGCTTGATGCCAAGGCCCGTGCAGGTCGGGCATGCGCCGTACGGCGAGTTGAACGAGAAGGTTCTGGGCTCGAGGTCCTCGATGGTCAGCGGATGGTCGTTGGGACAGGCCAGCCGCTCGGAGTACTTGCGCTCGCGGTGCGGGTCGTCCTCCGGGAGGTCGATGAAGTCGAGCACCACGATCCCGCCGGCGAGGTTCAGCGCTGTCTCGACGGAGTCGGTGAGGCGCCGCTTGGCGGTGTCCTTCACCGCGAGCCGGTCGACCACGACCTCGATGTCGTGCTTCTCGTACTTCGCGAGCTTCGGCGGCTCGGCGAGCGCGATCACGGTGCCGTCCACCCGCGCCCGGGAGAAGCCCTTGGTCTGCAGCTCGCGGAACAGCTCGGCGTACTCCCCCTTGCGGCCACGGACCACCGGAGCCAGCACCTGGAACCGGGTGCCGTCGCCGAGCTCCATGACGCGGTCGACGATCTGCTGAGGGGTCTGGCGGGCGATCGGCGCTCCGCATTCCGGGCAGTGCGGCGTCCCAATGCGGGCGTAGAGCAGCCGCAGGTAGTCCCAGACCTCGGTGATCGTGCCCACGGTCGACCGCGGGTTGCGGCTGGTCGACTTCTGGTCGATCGACACGGCCGGCGACAGGCCCTCGATGAAGTCCACGTCGGGCTTGTCCATCTGGCCGAGGAACTGCCGGGCGTAGGCCGACAGGGACTCGACGTAGCGCCGCTGACCCTCCGCGAAGATCGTGTCGAACGCCAGGCTCGACTTTCCGCTGCCCGACAGCCCGGTGAACACGATCATGGCGTCGCGGGGCAGGTCGAGGCTGACGTCGCGCAGGTTGTGCTCGCGCGCGCCTCGGATGATCAGCTGATCGGCCACGGATGCTTTCTGGATACGGCGGTCTGGGCTCGACCGAATGCTACGTGGCGGGTCGGACAGGTCTGCGACGTAAGGTGCGGCCATGGCAGATGACTACACGGGAGCAGTGACAGTCGGCGGACCACCGGACGTCCGGGACCTCGGCGGCGGCCTTCGGCTGGCCAAGGTCGCGGTAGGCCCGATGAACAACAACGCCTACTTCCTCAAGTGCGCAGACACCGGCGACGTCCTGCTGATCGATGCCGCCCACTCGGCCGACGTACTGCTGGGGGTGCTCGACGGCGACAATCTCCGCCGGATCGTGACCACCCACCAGCACCAGGACCACTGGGCCGCGCTGCCCGAGATGGTGGCGGCCACGGGCGCTCCCGTTGCCGCCCATCCGCAGGACGCGGAGCCGCTCCCGGTCACCGAGACCGAGCCGATCGTCGATGGCGACAAGGTCCGGGTCGGCAGCCATGAGCTCTCCGTCATCCACGTCGTGGGGCACACACCCGGTTCGGTTTCCCTGCTGTACGCCGGGGGCGACCGGCCACACCTGTTCACCGGCGACGCGCTGTTCCCGGGCGGCGTCGGCAACACCTTCGGCGTGAAGGCGAACTTCGACCGGCTGATCGACGACGTCGAGACGAAGCTGTTCGGCACGCTCCCGGACGACACCTGGTTCTATCCAGGCCACGGCGAGGACAGCACCCTCGGCGCCGAGCGCCCCCACCTCGGCGAATGGCGAGAGCGGGGCTGGTGACCCCAAAACCGCCCGGTGATCTTGACGAAGAAGGCGCTAAACCGCGGGCGGAACGCGTCCTTCGTCAAGATCACCGAGCGTCGGGCTACTTGACGGAGCCGGCCATCATCCCCTGCACGAAGAAGCGCTGGAAGGCCAGGAACACGGCCAGCGGGACGATCAGCGAAAGAAACGCGCCCGGCGCGAGGATGTCGATGCTGGAGCCGAACTGCCGGGTCTGGCTGGCCAGCGCGACCGTGATCGGCTGGCTCGACTGGTTGCTGAACACCAGCGCCACCAGCAGGTCGTTCCAGACCCACAGAAACTGGAAGATCGCCAGCGAGGCGATGGCGGGCAAGCCAAGCGGGAGGATCAGCCTGAAGAAGATCCGGCCCTCGCTCGCCCCGTCCATGCGCGCAGCCTCGGGCAAGTCACGTGGGATTCCCGCAAAGAAGTTACGGAGCAGAAAGATCGCGAACGGCAAGCCGAATGCGACGTGGAACATGACCACCGACAGGACCGAGCCGGAGATCCCGAGCACGGAGTACAGCTTCACGACCGGGATCAGCGCGATCTGAATCGGGATCACCAGCAGCCCGATCACGATGAGAAACAGCCAGTCCCGGCCCGGGAACTCGATCCACGCGAAGGCATAGCCGGCTGCCGCGCCGATCAGCACCACCGCGATCGTCGCCGGGACGCTGATCTTGATGGTGTTGTAGAAGGACGCCGTGATCGCGTGGTTGTGGATCAGCGCCGAGTAGTTCGAGACCGTGAGCTGACCGGGATGCGAAATCGCCTTCCACCAACCCCCGTTGGTGTACTGCGCCGAACTACGGAAGGACTCAACCAGCAGCCCGAAGGTGGGCACGAGCCAGATCAGCGCGACGACCATCAGCACGATCCGCACGACGCCACCGCTTGCCCCTGCGGCGACTCGCGCGGCGAAGCTGCGGTTCGCGCTGCCCGTGACTACGTCGGTGCCGGCCAGGCTCGTCACTACTTGTCCCTCCTGAAGCGACGGATGTTGGACGCCATCGCTGGGATGACTAGCAACACGAGCAGCACGCCGATCGAGCTTGCGAGGCCGTACTGCTGGTTGCC
The DNA here is from genome assembly GCA_036268405.1 of Mycobacteriales bacterium. Lineage (GTDB taxonomy): Bacteria > Actinomycetota > Actinomycetes > JAFAQI01 > JAFAQI01 > DASZTV01. The sequence continues at coordinate 17,040 of DATAUF010000118.1, forward strand.
GTAGGCGTCGTACAGCGAGACGGCCAGCACGTCGCCGTACTTCGCGTTCGCACCCGCGGCCTGCTCGATCACGTAGACGATGTCGAAGACCTTCAAGACGTTGATGACCAGCGTCACGAAGACCACGATGAGCACCGGCGACAGAAGAGGCACGGTGACACGACGGAAGACCTGCCACTCGCTCGCGCCGTCGATCCGCGCCGCTTCCAGCGCGTCGCGCGGGATCGAGGCCATGCCCGCCGCGAGCAGCACCATCGCGAATCCCGCGTAGATCCACAGGTACGCGATGATGATCGCCGGCGTGATGAGGTCGGGCCCTAGCCACGACAGGCCGCCGTACGCCGCGGCGAAGTCGCTCGCCGGCAGCCGGAGCAGGTACTGGCCGGAGGTAAGGCTGGGAAAGCTGAACGATCCGTCGGCGGCCGCCTTGGTGGACGCGACCACCTTCGAGCCCTGCAGGGCCTCGACCTTCACGCCGCCCAGACCCAGCTCACCGCGGTCCACCGCGCCAACCGCGCCGCCGCCGCCCAACCGAAAGTCATTCCAGACCACGCCGGACAGCCCGGCGGACGGACGCGGCGCGATTGCCTGCTCCGCGCTGCCAGGCGGAGAGGTGAGGTCCAGCCCCGTCAGGGGCAGCAGGGCGGGGGTGCCCGGCGATGCCGGTGCCTTCGTTGCGTATCCGGTCTTGGCCGAGCCGACGAGCACCTTGGTGTCCCGTGGATGCACGCCCGGATATGGACTGGAGCGGACGAACGTGTCGTGGACGCCGACCGTCACCGCGTTGGCGAGGCCCTGGCTGGGCTGGTCGGCATAGATCAGGTCGAACGTCACCGCCGAGGCGAGGAACGAGATCGCCATCGGCATGAACAGGACCGTCTTGAAGACGGTCGACCACCGGATTCGCTCCGAGAGCACGGCGAAGACCAGGCCGAGGATCGTCACGACGGTCGGGGCGACGACGACCCAGATGATGTTGTTCTTGACTGCCCGCAGCGTGGAGCTGTCAGTGAAGATGTCCTTGTAGTTGGACAGTCCGGTGAACGACCCGAACCCCCCGGCCGAGCTATCGGCGAACAGGCTGCGGATCACCGAGTAGACCAGCGGGTAGACCACGATCCCCGCGAGCAGGACAAGGGCCGGTGCCAGGAACGCCAGCGCAAGCCACTTCTTCTCGCCCGGAGCGCGCGCGGCACCACCACGGCCGCGGCGACGCCGCGCAGCGGTCGCCGTGCCCACCAGCTCGGGGGAGCTGACGACTGCGGGTATCGCAGCCGCCGGCTCCCCTGGGCCGTCCATCGCCATGTGAGGCCTCCCCCCGTGCTACCAGCCCTTGGCGGCGTTCGCGTCCTTCTCGAGCTGTCGTTGGGCGGCCGCAACGTTGCCGTTCTTCAGGAAGGTCTGCAGGTCCGCCCACTCGCCCTTGTTCGGCGTGCCACCGAACGCCGCCGGTGCCTGGTCGGACATGTCGAACCGGAAGTCGGGCCCGACGCTGACGATCTGCTTCGCCAGGTCCGCCGACGTCGGGTCCGGGTAGGCGGTGTCCGACAGATTCTGGTTCGCCGACAGGAATCCGCTGCCGTGATAGGAGACGAGCAGCTGCGCGGCCTGCGGCGACGCGAGGTACGTCAGGAAGTCCTGCACCGCGGGGTTCTTGGTGAACGCCACCGCGAAGTCACCCGCCGCCTCGAGAACGGACCCGGAGTCGCCGATGGACGGGAACGGGAAGAACTTCGCGTCCGTGCCGACCTTCGCCGGATCCTTGTCGCCGGTGATGGTCGTCGCGACGAAGCTCGCCTCGTACACCATTGCCGAGGTCGGCTTCGCCTTGAACACATTGTCGACCGAGCTGGTGAACGGCACCTTGGCGGCGTTCGACGGACTTCCGACGATGCTCTTGTCGCCCCATATCTGCTTCAGGGCGTTCAGCGCCGTGGCCACCGACGGGTCCGTCCACTTGATCTGGTGATGTGTCAACTCGTCGTACTTCTGCAATCCTGCGGTGCGCAGGTAGGCGTTCTCGAACCAGTCGGTGAGTGTCCAGCCGTCGCCACCGCCGACCGAGAACGGCACCGAAACACCCGAGTCGCCGAGCGTCTTGGCATCGCTGATCAGCTCGGGCCAAGTGGTCGGCGTGCTGGACAAGCCGGCATCAGCGAAGAGCTTGGTGTTGTACCAGACCGTCGACTTGTTGGACGCATCCACCGGTACGCCGTACAACGTTCCCTTCACGGTTGCGAGCTGTGCCCATTCCGACGCGAAGTTCTGGGCTACCGCTGTCTTGCCCGCCGCGGATACCGCCTGGAGCTTGCCAGCGTTCCCGTACTGCGCGATGGCGCCCGGGAGCGACAAGATGGCGACGTCAGGTGGGTTGCCGCCGTTGACCTTGGTGCCGAGCACCGTGGCCTCGTCGCCGCCGGACGCCGCGGAGTACTTGCCCTTCGCGCCCGTCGCCTTGTCGAAGGCGTCTACCACGCTCTGGAAGGCAGCCTGCTCCTCGCCGGTCCACTGCCCGAGGATCGAAAACGACGTGCCGTGCAGGTGGGGGGCGCTGCTCGTACTCGTCGAAGGGTTCGATGACGGTGAGCCGCCACTCGAGCTGCTCCCGCATCCGGCCACGGCCAGGCTTGCGACGGTGACGAGAGCGAGCCCTGGTACCGCGCTGCGCTTAATGGTCATTGATGAAGCTCCTTCCAGTTGGGTTCAGCCTTCCCAAATCGCCGAGCCCGATTCCGGATCGAAGAAGTGAAGTCGCTCCGTGTCGACAGTCACGACGATCCGGTAGCCGCCACCGGTGGCACCCCCGACCGCGCTGCGCGGGCTGAGCCGGGCGACCAGCATGGACGTCGTGCCCTCCGGCATGAGCGGGGAATCGCCGGCGTCGCGTGCAAGCTCGGCGAGGTGCTCGTGACCTGAAGGCCGCGGGACGTCCACCGTCAGGTAGGCGATGACGTCGGCACCCAGCGGCTCGACGAGGTCGGCGACCGCCGGGAGGCTGCGTCCGTCTCCCCGGCCGACGACGGCGGCGTCCTCGACATCCTCGGGCCGGATCCCGACGATCACCTCGGCGTCGCGGTAGGCCGCCAGCCCCGGCCGCGCGGCCATCACGTCAGCAGGAACGTCCAGCCGGTGGGTGCCGAGCTCGAGGTGCCAGCCACCGTCATCGGTCTGGCGCAGCCTCGCGCCCAGGAAGTTCATCGCCGGCGAGCCGATGAAGCCCGCGACAAACAGGTTCGTCGGCCGGTCGTAGAGCTCCTGCGGGGGTGCGATCTGCTGAAGCACCCCGGTCTTCATCACCGCCACCCGGTCACCGAGCGTCATCGCCTCGGTCTGGTCGTGCGTGACATAGATCGTGGTGACCTTCAGATCTCGCTGGAGCCGGCCGATCTCTGCGCGCATCTGCACCCGGAGCTTCGCGTCGAGGTTGGACAGCGGCTCATCCATCAGGAAGGCCTGCGGCTGGCGCACCACGGCGCGGCCCATCGCGACCCGCTGTCGCTGTCCCCCCGACAGGTTTCGCGGCTTGCGGTCGAGATGCTCGGACAACCCCAGCATCCGCGCCGCCTCGTCGACCCGGCGGTTCAACTCCTCCTTTGGCGTCTTGCGAAGCTTGAGGCCGAATGCGATGTTCTCGCGCACCGACAGGTGCGGGTACAACGCATAGGACTGGAAGACCATCGCGACGTCGCGATCGCGCGGCGCGACGTTGTTGACGACTCGTTCACCGATGCGTATCTCGCCTTCGGTGATGGTCTCGAGGCCCGCGACCATGCGCAGTGCGGTGGTCTTGCCGCAGCCGGACGGACCGACGAGCACCAGCAACTCGCCATCCTCGATCGCGATACTCAGGTCAGCGACGGCACGCGTGCCGTCGTCGTACAGCTTCCCGACGTGGGAAAGCGTCAGACTCGCCATCAGCCTTCTCCAGCACGCTTCGTGCCTCGGACGGCCCCCGCGGACAACATAGCGATCATTGCGATCCGCAACCACCTGTGCGGCGGATCGCTCATTGCAGCGACCGTCCCCGATCCCTCGGCCAGCCGTTACGCTGCGCCGGTGAGTCGCGGGACCGGGGCCCAGCCGATGACCCTCCAGCTCACCCCGATCGGCAC
>DATAUF010000119.1:0-8795 GCA_036268405.1 Mycobacteriales bacterium
CATGGCAGGCGTCACCGCCGCGGACGTCGATGTCGCGCTGCTCTACGACCACTTCGGGCCGATGGTGCTGATGCAGCTCGAGGACTACGGGTTCTGCCCGATCGGTGAGGGTGGCCCGTTCGTCGCTGAAGGCAACACTCGCCTCGGTGGCTCGGTTCCGGTCAACACCCACGGCGGTCACCTCTCGGAGGCGTACATCATCGGAATGACCCACGTGCGCGAGGCGGTCGAGCAGCTGCGGGGCGTCGCGATCAACCAGGTCGAGGGCGCAGAGATCGCACTGGTCACCGGAGGTCCCGCCGGCCTCCCCGTCAGCGGCACCTTGCTCAGGAGGTAACCACGATGACCGAACTCACCCAGGGCCTGTATCCGGCCGCAATCAAGGAGTCCTTCGCCGACGAGCGCACCAAGCCGTTCTGGGAGGCAGCCGTCGAGGGACGGCTTACCACCTCGAGATGCGACAGCTGCGGCACCTGCATCCTGCCCCCGAAGCCCTACTGCTTCGAGTGCCGCGGCCAGGACTTCACCTGGATCGACCTGCCAGGCACCGGGGTCGTGTATTCGTTCACGGTGGTCCGGCACCCGCTGCATCCCGGACTGGCCGACGTCGTTCCCTACGTCTCCGGGATCATCGATCTCGATGGCACACAAGGCGCAGGCGCGCGTTTGATGGGCAACATCTTCGAGTGCCCGGTCGATGAGGTGCGCATCGGCGACAAGGTCGAGGCAGCATTCGAACCCCTCTCCGAGACCTACGCGATGATGCGCTTCCGCTGGATCGGCCATGCCTGACCCAGCCCCGGCCGAGAACGACGCCGATCCGGTCCTGCTCTTCGACATCCAGGACCGGGTCGCGACCATCACTCTCAATCGGCCCGAGCGCCGAAACGCGCTCAACGGTGCATTGGTTGCGGCGCTCGACGCGGCGGTCAAGAGCGCCGCAGCCGACAGCGCGGTCAAGGTCGTCGTCCTTACGGGAGCGCCGGCCGAGGGCCGGCACGGCGGCTTCTGCGCCGGCGGGGACGTCAAGGACTCACGCGGCCCTGGGATGGAGCTCGGCGTGCCGCCCAATGCACTCGACGGTGATCTGGCCCGCCACGACAGCCACGCGGCGATGCTGCTCCACCTGATGCCCAAGCCGACGATCGCCATGGTCGGGGGGCCGGCGGTCGGCGCGGGCTTCAGCCTCGCGGGCGCATGCGACTTTCGCTACGCATCAGACGATGCGGTCTTTGCCGCGAGCTTCACGCCGAACGGCCTGTCAGGCGACTACGCCGGCTCCATCTTCTGGACCAACATTGTCGGCACGGCGACGGCGCGGCGCCTCTATCTGTTGAATGAGAAGCTCGGCGCCGAACAGGCGGCGGCCCTCGGCATGGTGCACGGCGTCACCGCGAGCGCCGACCTGCGCGACCACGTCAGGGAAATCGCGACTCGCCTGGCAAAGATCCCTGGCGAGCTGGTCGCTCTGGTCAAAGAAAACCTCAACAACGCCGAGGACGAGCCGGTTCGGCGTCGTCTGCTGTTCGCCAACGAGGCGAACAACCAGATGTTCGCCGCCAAAGCGGCCATCCGACGAATGCAGCAGAAGGCAACTTCGGCAGCCGAGAGCTGACCTGGGTCACCGACTCGACTTCCCGGCCGCCCTTCGCTCCGCGACGATCTGGCCGTGACGGGCCATGCGTTGCGTCGCCTGCTGCTGAAGATCCACCGGGGGCTCCGGGAGGACGACCGGCCCATGCTCACGACTCGGAAGCGCGACGACCGCCGTGCCTGGGCACGTGACGTCGCCGCGCTGGTTGGTCCCCCGCAGCTCGATGTCAACGACGCAACGCCCGTCGTCGTCGACTCGCTTGCCGACCACCTCCCCGGTGATCACGTGCGTGTCGCCGACATAGTTGAACTTGCGGATCTCGCTCGCCTGCTGCACCAACCAGCCGTCGTCGCCCATCCAGTCGGTGAGGAAGTGAGAAAGGTGGCAGTCGCGCATCACGCCGTAGTCGTAGGCCATCGGATTGCCGATCGCCTGCGCCCATGCCGAGTCCCAGTGGACCCGTTGCGCGACATCGGGCACGCCGTACTCGTTCTTCACGTAGAACGGCGCGATCCTTTGCCGGTTGCGGTAGGCGATCCGGTTCGCGCACGGCGCGTACGGAACGAATCCGTAGCCCCCCGCGTGGAAGACGATCATGTCGGTCATGGTCAACGGGCCTTTTGCCATCGGCTGCATCACCTCGCCGACCTCGACGTCCTCCCAATACCGCGGCTCGGCACCTCTTACCTGCTCGGCCGCGTAGATCTCATCGAGCTTCTCGATGTCCGCGTCGGTGTAGGTCGCCGGCTCGATCGATGAGTACTTGCCCTTCTCCCGGGCACGCTTGCGCTCGGTGTGGATCGCCAACGTGCGCGAGATCGCGACGATCTCGGCCCGCTGGTTCATCTTGACGCTCACGTAGGTCACGAGGACCGAGCGTTCCGCGAACTCCGACTTCTTCTCGACCACGCTCTCGGTGCCACCGAAGCTGAACAGCCGGTCGCCGGCGTAGACCGGGCGATACCACCGCCAGGTGCTGCCGGAGACGAAGACATGAATGCCCCGAAACGACGGCCGCTTCACCTTGACCTCGGGCGGGTCGCTGTAGAGCGGGCTGTTCAATCCGATGGCGATCATCGGCGGCGCGATCTGAGCGCTCCACCGTGTCCGCTCGCCGTACTCCTCATCGTTGAACAGCGGATTGTCATCGCCATAGCCACGCGCGAAGTTGCGCATCGCATCGTGGGTGGCAACGGTCAGGTGCTCACGGGCCGGGGACGTCGCATACACCCCGACGAGCGCCTTGGCGCGCTCGATGTCGTCCTCTTTGAAGGCGAAGTCGGTCGCCTTCTCGAACTCCGCCGTGGTCAATGCGGCATCTTCGGGACGTGCGGGAACAGCTCCTCGAAGACACCGATACGAATCCGGTGACTGACCTCCGGATCGAGGTCGTCGAACAGCTCGTGCAATGTCTTCTGGGTGTGACCGAAAGTTCCCTCGAAGTGGGGGTAGTCGCTGCCCCACATCACGTTCTTCCAGCCCATCGCCCAATGCGCTGCGGGCGCCGAAGCGTCGTGCTGGAAGGACGCGTAGACCTGGTCGTAGAGATACTCGCCAGGTAGCTTCGACAGGGTCGGCTTGACTGCGGCCCCGTGCTGTCGATAGCCCTCGTTCATGCGATCGGCGATGAACGGGCCCCAGGTTGCGCCCCCCTCCGAGACCAGCACCTTGAGCTCCGGGTGGCGGTCCAGCGCGCCGCAGGCAATCAGCTGCGTGACGGCACGTTGACCGCCATACGTGGTCTCGACGTAGTTGAGAACCGCGCCGCCTCGACCGCGGTAGTAGACGCCAGTGCGTTGCGTCGGGTCATGAGGTTCGGTGCCGATGTGAAATCCGATCACCATCCCGGTCTCCGCGAACGCGGCCCAGAGCGGATCCCACTCCTCGTCGTTCCATTCCGGGCGACCAAGCGGCGGACGGGTCGGCAGGAAACCGGCGTGGAAGCCCTGGTTGCTCGACCGCCTCACCTCCGCCACGGCGTCACCGATGTCGAGCAGCGGGATCGACGCGCAGCAGACGTACCGCGGCGAATGGCTTTGGAAGTCCAGCGCGAACTCGTTGACTGCCTGAGCGCCGACCTTCACGATCTCCGGTGTCTGGATGTTGAACGTCCAGATGCCGAGGGAGGGATAGATGACCTCGGCCCAGACTCCCTCGTCGTCGAGGTCCCGAAGCCGCTTCACCGGGTCCTGACCGCCGATGGCCCGGTCGATGAAGTCGCCTTCCTCGGAGTCGATCGGTCTGGCATTGATGCCGAGGCCGGGCTTCTTCTCGACGCCGGGCTGGATCTTGGGAAGGTCGCGGCGGAAGGTCTGCCCGTCGATATAGATCGTCTCGAAGTCACCGCTTGGATCCTTGACGCTTCTGGGCATTCGCTCCCGAAGGTGCTCAGGAAGGGAATCGAAGAGCGTGGGCGGCTCGATGGTGTGAGAGTCGCCCGAGTTTGCCCAAAGCTTCTCGTCGATGGTCGTCGACATTGGTCCTCCACTGTCAGACCCAAGCTGGTCGCCAGATATGGAAACGATGTTCTCAAACTTGGCGCGGCTGTCAACTTGTACCAGCGAAAGGGTACACTCTTAATCGATGCGCACAAGAGCCGCACGCGTGCGGCCCCATGCTGACACCGGAGTAAGGCGAGCAGTTGCCAACTGAGAACAGCGCCTCCCAGGCAGCGCAAACGTTTCTTCGCGCGGTGAAGGATGGCTGCGAAGCACCTCGTGGCGAGGACCTTCTCGTGCTGTTCAGCCAGCTCGAGCCCATCTCCATCGACTCGTTGATAGGCCTCTGGCGGGTCGCCGCATTCGGTCAGCCGCCCCGCGACCGACTAGCGAACCAGCCGGGCCCGGGCCCGCTCCCCCAACGTGAAGGACTGGGCGTACGCAAGCTCTACGGCAAGCGATTCCTCACTCGCGACGATGCGGAACCGGTCGTGTGCCGCGACGACGACGGCTCACTGGTCGCCTCCATCGACTTCGGCGTTGCCCGACTGCGCGAGCTCTCGTTCCGAGGCACCTCCAGCGCCGGGATGGTCTACGACCAACAGCCGTGGATCGACTACTTTCGCCGCCTTGACGACGACACACTCGTGGCGCTGATCGATATCAAGGGCCAGGATGGGGATCGGTTTCTTCCTGCTGCGGGATTGACCCGTTGCTTGCCACCGCACAAGAAGGAGACACCAGCCGATGGCGCTTGCACCGACGTCGGAACAGCAGCAGTTGCGGGACAGCGTGCGGAGGCTTCTCGAGCGGAAGTCGACCAGCGAGGACGTTCGTGCCCTGATCGATGGCGGAAGCCAAGGCGACGAGCGACTGTGGCGGCAGATGTCCAGCGAGCTCGGTCTGCAAGGAATCGCGATTCCTGAACATCTCGGCGGCACCGGCGCCGGCGTAGCGGAGCTATCGATCGTCCTTGAGGAGATGGGCCGCACGCTGCTCGTCGGGCCCTACTTCTCCTCGATCGCACTCGCCGGTCAGGCGCTCGTCGCCAGCTCGGACGCCGACGCCCAGCAGCGATGGCTTCCGAGGATCGCGGACGGAAGCATGACGGCAACATTGGCCGTCGCCGAGGAGTCCGACCGTTGGGACGGCCGCGATTGCGCCACCACCGTCAGCAGAGATGGCGCCGAGATGACGCTGACTGGAATCAAGATGTTCGTGCCCGACGGCTGCACGTCCGACGTCACGCTGGTCATCACCCAAGACGCCTCGGAGCCAACGATGTTCGCCGTCGAGCGATCGGCCACCGTGCCGGTCGTGGAGCTTGTCGAGTCGCTCGATCTCACACGTCCGATGGCCCGTCTGACCCTGGACCACACGCCTGCCACCGCGATCGACCTCGGAGGCGATCCGGCCGCGCGGGTCCAGCGAATATTCGACCTGGCCGTCATCGCGGTTGCCGCAGAGCAGCTCGGCGGGGCTGCGAAGTGTCTGGAGATGGCCGTCGAGTACGCCAGGACTCGGGAGCAGTTCGGTCGCCCGATCGGCTCGTTCCAGGCCATCAAGCACAAGTGCGCCGACCTGCTGATGGAGATCGAAGCGGCTCGGTCCGCGCTGCTGTTCGCTGCCAGGTCGGCGGACTCCGACTCCGAGGAGACGTCGATCGCGGCGTCGACCGCCAAGGTGTGGTGTTCCCGGGCGTTCACCCGGGCGGCCAAGGAGAACATCCAGATCCACGGCGGCATCGGGTACACCTGGGAGCACGACGCCCACCTGTACCTCCGTCGGGCCAAGACCTCCGAAATGCTGTTCGGCAGCCCCGCCTTTCACCGCCGACGGGTCGCGCAGCTCGCGGGAATCGAGCCCCGACCATGACGACCCGAATCGCCAGCGGCTCAGAGGAGACCGACGAAGAGTTCCGGCGCCGGTTGGTCACCTTCCTGACCGACCGACACCCCGGGCCCGCACCCAAGGACCCGCAGGACCGGCTTGCCTGGGTCAAAGGCTGGCTCGCGACCATGTACGACGAAGGCTTCGCCGGCCCGAGCTGGCCGCGCGAGCTCGGCGGGATGGATCTGCCGTTCAACAAACAGGTCGTCTACCAGGAGGAGATCGCCAGGAGCAAGGTGCCGACATTCATCGGGACCGGTCTTGCGATTGCCGGCCCAACGATCATCAAGTACGGCAGCGAGGAACAGAAGCAACAGCTGCTGCCTCCGTTGCTTCGCGGGGACAGCTTGTGGGTTCAGGGCTACTCAGAGCCAGATGCCGGCTCGGACCTGCCCTCACTTCGCACCACCGCGCGTCGCGAAGGAGACGAGTACGTCGTATGCGGGCAGAAGATCTGGACCACGATGGCTCAGGGTGCAGACATCGTCTTCACCCTGGTGCGTACCGGCACCCAGGAATCACGGCAGCACGGCATCTCCTATCTGCTCATCGACGCCCACCAACCGGGCGTGACGATCCAGCCCATCCGGGACATGGCCGGAGGCCGCCAGTTCAGTCAGGTCACGTTCGAGGATGCGCGCGCGCCGGTGTCCAACCGCATCGGCGAGGAGAACGGGGGCTGGCCGCTCGTGCGTACCAGCCTCGGGCACGAGCGGGCGGCAGGCGCGATGAACCAGGCCGCGATGTACCGCCGCGTGGTGAACGAGCTGATTGAGCTCGCCCACGAACGAGGCGCAACTGACGACCAGTCTGTGCGAGACGCCCTCGCTGATTTCGAGATGCGCGTCCGCATCATGCGCTACTCGGCAATGCGGGTCATCAACGACATCATCGCAAGCGGAGAACCCGGGGCTTCGGCGTCGACAACACGCTTGTTCAACACGATGTTCGAGCAGGACCTCCACGAGTTCGCTGTCGACATGCTCGGCACACACGGCGTCGTTCGTCCGGGTGGGCCGTCGTCGATCCAGCGGGGGCGATGGACCCGCGGCTTCCTCAGCACCCGCGCCTCGACCATCGGCGCCGGCACCGCCGAGATCCAACGGAACACCGTGGCCGAGAAGGTCCTTGGTCTGCCCTACGACCCGTCAATGCCAACCACTTGACCGCTACATCAGGTTCCGCGTGGGAGTCTTCTCCGACATCGAATGACCCCCGCTACAGCGAGCTGATCGCCGCGTTGCGCCGCGCGCAGGATGCCATCGCGGTGGCAGCGGCGCCCGATGGTGTCCTCCATGCCGTGACCGAACGGCTTCAAGAGGTGACCGACGTACTCAGTCCTTACGCCGTCGCGGAACCCGACCGGGTATTCGGTCATCGACCGGATCTGCCAGGTCGCGGACAGGCGATGGCTCCCGCCGTGGTGATCGAATCGCACACCGATGACGAAGTTCGAGGACGAGTCACGATCTCGCACTTCTACCTCGGTGGGGGTGGCGCCGCACGCGGTGGCGTACCGCCGTTGGTGTGGGATGAGATCCTCGGCCGACTTGCCAACAGCGGAGGTCGGACGAGATCACGAACCGCCTACCTCCACGTCGACTACCGCTCAGTCACGCCCATCGGCGAAGAGCTGACGTTCGACGGACGTTTTGATCGAGTCGAGGGCCGCAAGCGCTTCCTGTCCGGGCGGATGTATCGCGGCGAAGTGCTGGTTACCGAAGCGACCGGCTTGTTCGTCGAGCTTCGCCCTGGGCAGCCGTAGTGTCGCGAGTAAGTGGACGGATGCCTTCGGACTTCGTCGATAGTCTTCGCGGCATGGAGCGGTCCGAGTTCGACCACGTCCTCGATGCGGTGAGGCGACTGGTACGTGAGGACGTCGTTCCGCGCGAGCAGGAGATCGAGGACAGCGACGCGATTCCGGGTGACCTGCGTCGTAAGGCCGCCGACATGGGGCTGTTCGGGTTCGCCATTCCCGAGCAGTACGGCGGGCTCGGATTGTCGATGCGCGAGGAGGCAGAGCTTGTCATCGAGCTGGGCTACACGAGCCCGGCGTTTCGTTCGATGTTCGGCACCAACAATGGGATCGCCGGCCAGGTGCTGCTGGTCGATGGCAGCGAGGAGCAGAAGCAACGGTTCCTGCCTGCACTCGCCAGCGGCGGCGCGACCGCGTCGTTCGCGCTGACCGAGTCCGAGGCGGGATCGGATCCGAGCACCTTGACCACCACCGCAGAACGGCGAGGCGACGGGTGGGTGATCAACGGCACGAAGCGGTTCATCACCAATGCCGCGATCGCTGACCTCTTCATGGTCTTTGCGCGCACCGGCCCGGCCGGAAGCGGCGCAAGTGGAATCTCGGTGTTCGTCGTGGATGCCCGCGCTCCCGGCATCAGTGTCGGCAACAAGGACCGAAAAATGGGTCAGCTGGGATCGACGACGTCAGAGGTGCACTTTGGCGACGTGGCCGCTCCGCTCGATGCCCTCATCGGCGGAGAAGGCAGCGGCTTCCGCACCGCGATGGCATGCCTCGCCCACGGCCGGCTCAGCATCGCTGCACTGTGTGTGGGCATGGCGGGACGTCTCGTCGAGGAGATGGTGAGCTACGCCCGCGACCGGCGGCAGTCCGGGCAGCCGATTGGCCAGTTCCAGCTCGTCCAGGCGATGCTCGCGGACTCTCAGACCGAGATGTACGCCGGACGCTCCATGGTGCTCGATGCCGCCGAAAGGTTCGACCGTGGCGAGGACACCAAGATGCTGCCCTCGTGCGCGAAGTACTTCTGCAGCGAGATGGTCGGTCGGGTGGCAGACCGCGCGGTGCAGGTTCACGGCGGCTCGGGTTACATGCGCGGCGTTGCCGTCGAGCGGTTCTATCG
>DATAUF010000120.1:0-18157 GCA_036268405.1 Mycobacteriales bacterium
CTCGGCGAAGACACCGGCGAAGGACGTGCTGCCGAAATAGGAAAACATGATCATGATCGCGATCGAGAGACCGACGTCTCCGACCCGGTTGGAGATGAACGCCTTGCGGGCCGCGGTAACCGCGATAGGACGATCGGAATACCAGCCGATCAGCAGGAACGAGGCCAGACCAACGCCTTCCCAGCCGACGTAGAGAACCAGGTAGTTGTTGGCCAGCACCAGCAACAGCATCGCGGCGACGAACAGGTTGAAGTAGCCGAAGAACCGGCGCCGATCGGGGTCATGTGCCATGTACCCGATCGCATAGATGTGGATCAGCGAACCGACACCGGTGATGAGCAGCACGAACACCATCGACAGCGGATCGATCAGCAGTCCGACGTCGACCTTGAAGCCGCCCACCGGGATCCAGCTGAACATGTGGTAATTGATCTCGCGATCGCCGTTCGTACCGCTCTCGCTCTTGACCGAGAAGAACAAGATGATCGCGTAGACGAATAGCACCACCGGCACGGCGACGCCGAGTAGGTGTCCCCACTTGTCAGCGCGCCGGCCTGCGAGCAGCAGGACCGCAGCCGACAACGCGGGCAACACCAGCAGCAACCACGCTGCGGTCTGCACGCCATGCGCGTTCAATTGCGCTCCCCTACGAACATGATGAGGCTGATGAAATCGGGCACTAGTACTTGAGCAGGTTGGCGTCGTCGACCGAGGCCGAACGCCGCGTCCGGAAGATGGACATGATGATCGCGAGGCCAACCACGACTTCGGCCGCTGCGACGACCATGACGAAGAAGGCAATAACCTGCCCGTCCAGCGTGCCGTTGATACGCGAGAAGGTGACCAGGGTCAGATTGACCGCGTTGAGCATCAGCTCGACGCACATGAACACGACGATGGCATTGCGGCGGACGAGCACGCCGACCGCGCCGATCGTGAACAGCACGGCGGACAGGTACAGGTAATAGGAGACGTTCATGCCCCGAGCTCCGGGTCCTCGCGGCGAGGCTGCGCCGCGGACACTTGCAGGTAGTCCGGGACGCTGAGTCTGGCGATGCTGCCGTCAGGGAGCAGCGCAGGCGTGTCGACCGCATCGTGATCGGCGTACACGCCCGGTCCGGGCAGCGGTGCTATCGCGGCGCCGCCGCTCGCCGCCCGCTGCTGCATCCGCTGCAGCTGGGTCAGCTTTGCGCCGGTGCGCTCCCGGTGCGCCAGCACCATCGCGCCGAGGCCGGCCGTGATCAGCAGGGCACTCGTGGCTTCGAAGGCGAAGACGTAGCGGCTGAAAAGCAGCTGCGCGATGGCGGTCACATTGCCTTTGCCTGCTTCGGCACTCACGACGCCCTTGGGGTGGAAGCTGCCGATGGCGCCGTCGAGCACTGAGACGAGCAGGATCGCGAACGCCAGCCCGACCGCGCCTGCCGCGAGGCGCTGACCTCGCAAGGTCTCGATCAGCGAGTCCGTCGAGTCGACACCGATCAGCATCAGCACGAACAGGAACAGCATCAGGACCGCGCCGGTGTAGACGACGACCTGCACAACGGCGAGGAACGGAGCGTTCTCCGCCGTGTAGAAGGCCGCGAGGCTCAGCATCACGACCGCGAGCAGGACGGCGGCGTGCACCGCGCTGCGGGCAAGGACCATGCCGAGTGCCGCAGCAACGGCGATCGGCGCGAGCAGCCAGAACAGCACGGCCTCGTGCTCCGTCGCCGGCGCGCCGGAGGACGCGGCCAGCAGCAGCGTGCTGCTCACTGGTCGTGCTCCTTCGGTGGCGTGGGTGCGGAGGACCGCACGTAGTAGGCCTTCTCATCGTCACCGAGCCGCATCGGGTGCGGCGGTGCTTCCATGCCGGCCTGGAGCGGTGCGAGCAGCTGGTCCTTGGTGAAGATGAGGTCTTCCCGGCTGTCGTCGGCGAGCTCGTAGTCGTTGCTCATCGTGAGTGCACGCGTCGGGCAGGCCTCGATGCACAGCCCGCAGAAGATGCAGCGCAAGTAGTTGATCTGGTAGACCGCGCCGAACCGCTCGCCCGGGGAGAAGCGCTCTTCTTCGGTGTTGTCGCCGCCCTCGACATAGATCGCGTCAGCCGGGCAGGCCCACGCGCACAGCTCGCAGCCGATGCACTTCTCGAGGCCGTCGGCATGCCGGTTGAGGACATGGCGCCCGTGGTAGCGAGGCTCAGTCGGACGCTTGTCCTCGGGGTACTGCTCGGTGACGGTCTTGGTGACCATCGTCTTGAGCGTCACGCCGAAGCCGGCGATCGGAGCGAACGCGTCCTTGATCGGGTTCGACCGTGGCTCCGCGGCGGGGGCCTTGTCGGTGCTGGGTGTGGGCTCGAGCTCGTCAGACATCGAGCACCTCCGTCACGTCGTTGGACGCAGCCGCCAACGCGGTCACATCGACTGCGGGCGCTCCGCTCAGCACCGGGACCGGATAGGACCCCGCCTGGCTGCGTGCCGCGGATTCCTGGTTCGCGTCGAACTCGGCGGCCTGCCGATTTAGCCGCGCTTCGGTGACGAAGGACCAGATCAGCACGATGGCCGCGATCGGGATTCCGACGTACATCAATGTCGTGAGGCGGCTGCGACCTTCGTTGGTGAGCTCCCGGAACGCGGCCACCACGAGAATCCAGACCAGGCTGAACGGGATCAGCACCTTCCAGCCCAGCCGCATGAACTGGTCGTAACGCAGCCGCGGCAGAGTCGCCCGGATCCAGATGAACACGAAGAGCAAGACGAAGAGCTTGCCGAGGAACCACAGCACCGGCCACCAGCCGTGGTTCAGCGAGTCATGACCGACCAGCGACAGCGGCCATGGCGCCCGCCAGCCGCCGAGGAACAGCGTGACGGCGACCGCCGAGACGGTGGTGACGTTGATGTACTCCGCGAGGAAGAACATCGCGAACTTCAGCGATGAGTACTCGGTGTGGAACCCCGCGACAAGCTCGCTCTCTGCCTCCGGCAGGTCGAACGGCGCGCGGTTGGTCTCACCGACCATCGACACGAGGTACATCAGGAACGACGGGATCAGCGGCAGCGCGTACCAGAGCTTGTGCTGCGACGCGACGATGTCCGACGTCGACAGCGAGCCGGCGTAGAGGAATACCGCTGCCAGCGCGAGACCCATCGCGATCTCATAGGAGATGACCTGCGCCGCTGAGCGAAGGGCACCGAGAAGTGGGTACGGCGACTGGCTCGACCACCCGGCGAGGACGATGCCGTAGACGCCGATCGAGGCCATCGCGAGGATGAAGAGCACCGCGACCGGCAAATCCGTGACCTGCAGCGGGGTGTGATGGCCGCCGATCGAGACGACCGGTCCTACCGGGATCACCGCGAAGGAAAGGAAGGCCGGAGCGCTCGCGACCACCGGAGCCAGGAT
The DNA here is from genome assembly GCA_036268405.1 of Mycobacteriales bacterium. Lineage (GTDB taxonomy): Bacteria > Actinomycetota > Actinomycetes > JAFAQI01 > JAFAQI01 > DASZTV01. The sequence goes on from DATAUF010000120.1 coordinate 3,379, forward strand.
GTAGAGCGGCTTGTCGACGATCGCCGGGATCAGGTCTTCCTTCAGCGCGAGCTTGATGCCGTCGGCGAGGCCCTGGAGCACCCCGAAGGGGCCGACCCGGTTGGGACCCGGCCGGGCCTGCATCCGGCCGATCACGCGCCGCTCGGCCCAGATCATCAGCAGTGTCGTGACGACCAGGAAGACGAAGACCACTAGGCACTTGGCGAGAGTCAGCCACCACGGGTCGTTGTTGAAGACCGACAGGTCACTCGCCGCAGCCACCGGCCGGACGACCTCGAAGGCACTCATGAGGTCAACCCCACGAACACTATGGTCGAGATCTGGACGACCGCTCCGGCTGTCACGCCGAGCGTCGCGTGGACGTGCGAGTGCTCGGAGTACGTCGGCAGCCACACGACGCCGTCCACCATGTCGGTCACCGCGAGCGGCAGGGTGATCGATCCGCGCCCGGTGCTCACCGTCACGTTCTGCCCGTCAACCGCTCCGATGGCAGATGCCGTCGTCGCGGACAGCCGTGCGACAGCGGGCTTGCGCGTGCCGGCCAGCTCGGGGACGCCGTCCTGCAGCCGGCCGTCATCGAGCAGGGAGTGCCAGGTCGCGAGAACCGCCTCGCCGCTGCCGGCGGAAGCGACGTCAGTCGCACTGACGCTCGGCGCCGCGGGGCGCTCGCCGGTCCACGACCCGAGGGCCGCGATCTCGGCCTGCACCGTGGCCACGTCCGGCGTACCGAGGTCGACGCCCATCGCCTCGGCGAGCCGGTGCAGGACCCGCAGGTCCGGCAGCGCTTCGGTGGACTCCAGCGTCGCCTCGAAGGGACGCATCCGGCCTTCCCAGTCGAGGAACAGCCCGGACTTCTCGACGACCGCACTCACCGGGAAGACCACGTCCGCACGGTCCGTCACCGCAGACTCGCGAATCTCGAGGCTCACCACGAACGGCGCGCCCTCGAGCGCCTGCAGTGCGCCCGTCGGATCCGGCAGGTCATCCGGGTCCACGCCGGCGACAACCAGCGCGAGCGCACCTGATGCGGCAGCCGCAACGATCGTGTCGCCGTCCCGGCCGGGACCCATCGGGATCTCGGTACCCCACGCCGCGGCGACCTGCTGACGAGCCGCCGAGTCAGCCAGCGGGCGCCCGAACGGCAGCAGGTTCGGCAGACAACCCGCTTCGACGGCGCCCCGGTCGCCCGCGCGACGAGGCACCCAGGCGAGCTTCGCACCAGTGCGATCCGCGAGGGACGCAGCAGCACTCAATGCCCCGGCCGTCGTAGCGAGTCGCTCACCGACGAGGATCACCGCGCCCGGCTTGCCCAGCGCTTCCTGGACGTCGGCGGGCAGTCCGGCAAGCGTCGCCGCTTCCGACCCGGGCGCGGTCGCAAGCAGCCGTCCGCCCAGCTTGCGCAACCCGGGCGTCGTCAGGGGGGCGATGCCGAAGACCTGCTGCGTGCCGTTGCCGACGGCCTTGCGTAGCCGCAGGAACACGATCGGCGACTCCTCCTCGGCCTCGAAGCCGGCGAGAAGGACCGCAGGCGCCGCCTCAAGGTCGGCGTACGTCGTCTCGAGATAGCGGCCTGCGACCCTCGCGGCCAGGAAGTCGGCCTCTTCGACCGAATGCGGCCGGGCGCGGAAGTCGATGTCGTTGCTGCCCAGCACCGCACGCGCGAACTTCGCGTACGCGTAGGCATCCTCGACGGTCAGCCGGCCCCCGGTGAGGACGCCGGTCCTGCCGCGATGTGCCGCCAGCCCCTCGGCGGCGCGGGCGATCGCCTCGGTCCATGACGCCTCGACGAGGTAGCCGTCGGCGTCACGGACGAGCGGTGTGGTGATCCGGTCCTTGGCGGTTGCATATGCGAAGGCCCAGCGACCCTTGTCGCAGTTCCACTCCTCGTTGACCGCCGCGTCTGCGCCGGCCAGCCGGCGCAGCACCTTGCCACGTCGGTGATCGGTGCGCTGCTGGCAGCCCGACGCGCAGTGCTCACACGTCGTCGCCGTCGACACGAGGTCGAACGGCCGGGCACGGAAGCGGTACTGCGCACCTGTCAGCGCGCCGACCGGGCAGATCTGCACGGTGTTGCCGGAGAAGTACGACGCGAACGGCTCATCCTCGTAGATCGCGACCTGCTCCAACGCGCCGCGCTCGAACAGCTCGATGAACGGGTCGCCGGCGATCTGCTGCGAGAAGCGGGTGCAGCGCGCGCAGAGCACGCACCGCTCGCGGTCGAGCAGGACCTGTGAGGAGATCGGGATGGGCTTCTCGTAGGTCCGCTTCTCCTCTTTGAAGCGGCTCTCACCCGCGCCGTTGGACAGCGCCTGGTTCTGCAGCGGGCACTCGCCGCCCTTGTCACAGACCGGGCAGTCGAGCGGATGGTTGAGCAACAGGAACTCGAGGTTGCCGCGCTGCGCCTTCTCCGCCACGGTCGAGGAGATCTGGGTCTTGATCACCATGCCCTCGGTGACCGTCACCGTGCATGACGCGACCGGCTTGCGCTGGCCCTCGACCTCGACGATGCACTGCCGGCAGGCGCCGACCGGGTCGAGCAGCGGGTGGTCGCAGAACCGCGGCACCTGGATGCCGACCATCTCGGCGGCGCGAATGATCAGCGTGTTCTTGGGGACCGCGAGCTCGACACCGTCGATCGTGACGGTGACGGTCTCGACGACGGTCGAGTCGTTCTCGACGGGCGCCGTCATGCTGATGCCGCCGATGCGAACAGGGTGGCGGCGGTCGGGTCGAACGGGCAGCTGCCGTTCTCCCAGTGCGCGACGTACTCGTCGCGGAAGTACTGCACCGAGGAGATGATCGGGCTCACCGCACCGTCCGCCAGAGCGCAGAACGCCCGGCCGAAGATGTTGTCGCAGGCGTCGAGCAGCGTGTCGATGTCGCTCGCATCGGCGTTGCCGGCCTCGAGCCGCTCGAGGATCTGCACCATCCAGTAGGTCCCCTCGCGGCACGGGGTGCACTTGCCGCACGACTCATGGGCGTAGAACTCGGTCCAGCGCAACACTGCGCGCACCACGCAGGTCGTGTCGTCGAAGATCTGCAGCGCCTTGGTGCCGAGCATCGAGCCGGCCTCGGTCATGCCCTCGTAGTCCAGCGGCGAGTCGAGATGCGCCGACGTCAGCAACGGAGTGGAGGACCCGCCGGGCGTCCAGAACTTCAGCTCGTGGCCCTCGCGGACACCACCGGCGACATCGAGCAGCTCGCGCAGCGTCACGCCGAGTGGCGCTTCGTACTGGCCTGGCTTGGTGACGTGGCCCGACAGCGAGTAGAGCGTGAACCCAGGCGACTTCTCCGACCCGAATCCCTTGAACCACTCGACACCGCGCTCGATGATCGGCGGGACGCTCGCGATCGACTCGACGTTGTTGATGACCGTCGGGCAGGCATAGAGGCCTTCGACCGCGGGGAACGGCGGCCGCAGCCGGGGCTGACCGCGGTAGCCCTCGAGCGAGTCCAGCAGCGCTGTCTCCTCGCCGCAGATGTACGCACCGGCACCGGCGTGCACGACGACCTCGAGGTCGAAGCCGCTACCTGCGATGTTGTCTCCGAGCAGACCGGCGGCGTACGCCTCCGCGACGGCGGCCTGCAGCCGGCGTACGACATGAAGCACCTCACCGCGCACGTAGATGAAGGCGCGGTTCGCGCGGATCGCGAAGCAGGTGATGATCACGCCTTCCACCAACACGTGGGGGTTGGCGAGCATCAGCGGGATGTCCTTGCAGGTGCCCGGCTCGGACTCGTCGGCGTTGACGACCAGATAGTGCGGCTTGGCGTCGCCCTGCGGGATGAAGCTCCACTTGTTGCCGGTCGGGAAGCCGGCGCCACCCCGACCACGAAGCCCGGAGTCCTTGACGAGGTTGATGACCGCGTCGGGCTCCATCGCGAGTGCCTTGCGGGCCGCCTTGTAGTCGCCGCCGTAGCCCGCGAGCGTCCACGAGCGGTCGGTGCCCCAGTTGGCAGAGAGGACAGGCGTCAGCTTCATGCGGTCTCACCCCGCTCCTTGGCGAGCTCAAGGCCGACCAGCGTCGCGGGGCCGGCGCCGACACCCTCGTCGGCGCGACCGTCGTTGAAGCCCGCGAGCACGCGCTCGGCCTGCTTCCAGGTGCATACCGAAGAGGCGCCGCGGGTGGGTGCGACCGGCGTTCCGGCGCGAAGGTCGTCCACCAGCGACCGCGCCGACTCCGGCGTCTGGTTGTCGAAGAACTCCCAGTTGACCATCACGACCGGCGCGAAGTCGCACGCGGCGTTGCACTCGATGTGTTCGAGCGACACCTTGCCGTCGTCGGTGACGCCGTTCTGCGACGTCACTCCGGTGTGCTCCTTGAGCGCGGAGTAGATGGCGTCGCCGCCCATGACCGCGCACAGCGTGTTGGTGCAGACACCGACGTGGTACTCGCCGACCGGCTTGCGCTTGTACATCGTGTAGAAGGTCGAGACCGCGGCGACCTCGGCCTTGGTCAGCTCGAGCAGCTCCGCGCACAGCGCGATGCCCTCTGGGCTGACGTAGCCCTCGTCGCTCTGCACGAGGTGCAGCAACGGCAGCAGCGCGGACCGCGGCTTGGGATAGCGCGCGATGACCTCACGCGCGAGCTCGCGCGTCTCGTCCGACAGAGCCACTAGCGATCCACCCCGCCCATCACAGGATCGATGCTCGCGACAGCTGCGACGACGTCGGAGATCATGCCGCCCTCCGAGACTGCAGGCACCGCCTGCAGGTTGACGAAGCTTGGGTCGCGCAGGTGCACGCGATAGGGACGCGTGCCGCCGTCGGAGACGACGTGTGCGCCGAGCTCACCGCGCGGCGACTCGATCGGGACGTACGCCTGGCCGGCCGGGACCCGGAAGCCCTCGGTCACCAGCTTGAAGTGATGGATGAGGGCCTCCATCGAGGTGCCCATGATCGTGCGGATGTGGTCGAGGGAGTTGCCCAGTCCGTCGGAGCCGAGAGCAAGCTGCGCCGGCCAGGCGATCTTCTTGTCCGCAACCATCGTCGGTCCCGGGCGCAGCCGGTCCAGCGCCTGCTCGACGATCTTGAGCGACTCGCGCATCTCGTTGATGCGCACGAGGTAGCGGGCGTAACAGTCACCTGCCGGCTCGGTGACGACGTCGAAGTCATAGGTCTCGTAGTCGAGATAGGGCATCTCCTTGCGGAGATCCCACGCCAGACCGGACGCGCGAAGCAGGGGGCCGGTGATGCCGAGCTGCATGCAGGACGAGGTGTCGAGGTATCCGACGCCCGACAGCCGGGCGAGCCAGATCGGGTTCGCCGAGAGCAGGTCCTCGTACTCGTCGATCCGCTTGTACATGTCGGGGATGAACTCGCGGATCGCGTCGACCGCACCCGGCGGGATGTCCTGCGCGACACCGCCGGGGCGGATGTACGCATGGTTCATCCGCAGGCCGGTGATCATCTCGAGGATCAGCAGGATCTTCTCGCGCTCACGGAAGCCGAGCAGCATCATCGTGATCGCGCCGATCTCCATGCCACCGGTCGCGAGCCACACCAGGTGCGACGAGATCCGCTGCAGCTCCATGACGAGCACCCGCAGCACCTTCACCCGCTCCGGGATCTGGTCTTCGATGTCGAGCAACCGCTCGACGCCCAGGCAGTAGGTCGTCTCGTTGAACAACGGCGCGAGGTAGTCACAGCGCGTGATGAACGTGACCGCCTGGGTCCAGTTGCGGTACTCCATGTTCTTCTCGATGCCGGTGTGCAGATAGCCGATGACCGGCCGGATCTGCTGCACCGTCTCGCCTTCGAGCTCGAGCACCAGCCGAAGCACGCCGTGCGTCGACGGATGCTGCGGACCCATGTTCACGACGATTCGCTCGCTCGTGTCCGGGTCCACCGCATCGACGACGTCGTCCCAGTCGCCACCGCCACCCACGGTGAAGACGCGGCTCTCCTCGTCCGGGGAGTTGCCGCCGTACGGGTCGCTCGTCTGGTAGGTGCTGGCGTAGTAATCGCTGTCGCTGGTCATTTACGCGTATGACCTCCGCTCGTCCGGAGGGGGAACCGTGGCGCCCTTGTACTCGACCGGTACGCCGCCGAGCGGGTAGTCCTTGCGCTGCGGGTGCCCGGGCCAGTCGTCCGGCATCTCGATGCGGGTCAGCGCGGGGTGGCCGTCGAACACGATGCCGAAGAAGTCCCAGGTCTCGCGCTCGTGCCAGTTGGCCGTCGGGTAAACCGCGGTGACACTCGGGACGTGCGGGTCCTCTGCGGTGACCGACACCTCGAGGCGGATCCGGCGGCGGTAGGTCATCGACAACAGGTGGTAGACCGCGTGCAGCCGGCGACCGGTCGGGTCGGCGAGGTAGTCGACCCCCGAGACTCCCGCGCACATCTCGAAGCGAAGGGCCGAGTCGTCACGAAGCGTCTGACACACCTCGGCGAGTGCCTCGCGCTTGATGTGCAGCGTGAGCTCACCGCGATGCACGACGACGGCCTCGACCGCGGACGAGAAGCTCGGGTACGCCGCTTCGAGCGCGGACGTCGCCTCGTCGAACCACTCGCCGTACGGCTTCGGGCTCGAGATCAGCTGAGTCGGCGCGACGACGAGTCCGCCGAACCCGGACGTGTCACCGAAACCGGCCGCGCCGAACATGTCGCGACGGTCGCCCCCGCCGCCTTCCCGGGCCGTCATGCGACATCACCGGGGAGTGGCGCGGAGTTGGCGTACGGCGCGATCTCGACATCGACCGGGACGCCCTTGGAGTGACGGGTGTCGCGCTCGATCGGTTTCTCGTACGGCGAGTTGTCGATCGCGGTCGGGATGAGCTTGCCGTTGATCGGGCCGGTGCGGATCTTGTCGTGCAGCTTGAGGATTGCGTCGAGCAGCATCTCCGGGCGGGGCGGACAGCCGGGGAGATACATGTCGACCGGCACGATGTGGTCGACGCCCTGCACGATCGCGTAGTTGTTGAACATCCCGCCGCTGCTGGCGCAGACACCCATCGCGAGAACCCACTTGGGCTCGGCCATCTGGTCGTAGATCTGGCGGAGCACCGGAGCCATCTTCTGCGAGACCCGGCCGGCGACGATCATCAGGTCGGCCTGTCGCGGCGATGCCGAGAACCGCTCCATCCCGAAGCGCGCAATGTCGAAGCGCGGCCCACCGACGGCCATCATCTCGATGGCGCAGCAGGCCAATCCGAACTGTGCCGGCCAGACGGAGTTCTTCCGCGCGATGTTAAGGATCTTCGCGACGGTCGTGAGCATGATCCCTTCGGGGATCTTCTCTTCGATGCCCATGCGCCGGCCCGCCCTAGTCCCACTCGAGTCCGCCGCGACGCCAGACATAGGCGTACACGACGAACACGGAGAGGATGAACAGGACCATCTCGATCAGGCCGAACATGCCGAGTGAGTTGAACGCGACGGCCCACGGATACAAGAAGATGATCTCGATGTCGAAGACGATGAACAACATCGCGGTCAGGTAGTACTTGACCGGGAAGCGGTGGCCGCGGAACGCCTGCGGACTCGGCTCGATGCCGCACTCGTAGGACTCGAGCTTGGCCTTGTTGAACCGCTTCGGGCCCGACAGCGCGCCGGCGACGATCGAGAAGACCGCGAAGCCGGCGCCGATGAGGGCGAGCACGAGAATCGGGATCATTGCGCTCCTTCTCTCCTCAGGCTGCGTCGGTCATTGGCCCAGGGGGCAACCGTCGAAAGTCTAGGTGCGGGCATCACAGCCGGATCACGCGGCCGGGGCGATCCGGGTGAGGCCGTTGATGATGCGGTCCATCGCATCGCCGCCGGTCGGGTCCGTGAGGTTGGCGAGCAGCTTCAGGCAGAACTTCATGAGCGTCGGGTGGGGCAGCCCGTGACGGGTGCAGAGCTTCATCACCGATGGGTGGCCGATCGCCCGGACGAAGTGGCGGCCGAGCGTGTAGTACCCGCCGTACGTCGCGTTGAGCGCCTTCGGATAGCCCTCGAGGATCCGCTCCCGTCGGGGTCCGGCCGGCTCCGCGAGCGCCATCGCGACGATCTCGGCGGCAAGGCGCCCGGACTCCATCGCGTAGGTGATGCCCTCGCCGTTCATCGGGTTGACCATGCCGCCGGCGTCACCGACCAGCAAGGCGCCTTCGGCGTAGTGCGGCTTGCGGTTGAAGCCCATCGGCAGTGCCGCGCCACGGATCGGCCCGGTGGCGTTTTCCGGGACGAAGCCCCACTCCTCCGGCAGCGCGGAGACCCAGCGGTCGAGCAGGTTGCGGTAGTCGGTCTGACCGAATGCGTCCGAGGTGTTGAGGATCCCCAGACCCACGTTGGACGTGCCGTCACCCATACCGAAGATCCAGCCGTACCCAGGCAGCAGCCGATCCTTGCCGGGCTCGCCGTCCCACAGCTCCAGCCAGGACTCGAGCCAGTCATCGTCGTGCCGCGGGCTCTTGTAGTAGCGCCGGTACGCCACGCCCATCGGGCGGTCCTCGCGACGCTGCCTGTCGAGTGCGAGCGAGAAGCGGGTGCTGTTGCCGTCGGCCACGAGCGTGACCGGGGCGCGATAGGTCCGGCCGTCCTTGGTGGTGACGCCCTCGACCCGGCCGGTTCGCTCGTCGCGGATCGGCTCAGTGACATTCGTGAGCTCGTGGATCTGTGCTCCGGCCTTCTGCGCCGTGCGCGCGAGCATCTCGTCGAAGTCCTCGCGCTGGCGGACCAGCCCGTACGACGGGTAGGCCGCAAGATCTGGCCAAGGCATCTCCAACCGCATGCCGCCGCCCATGATCCGCAAGCCGTGATTCGCCAGCCAGCCGGCCTCGCGCGAGGTGTCGATCCCCATCGCGACGAGCTGCTTGACCGCGCGCGGCGTCAGCCCGTCGCCGCAGACCTTCTCGCGGGGAAACTTCGTCTTCTCACAGGCAATGACCGACAGTCCGGCCTGCGCCAGCCAGTACGCCGCGGTGGACCCGCCGGGACCAGCGCCGACGACGACGACATCCGCGTCGTACTCGTGGCTTGTCACGCACATCTCCTGCTCGTGAAACCGTTCACATGCGGCTGGGACGATCCTATCGAGGCCGGGATCCGCTGTGCAGGGCGACCGCTCCGAGCAGCAACTCGCGCCAGATGACCTGCCCCCAGCCGGCCGCGGCAATCCGGTCGGCGAGCACGTCGGGAGCCGGCCAGACGTCCATGCTCTCCGCGAGGTAGACGTAGGCCTCGCTGTTGCTCGCTGCGAGGCGAGCGAGGCGCGGCATCACCCGGCGTACATAGAAATGGTGTCCGGCACGCAGTGGCTGGCGGCGCGGAGCGCTCGTTTCGAGCACCGCGATCCGCCCGCCCGGCTGGGTGACGCGGGCGAGCTCAGCGAGCGCGCCGTCGACGTCGGCCACGTTGCGAAGCCCGAAGGAGATCGTCACGGCGGAGAACGAGGCGTCGCGGAACGGCAGCCGCAGCGCATCGCCTGCCACGAACCGCACGGTGGGGTGGCGACGGCGGCCGACTGTCAGCATGCCTTCGGAGAAGTCGCAGGCGACGACGCCGGCGCCGCGCTCCTTCAGGCTCACCGAGCTCGCGCCGGTGCCGGCGGCTAGATCGAGAACGAGATCACCGGTCCGGACGGCGAGCGTGTCGGCGACGATTCGTCGCCAGCGACGCTCCTGCCCGGCGGTCATCACCGCGTTCATCCGGTCGTAGTTGTCCGCGACCGCATCGAACATCCGGGCGACATCGCGGGGTTGCCGGTCGAGCTGAGCGCGAGGCATCAGGCGCTCAGGTCGCCGGACGCGGGGACGGAGTCGTCGTCGGACGCCTGCAGCTGATCGGCGATCGCGTCCTCTGCGGCGGTGCGCTCGGCCATCTTGCCCCGGCCGCGCTCGACGGTTCGCTCGATCGCCGCGCCCATGCTGATCCGCTGACGTTTGAGGGCGAACCAGCTGATCACGCCGGACGCGAGGAACGCGACAGCGACGAGATAGAGCCCGCGCAGCCCGACCAGATAGCCCAGAGCCGCGCAGGCGGCCAGCAGTCCGAGCCGCAGCAGGTTGTAGACGAGCACCGCCTTGGCGCCGCTGGTCTGCTCCACGGTCGGATCGGCCACGGCCGTCAGGGTACGCGGGCGCGGTTTCTGACAAGAACCGGGAGAAATGGGACAATGCCGTCATCTCGGCGCATCTCGCCCGGGACGTGGGGAGGGGAACGACCGTGGAAGCGCGCGATCGTCTGTTGACGCCAGGGGAGGTCGCCAGCCTGTTCCGCGTCGACCCCAAGACTGTGACTCGCTGGGCCGCCGCCGGCCGGATCAACAGCATCCGTACGCCGGGCGGGCACCGGCGGTTCCGGGAGTCCGAGATTCGCGACCTGCTGCGCCAGGACGGCTCCAAGCCGATGCCGGCAGCAGCCGTCGCACCCGCGCAGCGCCCCGCCGGGGACGACGAGCCCGCCACCACCGCTTAAGCCAGCCACCGCCGAGGCCAACCACCGCCGAGGCCAAGCCAGCCACCGCCGCTTAAGCCAGCCACCGCCGAGGCCAACCTTGTTGGTCTTTCAAGGGGGTTTGAGAGACCAAAAGGGTTGGCCTCGACGTCAGGCCGCGACGTCAGACCTCGACGTCAGGCCGCGGCGCTGAAAGCGCTGCGCACCTGCGCGAGGAAGGCCTGGGGGTGGTCGTAGTAGTCCTCCCGGCTCGCGACGAGCACGACCCACCCGAGCGCTCGCATCGCGTCGCGGCGACGATCGTCGGCCCGGCGCTGTGCCCAGTGCAGCGCTCCGTCGTACTCGACGATGACGCGCTGCTCCGGGTACGCAAGGTCCGCGCGTCCTACGAAACGACCTGTTCGATCCTCGACGATGTACTGCGGCTCAGGGCCCTCGAAGCCAGAGCTAATGAGAAGCATTCGAAGCCGAGACTCCATCGGCGATTCCGTCAGCGGCTCCACGACCGACGCAACCCAATCGGCCTGCCGAACGCCCCGGAGCCTTCGATGAGTCCGCACGTACACCTTGAATGACTCCTCCGTCATCAAGCCGGCATGCGCGAGTGCATCCGCAACGACAACCGCCTCCACGAAGGACAACCACCGTGCGCAGTCGAACGCGGTGCGCACTGGCGTGGTCATCAAGGTGCCTTCAACCACATTCAAATCGGACCCGTCAACGGTGATCTCCCGCACCAGACAGCCCGGGCGCACCTTGCGCCAGCTTCCGTTCGGGCGACCCATCCAGACAAGTTGGCCGCGGCGATCCTGAACGTCGACGCCGTACACCCACGCGGCCGTCAGCCCACAAAGGAATCCCTCGGAGCCAAGAACCAGCCGAGCAGCCGCGACCCGGGTCGCGAGGCTGTCCTCGACCGACGCATGCACCCAGACATCGCGGAAGATGTGGCGCCACTGCTCCCCGGCCAACGCCGTGGAGGTCAGGCCGTGGGCACCAGCCACCGCGCTCGTAAACGGCCGTTGCGCAAGAGCGGGCGGCACAAGTGGAACCACAGGCATCCGCGCAGCCTCGGCGATTCCGGGACAACACGGCGCCGGATGTCCACAACACACCGCCGAGGCCAACCTTGTTGGTCCTTCAGGGGGGTTCGAGAGACCGAAAAGGTTGGCCTCGGCGAATTACGAGATGCCGGCGTAGCTGTGTAGGCCGGTGATCACGGTGTTCACCACGTAGTAGTCGACCATCAGGGCGCCGAACGCGATCAGTGACAGCGTCGCCGCGCGCCGCCCCCGCCAACCGGCGGTGGCACGGGCATGCAGGTACGCCGCGTAGCCGAGCCACGTGATGAACGACCAGGTTTCCTTGGGGTCCCAGCCCCAGTACCGGCTCCACGCCTGCTCTGCCCAGATCGCGCCGGCAATGATCGCGAAGGTCCACACCGGGAACGCGAAGGTGATGACGCGGTAGGCGAGCCTGTCGAGCGCGGCCGCACTCGGCAGCGAACGCATCAGCCCGCCGCGCGCCGACGTCATCTCGATCGCAGCGGCGGTGCCCGGACCGAGACTGACGCGGTCCGGGTTCATCGGCGAGCGGAGCCGGGCCAGCAGCGACACGTGCAGCGGCGGAAGGCCGCGCTCGTATCGCTCCTTCAGCAGGTAGAGCACCGTGATCACGCCCGAGACCATGAACGCGCCGGTCGCGGTGATCGCCGCAACGACGTGGATCTTGATCCAGTACGAGTTCAGCGCGGGGACGAGCGGACCCGGCGCGGCGTAGAGCACCGTCCCCGCCAGACCGAGGTAAAGCACGACCGGCGCCATCACGAAAGCGCCCAGGCAACGCACCGACTCCGACGTGCGGCGCTTGCCGGTCAGCGCGGTGCGCACCCGCGGTTGGGTCAGCAGGAAAAGGTAGATGGTCACCGCGACGAGGGTGACCATGCACGAGAACTCGTACATGTTTCCCCAGGGGACGCGGTGCACCGCGAGCCCACGGGTGATCACCGAAGAAAGGTGAAAGCCCCAACCGGCGACGGTAAGACCGACCGCGCCACGGCCCACGAGCTCCGCCCGACGCGTTCCCTGCTTGACCGCTTCGGCGCCGCCGCCGCGCACTTCCACTCGCCGCCCGGACGCGAACTCGGCGGCGTATCCGAACATCGCGAACGCGTACGAGAAGACCGCCCACGTCAGCAGCACATCGGAGATGTGCGCGAGGTGGAGGTTCGGTGCCATCGTCAGCTCTCCTCGGTCCCGGGCGCCCCGGCTTGCGCTCCATCATCTGGGGCGATCCGACCGACCAGATCCTCGAGCTCGACGCCGAAGCTTTCCGCTTCACCGCGCGCGAGCCCCGCCGCCATGACAACCGTACGCCCGCCGGAATCACCGCTGGAGGCCGGGACGGCACGTAGCCAGAACCGCCGCCGGCGGACCCGAAGCGAGGCCAGCAGGCCGGCGATGACGAGGATCGCGCCCGCCAGCAACGTCCGCTTGCCGGGCTCATGCGCGACCTGGAACGTCGCCCACTGGTCGACGCCGCGGAAGGTCACCTTCGTCCCGTCGCGGAGCCGCCAGGACTTGCCGGGGGTGAGCTGGGTCGTGCCGATGTTCTTCAGCGCAGCGACGTTGAGTGAGTACACCGACTGCGGCACTCCACTCTTCATGCCGAGGTCGCCGCTCCACGCCGCCAGCGAGAGCACCGGTCGGTCCGGCGCCGGGTAGATGGACGTCACTGAGCCGTTGGAGCCGAACCCTTCCGTCGGGTAGAAGAAGCCGGTCAGTCCGAGCTGCTTGCGCCCATCCAGGTCCGGGATCTTCACGACACCGTGCGACGTGAACAACGAGTCGTCGGGCAGGAACGGGGTGTCGCCGTCGTACACCGTGTGACCTGCGGCGTTGGTGACGCTGATCCGTAGCGAGTAGCCGTGACCGACGAGGAAGACCTTCGCGCCATCGATGTTGAGCGGGTGGTTGACCTCGATGTCGTAGGGCACCGCCGCAGCGCTCGGTGAGGTGCGGTAGTGGATCCGGGCGTTGAAGCTCGTGGGCTCGCCGTTGGGCTGGTAAGCCGCGGTGAACTTGTCGAGCGAGAACGAGAACGGTGCGAGCTGCGAGTCGGAGAACAACCGCGACGGCTCGAATACGTCGTAGAACTCGCGCGCGTTGGCAAAGCTGCCGCCGTCGGTGACGAGGACGGTGCCCTTGTAGCCATAGAGACCGGTGAGCGCTATGCCGACCAGCAGCACCAACAAAGAGACGTGGAAGATCAGGTTGCCGGTCTCGCGCAGGTAGCCGCGCTCGGCTGCCACGGTGGTGACGCCGTCCGCCTCGTCGCGGCGGTCCACTCGCCAATGCGAGGACTTGAGGACGGCCCGCGCCGCGTCGGCGACTTCTCCGGGAGTCGAGTCGGTCTCCCAGCGCGTCGACGCCGAGAGCCGCATCAGGTGACGCGGCGCATCGGGTGCGCGGCGGCGCAGGGCCGCGGCATGCAACCGGATGCGTGGCACGAGGCAACCGACGAGCGACACGAACAGCAACAGGTAGATCGCGGCGAACCACGGCGCGGCGAAGACGTCGAACAGCGACAGGTGGTTCATCAACGGGCCGAGGTGCGGATGTGCCCTGAGGAAGTTGTCGACCTTGACCGGGTCGAGTCCGCGCTGCGGGATGAAGGTCCCGGGGATGGCCGCAAGTGCGAGGAGCGTGAGCAGCAGCAGCGCGGTACGCATGCTGGTCAGCTGCCGCCACAGCCGCCGGCCCGTCGGCCGCACCCCGCGCCGTCCGCCCGGCGCGACCGGCGTCGGTGCCGTGGAGAGCGGAGTCAGCTCGTCATTGACGAGGGTCTCGGACATCAGACGGGAGCCGTATAGCTCGGGAACCAGTTGCGTACGTCGATCGACAGCGTGTTCCACTCGCCGGTCACCAACAGAACCCCGACCGCAACCAGCAGCAATCCGCCGCCTCGCACCACGAGTGCGTAGTGCTGCTTGACCACGGCGAAGGCGCCGAGCGCCTTGCGGAACGCAAGACCGGCAAGGACGAACGGCAGGCCGAGGCCGCAGCAGTAGACCGCGGTCAGCAAGGCGCCGCGGCCGGCAGTCGCGGTGTTGGGATCGCCGGCAAGACTCAGTACGACGCCGAGGGTCGGGCCCGTGCACGGCGTCCAGCCGACGCCGAACGCCACGCCGAGCAAGGGTGCGCCCGCGATGCCGAGCGCCGGCAGTCGGTGGAAGCGCCACTCGCGTTGGAATCCAGGCAGCCAGCCCATGAACGCCAGGCCCATCACGATTGCGATGCCGCCGGCGATGCGGTCGACGAGGGTCGCGTGCGCGTCGAGATGTGCGCCCGCTGCGCCGAAGAACGTGCCGAACATGATGAACACCGAGGAAAAGCCCGCGACGAA
>DATAUF010000121.1:0-88259 GCA_036268405.1 Mycobacteriales bacterium
TCGATCATCGCGCCGCGCAGTCCGACGAGCCGGCCTGCCAGCGTCGGCCCGACCGGCAGCTTCTCCAGCTCGTCGAGCCGGGCATCAGTGCGGCGGTACGCCGCGACCAGACCCGGATGCATCATTCGAACATACGTTCGAATCACATCCAGGTCAAGACCTGAATATCGTTGTGGACAAACAGCTTCTGGCTCTGCGCCTGTGGACAAGAACTGGACAGATCCGGGAGCTCGAAGCCTTCCGACACCGTCCCGTTTCGACTGCGCTTAGCTCTCGGTGTTGGGGCCCATCAGCTTGATCCGGCAGCCGGTCGCGTCGGCGACCTCGGCGAGCCGGCCGTACGGCGAGTCCCGAGGCTCCTGCACCAGCTGGCCGCCGAGCGAGATGGCCTTCTCGATGGAGGCGTCGGTGTCCTCGACGGAGATGTAGACGCCCCACTCGGAGATGAAGTCGCCCTCGGAGTAACTCGAGGCGTCCATGATCCCGGCGGTGGCGGATTCGTTCTCGCCCAGCGTCGTGTAACGGAACTCCGGGGTGTCCGACATCGTGTGGGCGTCCCAGCCGAACACGTCGCGATAGAACGCCACGTTGGCGTCGTAGTCCAGGGTGTGCAGCTCGAACCACGACTGGGTGCCGACCTCACCCCGGACGCCGATGCCGGTGAAGGTCTTCGCCTCCCAGATCCCGATCCGCGCGCCCGCGACGTCCGTCACGACGGCCATCGTCCCGAGGTCGCCGACGTCCATGGCGGGAACGAGCTCGCTCGCGCCGGAGCTCAGCGCGACCTCGAGGGTCTTGCGGGCGTTCTCGGAGGCGAGGTAGACCGTCCATTCCTCGGGCGCCACCTGACCGGGCGCCTGCGGCATGGCTCCTGCGACGGGCGCTTCGCCACGCATGAACATGAAGTACCCGCCGAACTCCTCCGCGGCGCTCTCGCCGGCGGTCCAGCCGAAGAGCTTGGTGTAGAAGTCTCGGGTCTTCGCCTCGTCCGAGGTCATCATGTCGATCCAGCAGGGGACGCCGGGGGCGCTCGATGTCGTCATGCGCGGAGCCTCTCTCATCTGTCGGCGGTCGTCGATACCTCAGACGGCAACCATCAGGAGAACTCATCGGTATGACAGGAATCAGGCGAGGGCGGCGTACGCCGCGTCTTGCAAGGCGGAGTGCACCGCGAACGACTCGGGGCTGTCGAGCATCCGTTGGGTAAGCGTGATCACGACGAGATCGCGCAGCGGATCGACGAGCCACGTGCTTCCCAGCCCGCCGGCCCAGCCGAACGAACCAGTCCGTGGTCCGTTCGTCACGATCGCGATGCAGTAGCCCCAGCCGCCGCCGTCCAGGAACGCCTCGGCCGCGCTGCCGGCCTGGGCCGGCGTGATCTGGTTCGTCGTCATCTCCGCGACGGCGGCAGCAGACAGGACAGGGTCGCCACCGCGGAGGAACATCCGGGCGAACGCGAGCAGGTCGTCGGCGGTGGAGACCAGCCCGCCGGCCCCATCGGCAAAGGCGGGTGGTCGGCTCCACGCGCCGGACGGCGAGTCAAAGATGGTCGTCGCGTCCGCGGCGTACGACGTGGGCAGGCGGTTCGTCTCGGCCGTCGACATCGCGGTGTCGTTCATGCCAAGCGGCTCGAAGACGCGGCCGCGGAGTACGTCGGGGAAGGGCTCGCCCGCCGCTCGCGCCGCCAGCACGCCGAGCACCGACGCGCCCGTGTTGTAGAGCCAACGCTCACCCGGCTGTGCAGCGAGCGGCAACGCGCCGAGCGCCTGCATCCAGGCGTCAGGCTCGGCCTGCTTGCCGGGCTGCGGCGGGCCGAACGTGCACAGCGGCTCGGCCGCGCCGGCCGCGAAGATTGGCGGCGGCTGCGCCGCGGTGAACATCTCGACGGCCACGCCGAGCCCGAACGTGAAGGTCAGCAGGTCGCGGGTCGTGATCGGCCGCTTCGCCGCCTCGGTGTCGTCGAGCGGCCCGTCCAGCTGCCGCAGGACTTGGCGGTCGCCGAGCTCGGGTAGCAGCCGGTCAACCGGTTCGTCGAGCTCGATCAACCCTTCGGCGACCAGCGAAAGGATCGCCACTGCCGTGATCGGCTTGGTGGTCGATGAGATCCGGAAGAGCGTGTCCCGCTGCATCGGATCGCCGCCGCGCGACATGGCTCCGCGCGTGATGACGTGGACCTGGTCAGCGTGCGCGACGAGCGCGACGACGCCGGGCTGAGTGGGGTCCGGAACCTGCTCAGTCGCGATCTCGTCGATCGCTACGAGCCCGTCTTCGGTCAGCATGTCCGCTCCAATCCTTCGCCCCGCCTCGAGATGTTGACCATCCGCGGACAGAAAAGTCATCGGTGGAACATTGCGCCCGGATTGCCGGAATGGGCCAAGATGTCCGCCATGGCAGACAAGCACGTCCAGGTGTCGACCGAGATCGCGTGCGATGCGGGCGATCTCTACGACATGGTCTCCGAGCTCTCCGACATGGGGAAGTGGAGCCCGGAAGCGCTC
The DNA here is from genome assembly GCA_036268405.1 of Mycobacteriales bacterium. Classification (GTDB taxonomy): domain Bacteria; phylum Actinomycetota; class Actinomycetes; order JAFAQI01; family JAFAQI01; genus DASZTV01. The sequence continues at coordinate 2,499 of DATAUF010000121.1, forward strand.
GGCGGCCGGTGGGTGGGCGGCGCGACAGGTCCCACTGTCGGTGCTCGTTTCCACGGCAGCAACCGCTCCGGCTGGCGCCGCTGGTCGACCACGGCGGAGGTCACCGAGGCTGAGCGCGGCAAGCGCTTCGCGTTCCGCGTCAGGTTCGCGACGGTTCCGATCGCTGCGTGGTCCTATGACTTCACCGCATCCGGTGCCGCCACGGTGGTCACCGAGACCTGGACCGATCTGCGCCCCTGGTGGATGGACAAGAGCTCGGGGCCGATCATGGGCGTCAGCGATCGGGCTGGTCACAACCGCAAGAACATGGAGGCCACGCTCGCGACGCTGAAGAGCAGCGCCGAGGAGAAGTAGCACCGGTGGCGAAGAGCCTCGACCGTTCTGCGCTGGTCGCTACTGCAGGCGCGGGTCTTGGCGCCGCCGGTGACCTGTACGCGCTCGCCGGCGACACGATGCTCGCCGGCATGCAAGGCGTCTTGCGCCGCACCTTCCCGTGGCGCGAGATGGTCAGCCAGGCGTGGTTCATCGCAAGCGTGTGTGTCCTGCCGGCCATCCTCGTGGCCATCCCGTTCGGCATCCTCGTGGCGGTCGAAGTCGGGTCGGTCGCACATCAGATCGGAGCGGACTCCTACACCGGCGCGGTCGATGCGCTGACCATTGTGCGCGAAGCGGCGCCATTGGTGACCGCGTTGATGATCGCCGGCGTCGGAGGCTCGGCGATCTGTGCTGACCTGGGCGCGCGCAAGATCCGCGACGAGATCGATGCCCTCGAAGTCATGGGAATCTCGCCGATCGAGCGACTGGTCGCGCCGCGCCTGGCGGCCGCAGTCATCGTCACCGTCCTGCTCAACGGCATCGTGTTGTTCGTCGGCGTCGCGGGCGGCTACCTCTACGAAGTGTGGGTCGGGCACGGCACGCCGGGCAGCTTCCTTCGAACATTCACGGAGTTCACCGCCTTCAGCGACATCGTGGTCGGGGAGATCAAGGCGGCGGTGTTCGGTGTCATCGCCGCTCTCGTTGCCGGCTACAAGGGGCTCGGGGTCAAAGGCGGGCCGAAGGGTGTCGGCGACGCGGTCAACCAGTCCGTCGTGATCAGCTTCCTGCTGGTGTTCGTGGCCAACACGGTCATCTCGCAGATCTACCTGATCCTCGTCCCCCCACACGGTCCCTGATGACGACGCACCTCGATCCGCATCCGGACCCGCTCGCCGGGCTGTCGCCGCCCCGGCCGGTGCGCGTCGCGGTCTCGGCGTTCAGCCGCATCGTCGACGTTCTGGTCGAGCTCGGGACGCAGCTTCGCTTCTACGTACGCGCGCTTCTATGGCTGCCGCGCGCCGCGGTTCGTTACTGGCGTGAGGTCGCCCGGTTGGTCGCCGAGATCAGCTTCGGATCCGGGGCGTTGCTCGTCGGCGGCGGCACCGTGGCGGTCATCTTCGCGCTGTCCTTCTTCTCGGGCAGTGAGCTCGGCCTGCAGGGCTTCAAGGGCCTGCAGATCATCGGGCTCGCTCCGTTGTCCGGTGTGATCTCGGCGTACGCCAACACCCGTGAGATCGCGCCGATCGTGGCCGGCGTCGGGTTGGCGGCGCAGGTGGGCTGCGGCTTCACCGCTCAGCTCGGCGCGATGCGGATCTCGGAAGAGGTGGATGCGCTCGAGGTCATGGCGGTGCCGTCGCTGCCCTATCTCGTGACCACGCGGATCCTCGCGGCGTTCACGGCCGTCGTGCCGCTCTACCTCGTCGGCCTCTTCGCCTCATACGTCGCGACGGAGGTCGAGGTCGTCTATCTCAATCACCAGTCGAAGGGCACGTATCTCTACTACTTCCACCGCTTCCTGCCGGTAGAGGAGCTGTTCTACTCGCTGGTGAAGGCGGTGGTGTTCGCGATCATCGTGACGCTGGTGCACTGCTACTACGGCTACACGGCGACGGGTGGTCCGGAGGGTGTCGGGCGGGCGGCGGGACGGGCGCTGCGCACCAGCATCGTCGCGATCGTGATCTTCGATCTGGTGCTGACGTTCGTGTTGTACGGCGCGAACCCGTCCGTCCGGATCTCCGGATGAGCGGGTTCTGGGGCGGTCGTGCCGGCGTCGCGATCAGCGGACTGCTGTTCCTGGTGATCGTCGCCGGCCTCTCGGTGGTCGGCGTCGCCTACGGCTTCGGCGTCTTCTCGACGTCGAGCGCCGTCACGGCGACGCTTCCCGAGGCGGGTCCGGCACTCGGCCCGGGCTCGGAGGTCGAGTACCGCGGCGTGCTGGTCGGCTCGCTCGGGAGCATTCACCGCACCCTGCGGAACGCGGTGCTGACGCTGCGGATCGACCCATCTCAGCTGTCGAAGATCCCGGCGGGGGTGACCGTGCGCCTGGTCCCGCGCAGCGTGTTCGGCGACCTTTACGTCGATCTCGTGCCGCCCGCGCACCTTGCCGGACCGCCCCAGTCCAACGTTCATCTGGAAACCGGTGCGCATCTCGTCGCGGACACCTCCACCCCGACGGTCGAGCTGGACCAGGCCCTCGACGCGGGGTACCAGCTGCTGACCGCAGTGCAGCCAGAAAAGCTCAGCGCCACGTTGACCGCCATCGCGTCGGCGTTGAACGGCCGGGGCGCCGAGCTCGGCGACCTGATCGACCAGCTCGAGCACTACACGACGAAGGTGGCGCCGCACACCGGTGAGCTGATCCACGACATCGCGACGCTGGGCACGGTGGGCGACGAGCTGTCGCGAGATGCGCCGGACCTGCTCCAGACGCTCGACAACGCGATCGCGACGTCGCGGACGGTGCACGGCAGTCAGGCGCAGATCACCAAGCTGCTCGCCGAAGGCCCAGGCGTCGCGGCCAGCACCCGACGGCTGCTGGCGGTCAACCAGCACAAGGTCCACGAGCTGGTCCACCTGCTGCACCCGGTCGTCGCCGTCCTCAAGGGCAACCAGGCCAACCTGGTGCGCGCGGTGAAGCAGCTGCGGCTGTTCCTCCTTGGTGCTGCGCGCGCGCTGGGCCATGGTCCGTGGCTGCAGGTCAACGTCGAGCCGGACGTGAATCCGCTGGACTCGCAGGGCTACACCGCCGTCGAGTGCCCGCGCTACGCCGGAGTTCCCGGAACCAACTGCCCCGGAGCGACGGCTGCGTCTCGTGCTGCATCGAGCGCGGCGGTGCGGGCCGCGTCCGACGCCCTCGCGCACTTCTCGATCACGAAGCTCATCCTCGCGCCGCTGCTCGCCGCCCTGTCTTTGGTGGTCAATCCATGACGGCCGGCGTAGCCGGCGCCGTTGTAGGGCGGCGGGCGGGGACGTGGACGTGAGCATGTGGCGTACCGGGGTGAAGCTGACCATCTTCGTGGTCGTCTCGCTGTTGCTCACCTTGATCGTCTCGAACACCGTGACCCGTCCGCTCGGCCATTCGACGTACACCTATCGCGCGTTGTTCACCGATGCCTCCGGCCTGCGACCCGGCGACGACGTCGACATCGCGGGGGTGCGAGTGGGTCGGGTGACGGGGGAGAAGCTGTCCGGCGATGCGGTCTACGCCGACGGCAAGAGCTATCCCGACGACGCTCTCGTGACCTTCGAGGTCGAGCGGTCCCAGCGGTTCACGACTGGAGCGCGCGCCGAGATCCGCTACGAGGACCTGCTCGGGGCGAGGTTCCTGTCGCTCGAGCAAGCCACTCCGACCAGCACGTCAATGTCCGGCGGGGCGGTCTTCTATCCGGACCGCACAGCGCCTGCGCTGTCCCTGACCGCGCTGTTCAACGGGTTCAAGCCGTTGTTCTCGGCGCTGTCCCCGGGGCAGGCAAACCAGCTCGCAGCGGACATCGTCGCTGACTTCCAGGGCGAGGGCGGCAGCATCACCGCGCTGCTCGGCAACATCGCGAAGCTGACCGGCAACCTCAGCCAGCGCGACAACCTCATCGGTCAGGTCATCGGCAACCTCGACGTCGTGCTGAGCAGCGTCGCGGACCACGACGGTGACCTCGCTTCGCTGATTGCGCAGCTCCAGTCGCTCACTCACGGTCTCGCCGCCGACCGGCACCAGATCGCCGGCGCACTCGGCGGCCTCGACGCCGTCGCACGATCGATCGGCAACCTCGTCGGCAAGGGCGAGCCGATCCTGCATCACGACATCGGAGACCTGTTCCTTGTCGCCGGCACCTTGGTCCGCAACGAGAAGGTGCTCGCCGCGGCGGTCCGGGCGCTCCCAATCGGTGCCGCGGCGTTCAGCCGCAGCCTCGGCTACGGCAGCTGGCTGAACGGCTACGTGTGCGCCGTCGCGGTCAAGACCGGCAAGCTCGCGGTGCCGGTCGAGGTCAACGGGCAGGTCGTCCACTCGGCGGTGTGCCGGACGACGTCGTCCGCGTCCGCGCGGTCGGGAAGTGCGCGGTGAGAGCGCTGTTCGGCTGGTTCGAGACCCCGATGCGCTCCCGCAGCCGCGTGGTCGTAGGCCTCGTCGGGACCGTCACGATGGTGGCGGTGCTCGCTGCCGTCGTCCTGCTGCCCAAGGTCTCGGTCTTCTCCTCTGACCGCTCATATTCGGCTGACTTCGCCCAGGCCGCAGGGCTGTCGAGCGGGGACGACGTCCGCGTCGCCGGGATACCCGAGGGCACAGTGACCGGCGTACATCTCGACCATGCGGTGATCCGCGTCGACTTCACCCTGCCGAAGAGCGTGCAGCTCGGTGACGCGACGTCGGCGTCGATCGAGGTCGCGACGCTGCTCGGCACGAAGTACGTCGAGCTCACCCCCGCCGGACAGGGGCGGCTGTCGACCTCAACCCCTATCCCGATCGTGCGGACCAAGGTGCCGTTCGACCTGGCGGACGTGACAAACGGCCTGTCAGCGACAGTGAGCGGTCTGGACATCCCCACGCTGCGGACCGCGCTGCGGACGGTGAGCCAGACGTTCGCCCACACGCCGACCGTCACGCGAAAGGTCTTGAAGGGGCTGGCCGGCATCTCCCGCGTCGTGGTCGCGCGGCAGGGCCAGCTGCAGGATCTGCTGGCCAGCACACGGACTGTCACCGCGACGTTGGCCTCGCAGCGTCACTCGCTTGACGCGCTGTTTGAAGATGCCGACCAGATCCTCGCCACGTTGCGGGCGCGCCGCGTGGTGATTCATGAGCTGCTCGTCGACTCCAGCAAGCTCGGCCAGGAGCTCACCCGGCTGGTGACTCACAACGCCGCCACTCTCGGACCGCTGCTGGACCGACTGCACGTCGTGACGACCTTGCTCCGCAAGGACGACCACGTGCTCGGCCACGCGGTGGACCTGCTGGCGCCTGCCAGCCGCGGACTCGCCAACGCGACCGGGGATGGTCCCTACATCAACATCAACCTGCCGTACCTGTTGATCCCGGACAACGTGCTGTGCGGCTTCTCGGTCGCCAAGGGGTGCCACTGATGTCGCGGGCCAGAGTCCTCGCCGCGTTGGCGGGCGTCGTCGCGCTCGCCATCGTGGTGGCGGCAGTCGCCGTCGGAATACACGTCGTGCGGGGTGGCAAGCGGATCCACATCACGGCGTACTTCACCGAGAGCAACGGCATCTACGCCGGCAACCACGTCGACATCCTCGGGCTGCCGATCGGCAGCGTCTCGTCGGTCACGCCGGAGCCGGATCGGGTCAAGGTCGTGCTGAGCCTTCCGGCCGGCACGAAGGTGCCGGTGGACGCTCAGGCCTACATCGTCCCGCCGTCGGTGATCAGCGACCGGTACGTCGGCCTGAGCCCGGCGTGGAACGGCAGCGGGCGGACGATGCCGGACGGCTACGTGCTGCCGGTCGGCCGCACCCATGAGCCTGCGGAGTTCGACCAGCTGGTGGGGTCGCTCACCACGTTGTTCAACGCGCTGGGCCCGAAACAGGCCGGCGCCAAGGGTGCGGTCGGCCGGTTGATCAAGGTGCTCTCCGCGAACCTCGACGGCAACGGCGCCGCGCTGCACGAGAGCGTCGAGGGCCTCGCCAGCGCGACCGGCGCACTCGCCGGCGACCGGGGCGCGTTCACCGATGTGATCACGAGTCTTGACCAGCTGAGCTCGAACCTCGCAAAGCGTGAGGGACTGATCTCGTCGTTCGACAGTGATCTTGCTGGGGCGTCGAAGGAGCTGGCGAAGGAGCGCGGCGACATCACCGGCGTCGTCGACAACCTGTCGACCGGCCTGATCTCGCTCGCGTCGTTCCTTCGGTCCCATCGCGCGACGTTGCACGGCGACCTGCACGACCTGGTCGTCACGACGAATGTGCTGCTGCAACACCAACGGGCGCTGATCGAGACACTGGACAACCTGCCGCTCGCCACGCAGAACCTCGCCCGGGTCAACCACGGCGGCGCGATCCTGACCCGGCACGCCGACCTCGGCCAGAACGAGTTCTACAACTCGACCGTGCAGAAGATCTGCAAGGCGCTGGGACCGGTCTGCTCCCTGCTCACCGGCCTCGGTGACGCGTCCTCCGGCGCTACGACGAACGCGGCGCCACAGGACCTTGCCGCACTCTTCGAGATGACGCCATGAAGCGGCTGGCCCGGGCCGCGGCGTTGACCGCCGTCGCGACGCTCGTCGCGACGGGCTGCGGGCCCGGGTTGCAGGACTTCTCGGTCGGACGCAGCGTCAGTGGTCCGTCGTACCACCTCACCGCGGTCTTCAATGACGCGTCGGGGCTCCCGGTCGGAGGTCATGTCGAGCTGCACGACGTGACGGTCGGGCGGGTGACGTCGCTCACGACGTCCGGCTTCCAGGCCTACGTCCACATGGTCGTCTCCAGCTCGGCACGACTCCCGGTCGGCACCCGCGCGTCCTTGGCCCTCACCACTCCGCTCGGCGAGGAGTACGTCAACCTCATGCCGCCCACCGGCGCGGCTGATGCCGGCTATCTGAGATCCGGTGCGACGATCCCCGCGGACGCGACCAACCGCGCACCCGATGTCGAGGATCTGCTCTCCGCGTTCTCGGCGATCCTGAACGGCGGCGGCGTCGGTCAGATCTCGACCATCGTCAGCCAGCTGGACACCGCGTTGCAGGGACGAGCGAAGACGGGTCGATCGCTCATTGCCCGGCTCAACGAGGTGTTGTCACAGCTCGATGCGCACACGGGCGAGATCGACCACACGCTGACCGCCGTCGCGAACCTGTCGAAGGAGCTTGCGGCACAACATCAGCTGCTGGTGCAGGGGCTGACGGAGCTTCGTCCTGGCATCGCCGACCTGCAAGCGGACACCGCCGGGTTCACGAAGCTGCTGACCCGGATCTCAGTGCTCGGCCGGACGGCGACGCAGGTGCTGGACTCGGTGCAGGGCACCCTGCTCACCGATCTCGACGACCTGGCGCCGACGCTGGACACGTTGGTCTCGCTGCGTGGCCGCCTCGGCTCGACCTTGCGAGGACTGCGGCGGTTCGCGTTGCTTCTCGACCGGGCGGTGCCGGGCGACTACCTCAACCTTCGCGGAAACGTCGTGGTGCCATGAGGTTCTTCTCGTGGGGCGGCGACGCGCCGCGCCGGTCGCTGCCAGTCGGCAGGCTTGCGTTGTTCGCCGCCGTGGGTGCCCTCAGCCTCGGCTACGTGGTCTTCAGTGTCATCGGGCAGAAGGCGCTCGAAGGCAGCTACCGGGTCGTGGTCGACATGCCGGTGACCGGCGGGCTGTTCCCCGGGAGTCAGGTCACCTATCGGGGGGTCCCGGTCGGGATCGTCTCCTCCATCGACATCACGGCGACCGGCGTCGCCGCGAATCTCGAGATCCACGACTCGGTCCACGTGCCCACCGCTACCAAGGCGGTGGTGGCGGACCGGTCGCCGGCGGGGGAGCAGTACCTCGACATCGAGCCGACCGGTGCGGGGCCGCCGTACCTCACTGACGGCTCGGTCATCCCGGTGAAGGACACTGTGCAGCCGCCATCGCTGGCCGGGCTGCTCAACAGCATTGCGGCGTTCTCGGGCTCGGTGGACCTGACCCAGCTGCGGACTGTCGTCAACGAGCTGGACACCGCGTTCGCGGGGACCGGGCCCGCGTTGGGTGAGATCCTCGACCATGGGGCGCAGCTCATCGCGTCCTTGGCGCGAATCGAGCCGCAGACCATCGACCTGCTGCGCAACGCGGGCACCCTGCTCGACACCCAAGCGGCACATGACGGCGACCTCCGCACCTTCGCCGGGTCGCTGCGCCGGCTGTCCGACACCATCCGTGCCGACGATCCGAAGACCGCGGCGCTGATCGAGTCAGCGTTGGAGACCACGCGTCAGGTCGGGCCGATCCTTCTCAACGACTCGCACGACATCGGCGTGCTGCTCACCAATCTGGTCACGACCGGCCGAATCGCAGTCGCGCGGCTCCCGGGACTGAAGGCGCTGCTGATCTCGTTGCCGGATGGGCTCTACGCACTCGCCTCTGCCGTGCACGGCGGTCATGTGAGCTTCAAGCTGTCGGACCAGCCGGGGACGTTCTGCAGCTATCCCGGCACTCGCAGGCGCGCGCCGTTCAACCCGCACAAGGGGGCGGCGATCACGAACGGCTACTGTCTGCACCCGCTGCCGATCCAGGATCAACGCGGCGCGGTCTACGAGCCGCGCCCACCCGGCGACGACACGGCCGGACCGCCCGCGAAGGGCGGGAAGGCCTCGACCGCGCAGTCTTGGACCGGGATGTACACGACGGGAGCACGATGAGCGAGGCAGGCCGGTCGGTCACGTTGCGGCTTCCGACGATGCGCGGCGTCACGCCGCTGATCGGGTTGCTGGCCGCGGTCGCCGTGATTGCCGGCTCGGTCGTGGCAGGGGTGAGAACGAGCCACCTCGAGTCGAAGAACGACCGGCTTGCGCACAGCCTGTCGCCCTTCGCGGCCGGTGCGCTCACGGCGGCGCGTGGCTATGCGGTCCGATTCGCGACGTACAGCTATGACCAGCTCGATTCCGACTTCGCCGCGACGGAGGCACACGCGGTCGACCCGTTCCTGTCGCAGTACCGCAGCTACACGACGAAGCTGAGCGCCGGAATGGTCCAGCTGAAGTCGAAGTCCTCAGCGAAGCTGATCAGCGCCGGCCTGGTCTCGCTCAGCTCGACCTCCGCCGTGGCGGATCTCTTCCTCGACCAGACGATTCAGAACACGAAGGCGTCGAGCGTCGAGCCGCAGCGGATCCGGATGACGATGGTGCGACGCGACAACCGTTGGCTGATCAGCAAGGTCGAGCTCTTCACGACGTAGTTTCGCCGGTGAGCTGGCTCGCAACGCCTTTCATCAGCGGCATCAGGTCGATGGTGGAGAACGCGGCCACCTCGTTGACGAGTCGCTCCCGCACATAGCGGGCGATGTGCTTGCGCATCTCGCGCTCGACGTTGCCGGCTCGCGCCAGCACCCGAGCCTGGACGCCCTTGGGGTGGACGACGACATCGACGTCGCGGTAGGTCGGCGAGTCCGGCACGATGCAGATCGACAGCGGAGGTGCGAGCGCCACCGTGAACGCGACGCGAATCGTCGCCTCGACATCGAAGTGGTGCCGGGTGCCCGCCACCGTGACGTCGACCTCGAGGGCTGCAGGCAGCGACACCTGGTAGGCAAGCGGATCGTGGCCCGTCACTGTCGCGGAGGGCTCGCCGATGTGACCGACCGCGTTCGCCGTCGCAACCCCGCCCGGCCCGGCGTGCATCGGCCCGACGCGTACGGCCTCTCCGGTGATGCCGTGGATGACCGCGGTGATGCGTTCGGGCGTCACGGCCTCGTGAACGAACGCCGCGCCGAACTCGGCGTACGACAGCCGCGCCGGGTCCGGCGCAGTAGGCGAGGTGTCCGGCTCGGTGGGTACGTCGGCTGCGCTGCTCACTGCAACCCCTCGAGGAACTGTGCGACCTCTCGGTCGCCGGTCGCAGCAACGGTAAGCGCCGCGTAGAGCTGGCTGAGCAGGAAATCCTCGACCGCGCGCCGTGGGAGGTCGCGATTGGTCAGCCAGTCCAGCGCCGCCGCCTCGGCTGCGGCGATCCACGACCGCAGGGCGAGCCGGAGCTCGGCGCTGACCTGACGTCGTCCCATGCCCTCGACCAGCCGGTCGAACAGTGCTCCGCGGACCTCCTCGACGATCGCGCCGACGGTGCCCGCACGGGCACCCGGATGACCGGACAGCAGGGCCTGGAAGCCCGTGGCGTGCGCCTCGGCGAACTCGAAGAACAGCCGGATCGCCTCGACCAGTCGCGTCAGCGGGTCGGCGTCGTGAGAGGGGTCGAGCAGCGCCAGCATCTCGTCCGCGGCAGAGCGCATCGCCGCGACGTAGATCTCGGCCCGGGTGCCGAAGTAGCGGTAGGCCAGCGCGCGGGACACTCCCGCCCGGGCGGCGACGTCGTCGAGGGTGATCTCGTCGGCGGGACGGTCGCTGAACAGCTCCAGCGCCGCCGCGATCAGCTCCTGCCGGCGGTCCTCGACCGTCAACCGCCGTCGCGGAGCTGACGGGGTGGCAGGTCGCGCAGTAGTTGACACCGACCCTCCCCGGTAGGCCATTATTAGATCGTCAGTCTACTAGCCGGATGCGCCGTACGGAGTGATGACGTGGCCACCTTCTTCGTCGAGTCGGGCGGTGTGAAGCTCGCGGTCAACGAGCGCGGGGTGCGCGACGCGCCGACCGTGCTCTTCGTGCATGGCTATCCCGACACATCAGCGACGTGGAATGCCGTCGCCGACGAGCTGTCCAGCCGCTTCCACGTCGTCGCGTACGACGTGCGTGGCTCGGGGGACTCGGACCGGCCGCATCGCCGGGCGGCATACCGGCTCGAGGTGCTTGCCGCCGACATCCGCGCTGTCGCTGACGCAGTGTCGCCCCATGCGGCAGTCCACCTGGTCGGCCACGACTGGGGTTCGGTGCAGTGCTGGGAGGCCGTGACCGACCCGGAGACCCAGAGTCGCTTCGCCTCCTTCACGTCGATCTCGGGTCCGTCGCTCGACCACGGCGGGTTCTGGACCCGGGACCGGCTCGCGAGCCGCCGGCCCTCCGGTGTATTCGCGGTCCTCGGCCAGGCTCGCCGGTCCTGGTACATCGCGGTCATGCACGTGCCCGGGCTGGTGCCGCTGATGTGGCGCGCCTTCCTCGGTCGCGCGTTCGCGCCGTCGATCCGGAAGATGGAAGGCATTCCGCAGCGCGCCGACTGGCCCGCGCCGACGCTGGTCAAGGACGGCGCGCGCGGTGTGCAGATCTATCGCGCCAATGTGCTGTCGCGGATGGGTAAGCCGCGCGAGCGCTACACCAACGTCCCGATCCAGGTCATCGTCCCGACGGGCGACCGGTACCTCTCACCCTCGATGGTCAGTGACGATGTCGCTCGGTGGTGCGACACGGTCTGGGTACGACGAGTGCGCTCGGGTCACTGGCTGCAGCAGAAGTCGCCAGAAGCGCTTGCGCACGCGGTGACCGAAGTCGTCTCCCACGTCGAGGGCCAGCCCGAGTCGCGGGCGTTGCGCCGGCTGCGCGTCACGGCCGACGAGCCGGCGACACGGAAGGGGCGCAAGGCCAAGAAGGACTTCACCGACCGTTTGGTCGTGGTCACGGGCGCGGGGAGCGGGATCGGCCGCGAGACCGCCATGGCCTTCTCGCGGCTCGGCGCCGAGGTCGTGATCGCCGAGCTTCAGGAGGCATCCGGTGAGCGGACCGCCGCCGAGCTGCGCGCGACGGGAGCCACGGCGCATGCCTACGCCGTGGATGTTTCCGATGTCGCGTCGATGGAGGACTTCGCGAAGCGGGTCATCGCCGATCACGGGGTGCCCGATGTCGTCGTCAACAACGCCGGCATCGGCATCGCCGGAAGCTTCCTCGACACCAGCGCGGAGGACTGGCAGCGCATCGTCGACGTCAATCTGCTCGGCGTCGTACACGGCTGCCGGCTGTTCGGCGCCGCGATGGCCGAGCGCCTTGAGGGCGGCTACATCGTCAACGTCGCCTCGGCTGCGGCGTTCACACCGAGCCGCATGCTCGGCGCGTACTCGACTACCAAGGCCGCGGTGCTGATGTTGAGCGAGTGCCTTGGCGCGGAGCTCAGGGATTCGGGCATCGGCGTCTCAGCGATCTGCCCCGGCATCGTCAACACTCCGATCACGACTGCTACCCGCTACGTCGGGCTGTCCGAGGACGAGCAGCGCGAGAAGGCCTCGTCGATCAGCAAGCAGTACGCGCGGCGAAACTACCCGCCGTCCAAGGTTGCTGAAGCGATCGTCAAGGCTGTGCAGCGACGTACCCCCGTCGTGCCGGTCACGCCCGAGGCGGCCGGCGCGCGGCTGCTGTCCCGAGTCTCGCCGGCAGCGATGCGCCGGTTGGCACGCGTGGAGGTCAAGTGACGGCTGCCGCCATCGACGACCCAGTGCACGAGATCAAGCCGCGCCGGGTTGGGTTCGACTGGGAGCCGACGCCGCTGCGGTGGATCCCGGGGGAGCCGGTCACGTCGCACATCATCGACGTGCTGCACCTGTTGCTGCCCGCAGGCGAGCGTTGGTTTGTGCACGTCTACAAGCAGGTGCTGCCGATGATCGACGACGAGCAGCTGCGTGCCGACGTCAAGGGATTCATGGGTCAGGAAGCCGTGCACTCGCGTGCCCATGCCGCGGTGCTCGACCACTTGCAAGCGAACGGACTCAACCCGGATCCGTTCGTTCGACGTATCGACTGGTTGTTCAAGAAGCTGCTCGGCGACGAGTCCATGCGGTTGATCCCTCGCAAGCGCTGGCTGCTCGAGCGGGTTGCGATCATTGCGGCGATCGAGCATTTCACGGCGGTGCTGGGCGCCTGGATTCTCGACTCTCCGGCGCTGGATGCTGCGGGCGCCGACGCGACGATGCTCGACCTGTTGCGCTGGCACGGCGCCGAGGAGGTCGAGCATCGCAGCGTCGCATTCGACGTGTTCCGCGCCGTCAACGGCAACCGGTTCTCGCGGATCCTCAGCATGGTTGTGTCCGCCGCGACGATGGCGTACCTGTGGCGGCGCGGGATGCGGTTTCTCTGCGCCGCGGATCCGACGTACGTCGGTCCGGCTCCGAAGTTCAGGGACTTCTACCGAGCCTCACGGAAGGGCCTGCTGCCGACGCCGCAAATGCTTGCGCTCGCGATCCCGCGCTACTGCCGACACGACTACCACCCGTCGCAGGAGGCAGACACCCAGGTCGCGTTGGACTACCTGGCAGCCTCGCCGGCCGCGGTCGCTGCAGCTGCGTAGCTACCTCTCCTGGCAGAGGACGTTGACATAGGCCGAGCCATCTGGCTTGACGGTTACCGCCTTGTAGCCGCGGCACACGCCGTGTCCGCCTTCATACTTTGGGCTGCGCCCGGTCAGGGTGTATCTGCCCGGCGGCACTTCGAGCTCGAAGTTGCCCAGCTGGCCCTCGACAGTCGTGCGGGCGACAACTTGTCCGGCCTTGATGACCATGACAGTGCCGCGCTCCAAGCCGCGAAGTCCGCTGGCAGTGGGACCGCCGACAGCGCCCAGACTGCCCTCGATGTAGCCCTTGCCTCGCAGGTAGTCGTCGTTGATGAGGTGGCGCATCTGCCCGGTTGGTTCGAGATCTGGCAGTGACTGGGTGCCGATCATCACGCCGAAGCCGCCGCAGTTGGCGCCTCCTGGGTACGTGACCTGCCAGGTGCGACTACCTGAGACGATTGCAATCACGTAACCGAAGGCTGGCCCGGTCCCGCCGATGCAGCCGCCCGACCGGACGGGTGAGGTGTTGAAGGCGCGCACGAATACCTCCGACTGCTGGGCGTCGAGGGCGACGCTCCTCACCGTCCCGGATGGACGTTCGGTCCGCCGACGCGTGATTGTCACTGTGCTGCGTGAAACCGGGATCGTCTCCGCGGCGATGCGAATCGGGTGAGGGGCGACCTCGCCGAAGGCGGCGATCACCGTTCGGCCGTTCGCGCCCGACTCCATCTCGACGTAGAGCTCCGAGGCGTCGACGTACGACGGTGTCGACGTGGGGTCGAAGTGCACGAAGCCACGACCCTGTAGGTCCTCGGCCGACGAGCTCGGCCGGCCGTATCCCGTCAACTTGAGTCCCGCGACCGCGGACCTCTTGAACGAGCGGTAGACGCTGTCCGGTGAACCGGGTGCGGTCCAGTAACGTGCGCGGACCACCAGGTTGCCGACCCCGATCGTTTCGTCGGGATGTTGAAGATTGAGCGGGGGCGCGGTGGTGAGCGGCACTTCACCCACGACCTGGGGCGCCCGACCCGCTAGCGCCGTCGTGTAAGCGATCGTCGCGCGCTGGCGAGCCGCCACCTGTTCGACGTACGCCTTCGATGTCGGTGTCGGCGCGAAAGCTCGGACGCTGTCGGACGTCGCCGGCGACGAGCTCGAACTGCAGGCGGCTGTCGATACGAGCGCGGCGCAAGCGGCCACTGCGCCAACGCGGCGGCCGATTCCCATGGTGGTTGGACGCCTCCCGGCACTTGTGGGTTCCTCGCAGCGTGACACGCTCTGGGCGTGGAGGGTGAGCTGAACGTTCTCGGGGAGCCGTTGCAGGCTTGCGGGACCGATCCGGTGACCGGCTTCTACCGCGACGGCTGCTGCAGCTCCGGCCCCGAGGATGTCGGCAGTCACACCATCTGCGCGGTCGTGACGCGTGAGTTCCTCGCCCACCAGGTCTCGGTCGGCAACGACCTCGTCACCCCGCGCCCGGAGTGGCAGTTCCCCGGGCTCGTTCCCGGTGACCGCTGGTGCGTCGTCGCGGCGCGATGGCTGCAGGCCCACCTCGACGGGATGGCGGCACCGGTCGTCCTCGCGTCAACTCATGAGCGGGCTCTCGAGATTGTCCCGCTGGAGGTGCTCCAGCAGTACGCCGCAGACGTCCCCTCCGATCCGAGTGAACTGCTGTGACCGTCACCGACGTGCGCCCCAACCCGACGGTCGCCAAGTTCGTCGACAACATCCGCGTCCTGACCTACCTGAGTGCCGCGATCTGCATTGCGTCTTCGGTGGTCTTTGCGGTCTTGGTCGGAGACTGCTGGTCGTGGCCGCTGTTCGTGTGGGGCCTCGCCAGCGGCCCGCTTTGGATTGCCGCAACCTATGGCGTGTATCGGTTCGCCGGGCGACAGGTGCTCGGCGCGACGCCCCCTCCGAGTCGCTTTCAGGCGCTCTATCCCGCATGGTCGGCGATGGGCATTCCGTTCGGAGTCTTCTCGGCCTCGATCGGATCCCCTGCGCCCGATCTGGGTCTCACGGTCTATGCATTCTTTGCGACGATCCTGCCGCTCGCATTCGTCCCGCGCCTGCGCCGCAGGCAGGCCGCGCATTCGAAGGCGTCGTCATGTCCGTTCCAGGGAGCCTGCGGGTCTGCCTGCGTCCACCAAGGGGAGGGTTGTCCATGAAGCCGCTTGCCGTGCACCACGTGTCGATCAACGTGTCCGACGTCGACGAGGCGTTGACCTTCTACGTCGACCGGCTTGGCTTCGTGCCTCGTACCGATCGTCCCGACTTCGGCTTTCCCGGCGCGTGGCTCGACGCCGGGAACCAGCAGGTTCACCTCATCGAAGGTGGCGCGCCGGCCAACGTCGGACAGCACTTCGCCGTGCAGGTCGCTGACATCGACGCGTCCATCGAAGAGCTACGCGCGGCCGGGGTCGAGGTGACCGACGCGTTCGAGGTCGCCCCGGGCATGGCGCGCCAGGCGTTTCTCAGCGACCCGGCCGGAAACGGCATCGAGCTCCACGAAGTCGTCGCGCGCTGAGCCACGCTGTGCACGCCGAGGAGTGGGTCTAGCCCGTCGGACCGGGTCGATCCGCGAGTCGCGACTCGGCCAGCTCGAGATTGGCCTGAACCCGCGCCCGCTCGTTGTCAGGCAGGCGATCGTCGGAGAGCAGGTCGCGGCACAGCGCAGAGGACTCCTCGTTCCTGCCGATCCAGGACGCGGCTACTCCCAGCTCGTCGCGCGCCCGCCATCGGTAGACACCTTCGTCCACCCACAGCACCTCGTTCTCCGGTCGCGGCATTGCCTCGGCGTACGAAGCGAAGAGGTGAGCGAGTCGGTACCGGCCGTTCTGACGCAGGTAGCGAGCGAGCTCGCACAGTGGCTCGGCGCGGATCGGGCGGCATTCGAACGCTGCCAGGTATGCCGCCACCACGACGTCCGGATCGGCGCCGAGCTGCTCATTCATTCCCGCGACGTTGATCAGCGAGTCGTAGACCTCCTCCGCGTGGCCGCCCATCGTCGCGCGCTGCTGGAAGGACTCGAGGGCGTTGGCCCACTGCCCCGCCCACAGGTAGCTGCGCGCCAGGTAGTAGCGGTAACGCGGGTTGTCCGGCTCGTCCGCAACCGCCTGCTCCAGCAGCTCGGCCTCGCGGGTGTACTTCTCCGCCTGCGTCAGGCCGGCGCCCCGACCGCCGTCGAAGAGGCCGACGATCCGGGGGCCGTCCAGCGGCAAGCAGCGCGCCGGCGTCTCGCACTCGATGTACTCGTGAATCACGCCGCGGTATCTCCAGGGGAGCCGGTTGGCAACGAGACGTTCGAGGCGGTAGGTCACGGTGCCCGTGACCATCGTCAGCGAGTAGCCGTCAGCGACGAGCGGGGGCCAACTGAACGCGGGCGGCAGCTCGAGGACCTCGTCGGCGTCGACGATGAGGCTGTAGTCAGCCGCCTCGCGTGCCAGCTCGAGAGCCTCGCTGCGGTTGGAACCGAAGTTGCGCCAGGGGCGTTCGTGCAACGTGCCCGGTATGTCACTGAGCAACGACGTCACCAGCTGCTGCGTGCCGTCGGTCGAACCGGTGTCGACGATCGTCCAGGTGTCGATCATCGGCCGGACGGACTCGATGCATCGCCCGATCACGTGCGCTTCGTCTTTGACGATCATGCATAGCCCGACCCGCGTACCCACGCGGTGATTGTGTCGCAGAACGACCGGCGTCACGCCTCCGAGCGGCGCCGGGACTCCGACGCCGCCCAGGCGAAGACGCCCTTGGCCATCGTCGACGCCTCGAACTCCGCCCGCGCGCCGAAGACCTCGGCCCGCGCACGATGCACGCCGGCGTCATCAGGTGCCGCGAGCGCCGCGATCTCTGCAAGATGGCCGGCAAGCCGCAGCGATTCCTCGTCGCCTGATGCGGCAAGGGATGCGGCGCGGTCGGCGAGCGCCGACGCACCTCCGGCGAGCGACGCGAGCTCAGCGGCAACGACTGCGTCCGGGGCCGGCTTGAGTGACGCCGGGTTGCCGTCGTACCAGCCGCCGTAGAGCCGCCAGATGTTGCGCACGACGAACTCCGGCTCGTCGTAGACCGGCCGCAGGTAGGGCTTCGCGAGCAGCTCGGCGGGTGCCTTGACCGAGTGGATGATCTCGTCGAGCCGCGCACCCTGGTTCATCATCGCGACGGTCTGCTCGTGCAGCGACTCGAGCAACGCGGCGGTGTCGAGCAGCGCGGTCTTCACCCGGTCCGCACCGACGACCGGCACGCCGTGCCCGGGCAGCAGGAACTCGGCATCGAGTGCGGCCATCTGGCGCAGCGCCCGTGCCCACTCGATGGGGTAGCGCTGCACCTTCTGCGGGTTGCCGGCATTGGGAGAAGCCCAGATGAACAGGTCGCCGCTGCAGAGCACCTTCTTCTCGGGGATCCACGTCCAGGTGTGGTCGTCGGTCTCGCCGCGCGCGTGATGCAGCTCGATCGTCATTCCGCCGATGACCAATGTCATCGAGTCGCGGTAGGTCACGTCGGGGTAGCGGTACTCCATAGGCCACTGCAGCCCGGGCACCTGGAACTGGCGCCGGTTGATGATCGCGTTGTACTCGCTGGTCATCTTGTAGCGGTCGAACCGCGCAGGCAGCGCCTCGTGGGCGACGACCTGCGGTGCTCGCCAGCCCTTCTCGCTGGCCTCGGCCTGGAAGACCTGCACGCCGAAGACGTGGTCGACGTGGCCGTGCGAGTAGACGGCGGTGTGCAGTGGCTTGTCCGACCACTCGCGAATCTGTCCGTGAATGGTCGTTGCGAACATCTCGCTGCCGGTGTCGACCAGGAACAGCCCGTCATCGGTCGAGAACGCAGAGACGTTGGCGAACGTCGGCAGGAACGCGACACCGTCCGCGCACTCCTCGAGTCCCATCCCGGCAAACAGCTGGTGACCGCTGGTGATGGTCTCCTCGCCGCGCCACAGCCGGTCGGCGTAGTCCAGGGTCTCGCCCATCTGGATCTCTCCTTATTTCTTCCCAGCCTCCGGGCTCGCGCCCTTCGGTCCGTAGGGACGTCGGTGTCGCGCGGCCGGCATCCACTCGGTGCCGGCGGTGTCATCGATTCGTGCGACGAGCCTGTCACCGACCGGCTCGACAATATTGAGGAACTCCAAGGTGTGCTCCTCGCCGAGGATCCGCCACGCCTGCTCGCAGAGCGCGTCGGTTCGGTCCTCGATCTGCTGCCGCAACTCGAGGCCGGCGTCGTTGACCTCGCCACCCGTGGCAAGCCCTCGCGCCTCGAGGCCGGCGTACGCCGCCGCGAGTGCGGCATCGTCGGAACCGCGGCTGCGTGGGATCCAGTCCTTCGGGTAGTTCAGGTGTGCGTTGTGCAGCAGTCCGGCCTGGGTCGCCGAGATGTCCTCTGTCGCGAGGACGGCGAAGTGCGTGTCACCGCGCCACTCGCGGATGCAGTTGACCGCCAGCCACGCCGACAGCAAGTCGTTGTCCGGTCGTGGCTGCTGGCGGTGTGCGGCGAAGAGCGCGCGGCCCGAGACCGCAAGCGCGTCGGCCGCCTCCCACAGCGGAGCAGCCAGTGCGGCGAGCCCGTCGCAGATCTCGGGGACGTAGGACGTGAGGCCGGCGACGACCGCGTCGTTGCGTGCGGCGATGATCGCGTCGTATGTCGTGTGCTGTTCGGTGATCTGCAACGCGGCCGCGATGAACTCGGCGGAGATCGAGTAGAACGTCGCGGCCACGACCTGCGGACCCGCCGGGGCGAGTGGCGCGGACCGGCTCGCGATGTAGGTGATGCCACCCATCTCGACCCCGAGCGCGGCGTACCGTTCGAGCGCTCCGGGATCCCAGTAGATCCAGCCGATCAGCCGATGAGAGGCGAAGGACGCGCGCGCGGACAGGTCGGTCCAGTCGGCAGTCATGACCGGGCGTTCCTACCATCTGTCAGTACCTGTGACAATAGGTTGACGTGCGGCTGCCGTTGCTAGCCTTGGTGCGATGGTCGCCGTCCCCGCCGAGCTTCCTCAAGAGGATCTCCCGCCGAGCCCCAACGCTGATCTTTCGCTGCGCCGCGACTTCCACGACTTGCGCGTGGAGCGGGCCGACGAGCTCTGGAACTACGGCTACATCGCGCTCTCGTGGGCGGCGGTTGCGGGCTCCGTCGCGATGTTCTGGAAGCGTCGTACGCCGGCCAGCGCGGTCGCAGCAGTGGCGGTCATCGCCAGCCGCCAGCAGGCGCTGTTCAACGTCGAGCACGATGCGTTGCACCGGTCGCTCGCCAGGAACCGCACGGTCAACGACGTCCTCGGCCTGGTCACGGCCGCGGCGCCGGTCGGCTCGGGCTTTCGGTCCACTCGTGCGCATCACCTGCGCCACCACCGGCTGCTCAACACTCCCGACGACCCGGACGGCCTCCTCCACAAGGGTCCGCACCTCGACACCCGCAAGGGCTTGCTGCGTCACCTCTTTGAGGGCTTCACCGGGATCTATGCGGTCAAGCTCCTCGGCCGCCGTGATGGGTGGGTCGACCCGAAGACGGCGCGCAAGGACAAGCGCGATCTCGCCCTCGTGCAGCTCGGGCTCTGGGGGATCTTCACCAAGCTCACCTCGTGGTGGACCTATCCGCTGCTCTGGCTCGCGCCGCTGCTGACCGTCACCTCGGGCGTCGTGGTGACGCGCAACTACTTCGACCACGCGCTGGTCGGCGACGAGCTCGAGGCCTACCCGGACCGCCGGGTCTCCGTGGACGCCAACGCGGCCGAAGGTCCGAACCTGTCGCCCTACAACATGAACTGGCACGCCGAGCACCACCTGTTCCCGTGGATCCCCGCGCGCCGGCTGCCCGAGGCGTCGCGGCGGCTCGCGGCCCGCTCGGACTCGCCGGACCGGCTGGTGCGGAAGACCTACCTCGGTGCGCTGATCAAGCACGTCAAGATGCTCCCTTGAGCGGCTCTGCTCAGTGACCACCAGCGACATCCGCACCGTCCGCCGGCCCTGCGCGCTGTGCGGCAACACCGAGGCGACGGTGCTGTGGAGTGGTCACGAGCACGAGTACACCGACACCACCGACGCGACGTTCTCGGTGGTGAAGTGCGACACGTGCGGCCTTGGCCGGCTCGACCCGTGCCCGGACGTCAGCGAGCTCGACACGATCTACCCGCCGACCTACTACAGCTACAACATGGTCAGCGACCGGCGTCCCGATGGCTCCTTGGGCATGAAGGAGAAGGTGTCGCTGAAGTACACCAACCGGGTCCTGACGACCGCCATGCAGCGGGCCGGGATCCCGGAGGGCCAGCCCGTCCGCCTCCTCGACGTCGGTTGCGGCGACGGCCGGATCCTCGACTACTACCGGGCGAGCCGTCCCGAGGGAATGGTCGAGACCTGGGGTCTGGACATCAACGGCGACGCGCTTGCCACCGCGGCGAAGGCCGGACACAAGACCGTGCAAGGCGCCTTCGAGGATGCCAACGATCTGCCGAAGGGCTACTTCGACATCGTCGTCGCCCGCCACGTCATCGAGCACGTCGAGGACCCGGTCGTCTTCACCCGCAACGCAGCGGAGCTGCTCCGGCCGGGCGGAGTGTTTCTCGCCGCGACGCCGGACTTCGGGTCGAAGGACGCGCAGAAGTTCCGAGGCCACTGGGGCGGCAACCACTTCCCGCGGCACTGGTGGTTCTTCGACGCGGATTCGATGCGCAAGGTCGCCGAGCACGTCGGGCTCGAATGCGTGGTCGTCGAGTACGAGCTCAACCCGGTCTTCTGGACCTGGACGATGCACTCGGCGCTACGCGATCGCTTTCCCGAAGCGAGGTGGGTCGACGCGATCTTCCCGCCGGTATCGATCTTCTACGGCGGCCCCCGCAGCTTCCTGCTGCAGGGCGGATTCACCGTGGTCGACTCTGTCGTGCGTCGTACGACGGGAATGACCGGCAGCATGATCGCAACGCTCCGCAAGCCGGTCGAAGCTTCCTAAGTCGCGTCGATCAGCTCGGCGAGCTTTTCCAGGCTCGTGGTCATCGCCTCGATCCAGGTCGCGCCTCCCTTGGTGGCCGCCTGCAGCCACTCGGGGGACTCGATGCAGTCGAAGGTCTCAGTGACGTCGGTGACACCATCGCCGACCGGGCTCAGTGCGAATCCCCAGCGGTGCTTTGCCGAGACGCCGACACGCTCCGCCGCCTCCGGCCGGGAGGCGCGGCTCAGGGTCGGCTGCCATCGGATGAGTCGGTCCGGGGTGAAGTCGACGACCACGTTGGTGATCTCGTAGTCGTCCATGTGGGGGTTCCACATCTCGACCACGAAGCTGTCCCCGACACCGGAGAGTGGACCCGCAACCGTCGAGCGGAGCATCCCGGAGCCGTCGAACTCCACGTGGTTGGCCGGGTCACACAGCGCGGCGAAGATCGTCGCCGCGGGAGCGTCGAATCGCCGCGTGACCGCGACGGCGCAATCACGGGTGTCAACGGACATCGAGCACCCATTCGTCGTTGGTGATCAGCGGTACGACGGTGCCGTCGGCGCGCATGCCGTCGACATCGACACCGGGGCCGCCGATCACGACGTCCGTGTGCACGACCGAGCGGTTGAGCCCGAGTTCGTAGAGCTCATCGGACGAGCGTTCCAACCCGCCGCGCACCGCATACGGGAAGCTCTGGCCCCAGGCGACGTGCGAGCCCGCGTTCTCGTCGTACAACGTGTCGTGGAAGACGACGCCGGCGGAACGCACCCGTGAGTCGCGGTCGACGAGCGCGACCTCGCCGAGCGATCGGGCGCCGTCATCGGTCTCGTGCTCCGCACGCACTGCGTCTTCGCCTTTCTCGGCCTCGATGTTGACCACGCGGCCACCCTCGAAGTCGACGACCAGCCCGTCCACGAATGCGCCTGACCGCGGCATGACGAGCGGCCGGGTGAGGCGGATCCGGCCGTCGGCGCGGGTGCGGTCAGGGCTCGTGAAGACCTCTTCGGTCGGCAGGTTCGGCATGATGTCGACGCCGCGGTTGGTGGTGAGGCCGCCGCCCGTCCAGACCGAGTCCGCAATCAGGCCGACAGTGATGTCGGTATCGCCACCGTGGTAACGCACCGAGTCGAGTCCGAGCGCGGTGACGGCCGCCGCACGTTCGGTCAGCTGCCGGTGGTGCTCGCGCCAGGCGGCGACGACGTCGGGCTCATCGAGCCGGAACGCGATCGCCACCGCCTCCCAGAGCCGCTCGACGTCGGGCTCGCCGAAGACCTGCTGCGCCCAGCCCGGGTTGGGTGCGGCCGCGACGGTCCACGCGAGGTTGTTGTTGCCGACCGCGTCCTTCGTGAGCATCGCGAGCTCGATCGGCATCGCCGCGAGCCGCTCGGGCGCGATCCCCTCGAACAGGTGTGGTGCCGGGTTGCCGGTCAGTGCGATGTTCGCCACGTCGCCGTCGTCGTAGGACCGGGCCTTGGCGATCTCCCAGTCGGCGGCCGTGGTCAGGCCTTCCATAGGCGCATGCTTGAGCGCCGCGAGCTTCACGTGGACGTCGCCGTACTCGACGATGACGCGCCTCGCGCCGGCGAGATAGGCCTGCTCGGCAACTGCCCGCGCGACCTCGGCCATCGCGACGTCGCCACGCACGAACACGGTCTGCCCGGGCTGCACGTTGGCCCCGACTCGCACGATGACCTCGGCGTACTTCTCCAGGCGGGTGGCGGGGTCCGTCATGGCCCCAGAGTGACATACGCCACTTGGAGGCAGGCTTGCCTGTTTGTTTATTTCGCCGTACCGTTCGGCCATGGAGCGGCGGTCCCAGGCAGAGCGCACCGAGCAGATGCGCGCCCGCTTGTTGTCCGCCACGATCGAGTGCCTCGCGGAGACCGGCTACGGCCGGATGTCGACCAACGACATCGTCCGCCGAGCTCGCGTTTCTCGGGGCGCTCTGGCCCACCACTTCCCGACGAAGGCCGCGCTCGTCACCGCGGCCGCGGAGCGGCTCGTCGACCAGCGCGGCGCGGAGTTTCGCGAGCGGCTCAGTGCGGTCGAGCCGGAGCGCCGTACGCCGGACGAGGCGCTCGCCGTGCTCTGGTCCTTCTACGACGACCCGACCGGCCTCGCGCTGATCGAGCTGACCGTGGCCGCGCGGGCCTACCCCGAGCTCAAGGTCGTGCTCGGCCGGATGGCCGAGCAGATCGGCGCGATCACCGCCGAGATGGTCCTCGAGTATTTCCCCGATCTCGCGCAGCTGCCCTTCATCGAGGAGGCACTGCGTTCGCTGCACGCGTTGTACGCCGGGCTCGCGCTGTCCGCGATGGCCGGCGCGGAGGCTGAGGTGCAGGCCCAACGGGTCCGCGAGTTCCTCGGCGTCCTCGCACTGAACATGCAGGTGTCCACCACCAAGCCGCAGTCCTCCAAGACCCTTCGGAGCAAGCAATGACCGTCATGTCGGTTCCGGCCTCGAGCCCGAAGCGCGTCGTGCGTACCCGCCGCGTCAACTTCGACTACACCCCTGCAACGGTCGAGCGGCACTATGCCCAGGGCGACCTGATCATGAGCCACATCGTGGCGATCCTTTCGGCGATGTTCCCCGAGGGCGAGGACTTCTTCGTCCGCTCGGTGCGCCACTACGCCGACCGCATCACCGACCCCGACCTGAAGGAAGCAGTCGCCGGCTTCACCGGCCAGGAGACGATGCACGGCCGTGAGCACCGCGCGCTCAACGCCCGGCTGCAGGAGCTCGGCTACCCGACCCGTCGCGTCGACAAGCTGGTGAAGTTCGACCTTGCTCGCGTCGAGAAGCGCGCACCGCACATGGTGCAGCTCGCGATCACCTCTGCGCTCGAGCACTACACCGCGACCCTCGCGGAGCGGCTGCTCTCGAGCGAGCGGGCCCGCGACATGCTCGGTGAGGGCGAGGTCCGCAAGGTCCTGCTCTGGCATGCGCTGGAGGAGTCCGAGCACAAGGCCGTCGCGTTCGACGTCTACCGCGCGATGGGCGGCACCGAGAAGATGCGAATCCGCGTCATGCGCGTGATGACGTGGTCATTCATCTTCGGTACGACGGTCCACACGCTGCTGTCCATGCTCGCCGACCGCTCGACGTACAACCCGGTCCGACTCGGCGCAAGCATCAAGCGGCTGACCCACTCGCCGTTCCTCGGCAAGAAGATGGTCGCCGCGATCAAGGACTACAACCGCGAGGGTTTCCACCCCAACGACCACGACAACTCCGAGCTGCTGGCGCACTGGACAAAGGAGCTGTTCGGTGAGCAGGGTCAGCTCGTGGGGAACCTCAAGTGACGCGGCCCGACCACGATGTCGTCATCGTCGGCGCCGGCTTCGGCGGCATGGGCGCCGCGATCGAGCTCAAGAAACAGGGCTACGACGACATCGTGATCCTCGAGCGCGAGGACGATCTCGGCGGCACCTGGCACGTCAACCGCTACCCGGGCCTCGCCGTCGACATCCCTTCGGTGACCTACTCCTACTCCTTCGAGCCCAACCCGTTCTGGTCGCGGCTGTTCGCGCCCGGTGCGGAGCTCAAGCGCTATGCCGTCCACGTCGCGGACAAGTACGACCTGCACCGGCACATGCGGTTCGGTGCATCCGTCGATGGCGCGCGCTGGGACGAAGAGGACTCGATGTGGGTGATCAACCTCGCGGGTGGCGAGACGATCACCGCGCGCTTCGTGGTCACGGCGACCGGATTCCTGTCCCAGCCGTTCCGTCCTGAGATTCCGGGGATCGACTCCTTCGCGGGCACGGTCGTGCACACCGCGGCTTGGGACGACACGGCAGAGCTGGCGGGCAAGCGCATTGCCGTGATCGGCACCGGTGCCACCGCCGTGCAGCTCATCCCGGAGCTGGCGAAGATTGCTGGCGACCTCACGGTCTTCCAGCGCACGGCGATCTGGGTGACAGCCAAGACCGACATGCCGATCCCTGCGTCGGTGCAGCGCATGTTCTCGCGCCTTCCCGTGACGCAGCGAGCGGCGCGTGCGGTCAGCAACTCGTTGCTCGAGCTGCTGATGGTTGCCGGCGTCCTGAAGTACCGGCGGCTCAAGCGGCTCAACCACCGCGCGCGGAGTCTCGCGATCCGCAACCTCTACAAGCACATCAAGGATCCCGAGCTGCGCGAGAAGCTCACGCCGGACTACGACTTCGGCTGCAAGCGGCCGACCTTCTCCAACGACTTCTACCCGGCGTTCAACAAGCCCAACGTGCATCTCGAGACGACCTCGATCGAAAGGTTCGAGCCGGACGGCGTCGTCACCGTCGACGGTCGCAAGACCGAGATCGACGTGCTCGTCCTCGCCACCGGCTACAACATCTGGGACGTCAACTTCCCCGCATTCGAGCTGATCGGTCGTGAGGGTCGCAACCTCGGCAAGTGGTGGCGCGACAACCGGTTCTGCGCCTACGAGGGCGTCTCGGTTCCGTCGTTCCCCAATCTCCTGGTCCTCGCGAGTCCGTACTCCTACAGCGGGCTGTCCTACTTCACGACCATCGAGTACCAGATGACCCACATCAAGCGGCTGTTCGGTGAGCTGAAGCGGCGCAACGCCGCCACGTTCGAGGTGAGCGAGGCCGCGAATGATCGGTTCCTTGAGCGGATGACGGGCCTGCTCGGCGACTCGGTCTTCTACAACGGCAGCTGCTCGACCGCGCGCAGCTACTACTTCAATCACGAGGGCGTAGCGGCGATCCTGCGGCCGACCTCGACGATCAACACCCGCCGCGAGGCAAAGACATTCCCGCTAGCGGACTACCAGTTCGCCTGACGCGCCGCTGGCGCCGTCACCGACCAGAAACCGGCGCTCTAGTTCGGTTTGTGCAGACCTATCAGTAGCGCGCTACTGCCACGTCTGCACGAACCGAGAAGTGGCGCTATCGGGCTCGCCGTAAAGCCCCAATGCCGGGGCCGGACAGGTCGTCGAGCGCGTTCGGCCGCCCGGCCATCATCATGACGAGCGCCTCTGCGGGTCCCGACACCTCGGGGCCGTCGCCGAGCGACCACTTGATGTCGGTAGCAGTGAGCCTTACGTCACTGATTCGTCTCCTCGCACGAAAGATGAAACTCGTCGCGGTGAAGTCGGCCACGATCGCGAGGTCGGATTCGGGTAAGGCACGCTCGATGCCCAAGGGCCGACAGATGTCCTGGCCATGAATCAACACGTGCGCCAGCGCCCGGATCTGCTCACTCGCCCTTGCTTTACGTGGCCGCTCCGCAGCGGTGCGGAATGCCGCCAGCACAGCCGTCGGGTCCTGCTCGCCACGTGTTCGCCCGTCGATTGCCACCCAGCGGTTGTAGTCGAAACCATGCCGCAGCAGACCACCGATAATCGCGCTAGCCCCGAAGGCACCCTCGGCTCCGGCGGTCGTATGCGCGAGCACGTCTCTGACACGCCATTCTTCACACAATGAGGCCGTGTCCCACTGCGCCTCGCTGAGCCCGTCGAGGTGATTGGCCAGACTCAACATCGCCTCACGCACCGGGTCCGTCGACCGCATCTCGAGTCCTCGTTCTCCCTAGACGCGGTTAGCCCTTGAGCAGGCCGCCGATGATTCCGCCGACCGCGCCACCTGTGCCGCCTGCGGCGGCCTCCTGCTCGGGCAGGTACGGCGCGAGGTCCGCAGCGAGGCCGGCGAGCGTCAGCGACTGAAGCCAGATCTTGCCGGGGCCGGTCAGCTGGGCGAGGAAGAACTCGCCACCGAAGATCTTGTTCTTGATGCCCTTGATCGTCGTGATCTTCAGCTGGATGCCGCCGGTGTACATGCCGAGGTGCCCGGGGTGCACGAAGAGCACCTGTCCGGGCTGCAGGTCGTAGGTGATGACCTCGCCCTGCAGCTGGACCCAGGCCTCAGCCTGTCCCGACAGCTTCTGCAGCAGGAAACCTTCGCCGCCGAACACGCCCATGCCGAGGGTCTGCTGGAAGCCGGTCGACAGCTCGATGCCCGGCGTCGCGGCGAGGAAGCCGTGGGAGTGGACCAGGTACTCACTCGCCGGGCTGATGCTGACCGGCAGGATCGTGCCGGGCACGTTCGACGAGAAGGCGACGACGCCACCTGCCGGGCCGGCCTGGAAGTTGCTCGCGAAGATTGTGGCGCCGCCCGCGGCGCGCTTCACGGCTCCCCAGACGCCCTTGCCGCCTCCGGTGAAGGCGCTGGACGTCGTCATCGTCACGTCGCCGGACATCCACGACATCCGGCCGGACTCGCCGACTATCGACTCGTTGGGACCGAGCACCTGCTCGAGGACCGCCAGGGTGGTCCCACGGATGTTCGTTTGCACGGCAACCCCCCGATACGTCTTGCGCCCTCACCCCTGAGGGTGTGATGACACTACGGCCTCGGCGGCGGGGAGTCACTCTCAGCCGGCGACGCCGAGGTAGGACTCGACCACTCGCTCGTTCTCGAGTACCGATGTCGGAGCGCCCTCGGCGATCACCTGTCCGAGCTCGAGTGCGACGAGCCGGTCGCACAGCGAGGTCAGCAGCGGCATGTCGTGGTCGATGACGAGCATGGTCGCGCCGGTCTCGTCGCGGACTCGCCGCAGCAGCGGGCCGAGCGCCTCGGTCTCCTTCTGCGCGACCCCCGCGGTCGGTTCGTCGAGGAGTACGACGGCGGGGCGTTGGGCGAGAACGCACGCAAGCTCGACGATCCGCCGGGTGCCGGTCGACAGCTCGCCGATCAACGTCTCGGCGTACCTCGTCAGGCCGAGCTGGCCGAGGAGCTCGGAAACCCGCGCCGACACGGCCGCCTCGGACAGCGTCGATGCGGGCAGTCGTAACGCCGCGGCGATGAGATCGCGGGAGTCCAGGTGACGCTCCAGCGCGACCGCCACCGTCTCGGCGACGGTCAGCGCGGGATAGAGCCGCGCTTCCTGGAACGAGCGACCGAGCCCGATCACCGCGCGGTCGGTGGCGTCGAACCCGGTCACGTCGGAGCCACCGAGCACGACTCGGCCCGCGTCGGCGGGCAGGAAGCCACAGATCACATCGAACAACGTGGTCTTGCCTGCGCCGTTGTGTCCGATCAATCCGACGATCTCGCCCTTGTGCACGGTCATCCGGATGTCGTTGAGCACTCTGACGCCGCCGAAGGACTTTCCGACGTCGAAGCACTCGAGCACCGCAGGGCGCGCGACGATCTCGGCGAGCTCCTTCGCGGTTGCCTTCGCCGTCTTCTTCCGCGGCTTGCGGCCATTGGCAGAAGTGACGATCTCCGGGCTTGCGCCGCCGATGAACACCGAGCGCAGCACGTCGGAGCGTTCCAGCAGCGCCGCGGTCTGGCCGGAGAAGCGGACGGTTCCCCGCTCGAGGAAGACGGCGCGCTGCGCGACCTCGAGCGCCACTGTCACCGACTGCTCGACGAGGACGATGGTGACGCCGTCGGCGGCCAGCTCGCGTACGACGTCGAGCAACCTCGAGACGACGGATGGTGCCAGCCCTAGAGAGAGCTCGTCGATGAGCATCATCCGTGGCTTCGACTGCAGCGCCATGGCGATGGACAGCATCTGCTGCTGTCCGCCCGACATCGTGCCGGCGAGCTGCCGCTCGCGGTCGGCCAGCTGCCCGAACAGCTCGAAGGCACGTGCTCGCCCGGCGGTGATCCTCTCGCCGTCCCGGCGGATCAGCCAGGCAGCAACCCGTAGGTTCTCGGCAACCGTCAACGACGGGAAGATTGCCTTGGCGGGTACGAGGGACAGCCCTCTGGCGGCGCGCTGTTCGGTGCTCAGGCCAGTGATGTCCTCGCCGTCGAACCACACCCGTCCCGGACTGGCGGACACCAGGCCTGCGACCGCCTTGAGCATCGTCGACTTGCCGGCGCCGTTCGTGCCGAGCAGCGCGACGATCTCGCGATTCTCCACATCGAGGTCCACACCGAAGAGGACCTGCATCGTGCCGTAGCTGACCTCGACGCCATCGCACCGCAGGAACGCCTTTGCGTCGCCGACCGCCGGCGCGCTGGAAGCGGCTGGGCCGGCGGTCGCGGCGATTGCTCCGTCTGCCGTCGCGGTGAGGTCGATGCCGCGTCGCCGCGCGACGATCGCGAGCAGCCGGTCCCGGACGGCGAACACAACGGATGCGAGGCCGTTGGGGAGGACCAGCAGGATGACCAGCAGGCCGGTGCCGGTGATCAGCAGCTGGTACTGCGGGTAGAGGTGCACTGCCGTTTCGACTAGCCCGACGCCGAGTAGTGCACCGGTGATCGAGTCGACGCCGCCGATGATGAGCATCGAGAAGACGAGGAAGCTCTCGAAGGGCTCGTACGTGCCGAAGCCGATGCCCTCCTGGATCGTCGCGTGCAGGCCACCGGCGATGCCGGCGATCGCGCCGGACACGATGAAGCTGACCAGCGTTATCCGGGTCGTCGGCACAGCCATAGCCGCCGCGGCGCGGGGGTTGTCGCGGGTCGCCAGGATGACGCGGCCGGCGCGGGCACGGCGCATCCCCAACACGATGGAGATCGCGGCGAGCAGCACGCCGAGGCACAGGAAGTAGAGGTCCCGTTCGGATGTGAGGTCGAAGCGTTTCCAGAGAACGGGGCGGGTGATGGTGCCCGGGATCAGCGAGTTGAAGTTTGTCGGGTTGAAGAAATAGCCGTTGGCAGCGACCGCCAGCGCCATCGTGGTCACGGCGAGAAACAGGCCGGGGATCCGCAGTGCGGGCAGGCCGATGAGCAGGGCGAGCAATGCCCCGCTCGCGGCGGCCGCGACGAGGCAGACAAAGAGGTCCAGGTTCCAGTGGTTCATCAGGTCGCCGACCATCACACCGCCCAGCCCGACGAAGGCGTACTGGCCGAGGCTGACCTGGCCCGCCCATCCGACGAGGACGACGAGCGACACCGCCACGATCGCGTAGATCGCGGCGATGCTGAACAGCCGGACCGTGCTGGGGCTGCACGCGAGCGGCACCAGGACGGCTACCGCGAGCAGCGCGGCGCGGCCGCCGATCCGGACCGCTACGACCTCCGGTAGCCGGCGCAGCTGGGCCGGGATCTGGCGGGTGGTTCCGGACGCCGACAGCGAGGTTTCCTCAGCGCCGTCCCGCCGGCCGATCGGCCCCCGCTTCAGCGTCAAGGCCAGCAGGATCACGATGAGGAACGCGACGTCCGTCAGGGACTGCTGGGTGAAGTTCCACTGCACCAGGGAGTTGAGGACACCGAGCCCGACGCCTGCGAAGACGGCGATCGGCAACGACTCCATGCCGGCGAGGATTGCCGCAGCGAGGGCGGGTAGAAGTAGCTCCGGCCCGGCTGCCGCATCGATCGTCAGACCTTGCGACGGGGCCGGGAGGATCACCGCGATCGTCGCGAGCAGCCCGGCGACCGTCCACACGATTGTCGCCAGTCGGCGTACTGGCACGCCGAGCAGAAGCGCTCGGTCGCGGTTGTCGGCGATCGCACGTACGGCGACACCGGCGTCCGTGCGTAGCAGGTACCACGCGAGCGCGACGATCGAGATCGGCACCGCGATCACGACAATCAAGTCGTTGCCGGTGAACAGCACGGGCCCGATGTTCACGCCGTGGTGGGACAGGCGGGTGCTGAAGCCTCCGACGATCGGCGGTCCGCCGAGCCAGCGGGGGAGCAGTAGCTGGATGCCGCCGAGAATCTGGGCCAGCCCGATCGTGGCCACGGTCGCGATCAGCCGGCTCGACTTCGTGAAGCGACGCATCACGAGCAGCTCGGTGAGCGCTCCGATCAGGCCGCCCGCGACCAGCCCGGCGGCGACTGCCGCGGGCCAGCTCCAGTGCTGTCCGAGGTAGAGCATCACCCCGACCGTGCCGCCGACACCGCCCATCGACCCGTACGCGAAGTTCACGATCCGGTCGGAGCGGTAGGTCAGGACCAGGCCCAGCGCGAGGAGGCCGGTGACCGAGCCGAACAGTGCGCCCTGGAGCACCACTCCGGTTGGCGTCGAGTTCGGTGAGATCACGTGGCACAGGACGACGGCGACGACCACGGCTGCGCCCGTGCTGAGCGCCCGGTGCCGGTTGATGACTGTCGGGACGGCTGTTGCCACCCGCGCCTACTTGCCCTTGTACGGACGTCGCGGCGGCGGGTTGCCGCTCGGCCACGCCTGGAGCGTGTAGCGCTTGCTCGCGATGACGTACGCGCCCTTCTTGTTGTTGTACGTCGAGACCGCGTCGGGGTTCCAGTAGATCTCGGCGCCGTCGAGTGTCGGAGTGAAGTGGTTGACCGGGAAGCCCCAGGTGCCGAACTCACCGGACCCACCGGCGTACGAACGCATGCCGCGTTCGAAGTTCGCAGGCGTGAGATCAGGCCCGGCCTGCTGGATGCCCAGCGCCATCATGTACATCTGCGCATAGATCAGGTCCACGAGGTGAGCCGGTTCGTCGCTGCGCACCGCCTTGTACGCCGAGTATCCGAGCGTCGCCTGGTAGGGCAGGGTCGGGCCCTGGTAGGTCACTCCGATGGCATGTGACCACTCCTGCTGGTCGAACAGCTGCCCGACGATGTCCTGGTCGGTGAGCGCGACGCCCACCACCTGCCACTCGGGGAAGTAGTTCTGCTCGGCGGCGCGCTGCGTGAGGTAAACGGGGATGATCGGGTCGCAACCGCAGACGACCGTGGTGATGTGGTTGGCCTTCAGCTTCGCGATGATTCCCGCAGCCTGGTTTGCCAGGGTCGCGAGGTTGAGCTGGTAGGGGATGTTCAGCGGCGCCGGGTCGCCCGCAGCCTTGTAGATGTTCTGGCCGTTGTGAACGCACTCCTGGTACCAGGGGTTGTCCGGCGCGATCGTCGCGAACTTGCGCGTGGTGTTGACGAACTCCGAGCCGGCAAAGATTGCCTTCTTGCGAGCGAGCTGCCGCGTCGCGATCTCGGCCGCGGCGTCGCTGACACCGGTGCAGTCGGTCGCGATGCTCCACGCGTACGGCGCGCGCTGCTCCAGCCACTGTTGCGACATGTACGGGACGCCGAAGTTCACCACCTTGTCGCGCGACAGCGAGTCGCTGTACGGCTCGGTCGTGGCGCTCATGTCGGCGAAGGCCTTGATGCTCGTCGCGACCTTCAGCGCGTCGTCGCTCGCCTCCTGCTGACCGCCGCCCAGCAGCTCGTTGGTCTGTGAGCCCTGTCCCTTGTAGAAGTCGAACTTGATCTTGCGGCCGTAGAACTGGAAGTGCGTGTTGAAGTAGTCGGCCAGGCCTTCGATGGTGCGCTGGATGTCGGCGTTGGTGTCGGAGAACTGCGCGCCGCCGATTTGCGCGAGCGTCTGCTGGAAGCCCGGGTCTGACGTGACTCGGTAGGAGACGGTGATCGTCGATCGGGTGACGCCGCGACTGGTCGACCCGCCGTTGTTGCCGCTGAACGCCACGCATGCTGGTGAGTACGGGTCACCCTTGACCTGGGCACCCTGGCAGCCCTTCGGTGCCGCGATAGGTCCCGCGGGTCCGGTGGTTGCGCCACCCGTTCCCGGCACGCCACCGGTCTTGGCCGGCGCCGTGTCGCTCGGAATCGGCCCGCCGCCCGCTGAGGTCGCCGGACCTGTGCCGGTGCCGGGCACACCGGTGTCGCTCTGCGTCGTCACGGTCACCCGCTGTGGGGCGTCTGTCGGGACGAACGCCGCCATCAGCACGAATGCGACGAGCAGACAGGCGAGCGGGCCGTATCCGCGCAGCAACGGCCGCACGGGCGACGGGGAAGGGGAAAGGTTGCTCATAGATCGATTGCCATCCTCGCCAGTCGACGTCGGCGTCGTACGACGAAATAGTCCGCACCTGCGATGCCGCCGAGCGTTGCGAGGGCGATCAAGCCGACGGCAAGACCGGCGCCCCGGCTGCAGGAAGGACTACCCGCCGGGCTCGTTGTCGAACAGCTTGAGGCGACAGTTCGGGTCCCTGCGACTTGCGGGCTCGACACCGGTAGCGGCGCGCTCGAGGAGACGGGCAACGGGGGAATGGAGGTGCCGCCCGATGGTTCGGTCGCGGGAGGAGGTGTGACAGAGCCACCCAGTGACGGGGCGGGGCTGTCGCCATTTCCGAACGGGTTGGCATAGGTCTTGTTGTCGGTGGTCGCCGTCACGCCACCGACCTGCACGTCGAAGGCCCCGACCCCGTCAAACGCGGCAAGGAGGAGGTTCACCAGGCTGTAGACGCTGCCGATCGTGCAGACCGCCTTGGTCGCGCTGTCGACGACGGCGCCGGCGAGCTGGGTGAGCACGAGGGTGATGAGCGGGTCGAGGACCTTAGCCACCGATGAGGTGGTGGCGATGCCGATGCTGAGCGGCGTCATCGCGATCACGCCGTCGACATCGGTGAACGTCGGAAGGTCGATGTGCAGGCCGGTGGCAGCGAGCGCCTTGTTGACCGACGTCAGCGTCGAGGCGAGCGAGGCGGTCGACGCCGTCGGCAGCTTGACCCCGGCCAGGGTCACCGAGCCGATGCTGAAGGAGGACGAATGGGCCGGCTTGCTGCCGGAGCGCAGTGCGATCTGCCAGTGCAACCCGTCGAGCTGCACCTTTCCGCCGAGCAGGTCGAGAGTTCCGAGATCTGCGGTCGCCTCTGCGATTCGCGCCTTCCCGGGAATGAGGTGCGCGTAGCTGTGGCTGGACAGGCCGGCGAGGGCCACGAGACCCGGCAGGTTGATACGGGTTCCGTCGAACTCGGCGGTGGCCGACTCGTGCGGCGCAGGTATGGCGGCGACGGACTCGCGGCCGGTGGAGACCTTCAGGGTGTCCGTGTCTGGGCCGGCCGCCGTCTTGTCGGCCCGGCTCGCACCGCTGTCGGACTCGGCGACCAGGGCCTTCGGTAGCTCTCCGGCGGTGACCGGCGCGGGGAGCGCGCTGCATTGCACTGCGAGCGTGCTTCCGATCACCCCGAGATCGAGTGCCTGGCTGGAGGCCTGCGCGAGGTCGTTGGTGTAGATGGCCACCGAGCGGCCGACGGTGATGCTGGCGGCCAGGCCCGCGTCGCGTGGCGCGATCTGGAGCGACTGCGCGGTGGCGGTGGCAGTTCCCGGGACGAACGTCGTGCCGGTCGTGGCGTAGGCGGATCCTGCGGTCTGCGCAGCGACCACTACGACGGCGAGCGCGGCAGTGCCGGCGACCGCGCGTTTGCGCAGGGCAAGCCCGACCCGCGGGACCCCGCGCTGCTGCACCACTCACGGACCATAAGAGCGCCAGACACGCGCGGCAAGGGTGGTCGGATCAGGCGCCTCGGCGTAGGCTAACTCGTGTGACCTCACTAAAACAACTGAGTAAATCCAGTTATGTGGTGGTCGGCGGCGGCGCGGCGGGGACGTTGGTGGCGACCCGGTTGCTGGATGAGTCAGCCCGGCGACACCTGCCGATGAGGGTCGCAATCGTCGAGTCGCGCGACTCGATCGGGCGTGGCGTTGCCTACTCCGCCACCGACCGGCGCCACACGCTCAATGTTCCTGCCTCGAAGATGTCGGCGTACCCGGAGGACGCCGATCACTTCTTGCGGTGGCTCGCGGCGCATGGTCGCGAGGTTGGGGAGTACGACTTCGTTCCTCGACGCTGGTACGGCGAGTACCTCGAAGACGTACTGGGAATCGCGACGCGACGCGCGACTGCCGCGGACCTGCACGTGG
Organism: Mycobacteriales bacterium; assembly: GCA_036268405.1. Lineage (GTDB taxonomy): Bacteria > Actinomycetota > Actinomycetes > JAFAQI01 > JAFAQI01 > DASZTV01. The sequence continues at coordinate 37,141 of DATAUF010000121.1, forward strand.
TCCAGGACCGCGTGATCGACATCGAACGCGTGGGCACCCGGTGCCGGGTGTTCCTGGCTTCCGGAACGGAGCTGGCTCCGGCCGATGGCGTCGTCCTCGCGCTTGGTCACCTTGGGATCGGCACGGAGTGGGCGCCGTCATCACTGCGGGATTCGTCTCGATTCATCGCAGACCCGTGGCCGCCGGGGGTGCTCGAAACAGTTGACGATGACCAGGATGTCCTCTGCGTCGGCGCGGGCCTCACCATGGTCGACGTCGTTGCTGCGCTCGACCGGCCGGGCCGCGCCATTCACGTTGCCTCGCGTACCGGACATCTTCCGCGCCGTCACGCTGACGAGCTGCTGCCCGTCATGGAGGCACCGGAGTTCTCCTCGGATGCGCCGGGCCTCGCTGAGCTGCGAGCGGTGATGGCGTCACATCTCGGGAAGGCCAAGCGCCGCTACGGCAACTGGCGGCCGGCCGTCGACAGCATCCGCGCGATCACCCCGAAGCTCTGGGACGGTCTCGGCGCGGACGACCGCGTTGAGTTCATGGCGCGGGATGCGCGGGCGTGGGACGCGGCTCGTCATCGCATTCCGCCTGCGGGCGCTGAACTGGTCGCGGCGGCGCGCGACGCAGGGCGACTCGTCTCGGTGACAGGTGAGGTGGTCGGCGCGACGGAATCCTCGTCGGGGATTGCCGTCGAGCTCACCGACGGCACCGTTCGTACGGTGGGAGCCGTCGTCAACTGCACCGGCCCTTGTGACCGGCCCGAGCGCAGCGCGGATGCGTTTGTCGGCGCGCTCCTTCAGCGTGGGCTCGTCCGTCCCGGTCCGCTCGGAATCGGCTTCGACACCTGCCAGGACGGGCGCGTGCTCGACCGATCGGGGGAGTCCTCCGCGGCGGTGTTCACTCTCGGCGCGTTGCGAAAGGGCTCGCTGTGGGAGTCAACCGCGATGCCCGAGATCCGGGTGCAGGCGGCCGAGCTCGCCCGATGTCTCGTCGGGCCGGCGGTCACCAATCCGGTACGCCCTCGCGATCAGTACGGCCTGGTCGTGTCGACCACGGCCGATGCGGCCGACATGTGGCGGCAGGCTCTCGATCGGATCCGCAGGGTGCAGTCCGGCGGGCCCGAGCTGCTGGCTGCGGCAGTCGAGGTCGATCCGGCCTTCGCGCTGGGACATGCCGCGCTCGCGTTGCTCGCTCGTGAATGCGAGGCGGAGGTTGACGCGCTCGGCAGCCTTTCGGCTGCGGTCGACGCGCTTCGTCTGCGTGCCGACCCCCGGGAGATCAGCTTCGTGCGGATGGTCGAGGCACGCCTCACTCAGACAACGGCCGAGGGCGATCGCGAGCTGCTCCGTCACGTCCGGGAGTACCCGACGGACTGCCTCGCGGTAAGCGTCGCCCTGCCGACCATCGCGTTCAGTGGCGTCGCGCAGCCACTTGAAGACGCCTGGCACCTGGTCGATGTGCTCGCACCGGCGTACGGCGACGACTGGTGGTTCAACAGCCTCGTCGCCTTCACGCGACAGGAGCAGGATCGCTTCGCCGAGGCGGATGCGTTCGCGGGGCGTGCGCTCGACGCCGACCCGGCTGCGGGCCACGCCGCGCACGCGCGCGCCCACGTCACGTACGAGACCGGTGACCACGGCGCGGGCCTTGCCTGGCTGGACGCCTGGATCGCCGAGCACGGGGACGATACGAACCACCGGGCGCACTACGCATGGCATGCCGCGCTGCATGAGATCGCGATGGACGACGTCGATGCGGCGTTGCGTCGCTATCACTCGCAGCTGGCGCCGCCATTCGTCACCGGCGCGCGGGCGCTCGTCGACTCAGTGTCGCTGTTGTGGCGGCTGCGGATGCTCGGGGTACCGGTCGGCGTAGATGATGTGCGTCCGGCGCTGGCGGCGGTTGACCGGTGCGTCTTCGACCGACCCGCCACTCTCTTCACCGCTTTGCATGCGGCGATCGGCCTTGCCGCCGTCGGCGACCTTGGTGCGCTCGGCCGGCTCGAGTCGTTCGCCGCCGACCATGAGAACCGCTCCTTCGCGATCGCGGTCGTCCCGCTCTGTCGCGGCCTTTCCGCGGTCGCTGGCGGGCGACCTGCCGATGCTGTTGGACCCCTTGCAGCGTTGCGCGTGATGGGCTTGCGCCGGTTCGGCGGCAGCGCGGCGCAACAGGAAGTCGTCGAGGAGACGCTGCTTCACGTGCTCGTCGCCTCCGGGCGGCAGCCGGAGGCCGCGGCATTGATCGGTGAGCGCCATGCGCGGCGCGGGTCGCCTCTGGACGCTTCGCGGCTGGTTGCCCTGAAGCGGTAGTTCGAAACACAACAGCGCATTGACGGCGCGAGGTCCTTTGGTTGGTCCGGATTCCGGCCGCCGTTCCACTTGTCCTGTGGATAAGAATTGTTGAGATTTCTTTTGGTACCAACTGATTCAGGGCCGAAACTGTCGTACCCGGGTCGTAGGTTTCGTGGCATGGCAAGCCGGTCGGTCGAGCAGCTTCGTTGCTCGGTGGGTGCGGTCCTCGGCGAGGATCCGCACGGCCAGCCGGACTGTCTGGTCCTTGAGGACACCGAGGTGTTGCTCGCCGTGCAACGTCAGCTCGACGGTGCGCTGGCCGCCCGCCTGCAGGTGATCGACGCTCGTGACGCGACCACCAGCGAACGTGGCCGTTGCACCCGGGGGTGGCTGGTTGAGGAGCTGCAGCTGTCCGGTCCCGACGCCCGCGGCCGGCTGCGGGTGGCGCGGGCCGGGGTCGCACGCCCGGCGGTGATCGAGGCGCTGCGCGGTGGGGAGATCGGTCACGACCACGCGAAGGTGATCCTCAATTTCCTGCCCAAGCTTCCCGACGCCGACGCGAAGGACCACGCCGAGAAGCTGCTGCTGGACGCGGCGAAGGTCACCGACCCCACCACGATGACCCGTGGCCTGCGCGAGCTCGCGGACCGGTTGTGCCTGAACGAGACCGCGGAACAACGCGCGGCGCGGCGCCACGCCGACCGGTGGCTGCGGTTCACCGAAACCTTCAACGGGATGACCCGCTTCGACGGGATGCTCGACCCGGTCCAAGCCACCATCGTGCAGACCGCGCTCGCGCCGCTGTCCCAGCGGGCCGGGGAACACGACGACCGGACCATCGGGCAACGCCGCGCCGACGCGCTCGTGGACCTCGCCACCATGGCCATGAACCGCGGGGATCTGCCCGACACCGCCGGGGAACCCACCCAGCTCGTGGTCCAGACGTTCCTCGCCGACCTGACCCGCCGCCTGCAAGCCGGCGACACCTGCCACTCCACGCTGGGCGGCACCCCGATCACCCCCAACACCGTGCGGATGCTCGCCTGCGACGCCGGGATCATCCCCGCCGTGATGGGCGGACCCTCCGAAGTCCTCGACCTCGGCCGGTCCACCCGCACCTGGTCACGCGCGCAACGCAAAGCCGCGAAACTTCGCGCGAACAACCACTGCGAAGCCCCGCTATGCCAAGCCGCCATCGAACGATGCCAACTCCACCACGAACAACAGTGGGCCGAACACCACGGCCCCACCGACCTCGACAACGGCATCTACCTCTGCACCTACCACCACCGACTCACCCACCACACCCCCTGGACCATCACCAGAAACCATGCCGGCAGAGTCGAGATCCGGCGGACGTAGAGCCTTCGGCCTTCCGGCTAGCGCCGCCGCGCACCGTCCAATCGCTACAGGGTGTCGGTGCCGACTACTGGGCGGGGTCGATGTTGTCGATCAGAATCCCGACCGCTTGGAACGAGCGATCGAGCATGTCGATCGGACTTGTGGAACTCACAGATTGACGTTAGGCGGTCTGCGTCGGAAGGCCGGCGGCACGCCAGGCTCGGAAGCCTCCGGCGAGGTCGGTGGCGCGCCAGATGCCGAGCTGCTGAAGCGCCGACGCAGCGAGACTCGACGCGTACCCCTCATTGCAGAACAGCACGATCCACGCGTCGCACGACGCGTCGGCGATACGCGCCTCGGATGCCGGGTCGAGTCGCCACTCCAGGACGTTGCGGTCGATGACCAGAGCTCCTGGGATGAGGCCTTCGATCACCCGGTTGACCTCGGGCCGGATGTCGACGAGGAGCGCACCTTCGCGCTGCGCGGCTGCGGCTTCCTTTGGGTCGAGCCGGCGCAGTCGCGTCCGCGCGTCCGCCAGCACCTCGTTGATCGTCACGCCGAGATCGCTCCCTGGCGGGCGGACTGGCTGTCGTCCCGGGTCGACACCGTTCGCAGCCGGGCAAGCCCGCTCGGGTGTTGCGCGTAGAACGACATTGCGGACAACGGAGGGGAGTACGCATGCAGGCTTACCGCCGCGGCCGGTCCGGCGTTGTAGACGTCGTGCACCGTCGTGGGTGCGATCGCGACCGAGTTGCCGGCGGTCACGATGGTGGTCGTCGTGTCGAGCGGGGAGTCCGGGACCGCGCGGATCTCGGTAAGTGCGCCCTGCACGACGACGAATGCGCCCGAGGATCCCCCGTGGTCGTGCAGCTCCGTCCCCTGGCCGGTGAGCCAGCCGAGCAGCCAGATGTCGGCGGTGTCGTCGCCGTGCAGCCGTCGCCACCAACGCCCGCACGCATCGAAGCGCGCCAGGCTTTGCCACTGCGACGCGCGATCGGCTAGTCGCTCGAGGACGATCGCGAGCTGGTCTGCGTCGAGGCGCGACTGAGCCGGGAGAGTCCGTGTGGGCCGTAGTCGTTGGGGGAGTGCCATGGCATTACTATACCATAATGCTCAAGTAACTCTGGTTACTCCCGACCGGCCGTCGCTGAGACCAGATCCAGTTCTATTGCCGTCGCGAACGGGTCGTCCACCAACACGACGTCGCGGTCTGCGCGATCGAGCAGGGATGCGGCGATCGTCGCTCGGAATCCGCTTGCGCAGTGGATCCACAGGACACCTTGGGGGAGCTCGGTCATTCGCGCCGCCAGGTCGGCGAGCGGCACGTGCCACGAGCCGGGGATCGCGCCGTCACGAACGACCTCGTCCGGGCGCCGCACATCGATCACCTGCGCGCCGATGCCGAGCGCGTCCGCCAGGTCGACGAAGGTGGCGATCGGGAAGCTGCGTCGTGGCAGGTTCGGGGCAATCTCGGCGAGATCACCGTATGCCGCCGCGGCCGGACGGTCGATCCCGATCCTGACCAGCTGGCGCTGAGCCGCGGCGACCTGCTCAGCGGTTTCGGCAAGCAGGCTGAGCGGCTCGTCGTACGGATAGATCCATCCGAGGTACGTCGCGAACTGCGGTCCGAGCTCCACGGCGACAGTTCCGGCGAGGTGGTCAGCCGCGAAGCTGCGCCGGTCGCGGATGTCGACCACCCACTCGCCGGACGACAGCCGCTGGCCGATTTGGTCGGACCCGGCGATCTGCGGCGGACTGAGGTCCGCGGGGGGCGCGCCGGCCCGATTCCGTGGCGCCATGTGGACGTAATAGCTGGGGTACGGCGTGAAGCCGGCGATCGTACGTTCGACGAACCCGTCCTCATCATCCTCTGCGAGCGCAGCGTTGCTGCGGCGCTCGTCGCCGAGCGTGCCCGACGCGGAGTCGTGCTTGCCTGGGGGACCCGACGCGCAGAAGCTCCCGAAGCCATGCGTCGGAAACAGCCGCACCTCGTCAGGTAGAGGCGCCGTGAGCTCGCGGACTGAGCGGTACTGCGCGCGCGTCAGCTCACGGGTTCGGCTCTCATCGATCAGATCGGTGCGACCGACCGCGCCGTAGAGCAGTGAGCCGCCGCTGAACACCGCAGTCTCGCCACCCGATCCGGTGACCACATAAGAGAGGTGTCCGGGGGTATGGCCGGGCGTCGCGACCACCCTGATGTGGAGCGACCCGACCTGCAGCATCGAGGCGTCGTCGACCGGCGTCCGCTCGTATGCCACTTCCTCGGATCGGGCGACGAGGTAGGGGACGCCAGCCGATCGTGCGAGGTTGAGCCCGCCCGTGACGTAGTCGTTGTGGATGTGCGTCTCGCCGACCGAGCCAAGCACGAGCCCGAGCTTTCCCAGCATCTCGCTGATGCGATCGATGTCGCGCTGCGGGTCGATCACGAAGGCGATTTCGCCGTCGTGCACGACGTAGCTGCGGTCGCCCAGCTCGTCCGTGCGGATCGTTTCGACCCGCAGGCGTGGTCCGCCGTTCATCTGTCCTCGCTCGTCTTGTGACCCAGGTCACGAACTCGTGTCGCGGTGGTTTGGGCTGTCCGATTCGTGCTATATCTAATCCAACCCACTCAAGTTAGGTGGGATACTGAGCAAGGTAAAGCCGACGCACGGAGGGCATGGATGCGGATCCGGTTGGGAAGTTCGAGGCTGGTGGCGGCGGGCGCCGCCTTGGCGGTCGCGTCAGGCGGTGGAGTGGCCGCGGCAGCCACTGGGTCGTCGGGCAGCACGCAGTCGTTGCTCCCGACGATCACGCGGACGGTCGACCAGATCCGCGAAGCGGGGAAGACCGTGGTTGGCAGCGTCAACTACACGGTCAACGAGAAGTCGCAGGCGCGTACGACCACGACCGACAGCTACGGAAACCCGCTGCAGGGCTTGTCCCTGCAGGGGCTGCCGAGCCTGCCGGGTGTCGGTCAGGCGCTTCCGTTCGAGACCGGCAACAACACGGACCTGGACAACGAGCCATCCAGCGAGAACACCGGCGAGTGCCCCGCAGCGGGCAAAGGTCACGAGTATCTGATCGTGTGGGCCGGCAAGATGAACGCCGCCGACCTGACCGGTTCGGACATCGAGGACCTGATCGGCGGCGGCGAGGTCAACCCCGAGGGCTTGAAGTCGCAGATCCCGATCGAGTTCCTCGAGACCGGCTCGGACATGATGGCCACGATTGACGCCGAGCCTGGTTGCTCGACCTACGGCAAGGTCGTCAACGTCTCGGTTGTCAGCGGCCCCGACGGCGTCGAGAACGAGCCGCACCACATGCAGTACACGTGGTACCCCGGCCAGACCGTGTGGGCCGGTGGCCTGTTCACCTCGCGAATCTTCACCTACGACCTCTCGGACCTGCCGCAGGTCAAGCTCACGAAGATCGACGAGCCCTGGTCGACCCCGAGCGGCAGCATCTGGGACGCGTTCGCGACGCTGCCCAACGGCGACGCCTACGGCACGCTGATGGGTGGCCCGCTGTACGCATACGGCACCACGCCGGGCGCTGTCGTCGAGATCGCCGGCAGCAACCACCCGGGAGCGCAGCCGGGCGACATCCTCGGCGAGTGGCCGGCGACCGGCTCGAACAACCTTCTCCAGGGTGCGGACACCAACGGAAACGCGGTTGGTGCCCTCGCCAAGTCGGTCGGCGGCACCGTCTCCGACCTGCCGCACCTGGTGACCAGGGGTCAGGACGACAGCGGCCTGGACTTGAACAACGGCTCGGTCAAATGCCCGGACTTCGGCAGTTGCGCCAACCCGCACGGCATCCAGATCCGCGCCGACCTCAAGACGATGGTGACGTCGGACTACGCCGAGCCGGCGCAGATCATCGAGGATCCGGTCAAACCGACGAATGCGTACTACTTCAGACGCACGGTGAGGGTCTGGAGCTTCAGCTCCAAGGGCTGCTCAGGAAACCCGACACCTGGCGCGACGCTGAACAACCCGAAGATATGTGCCATCGACGTGATGCCACTGGGGCCGCGTGACGACTCGAACCCGGCTCACGGCGAGAACCTCGGCATCATGGAGAACGGCTCGACGTGGGACTACCCGCTGCCGGACGGCCGGATCCCCAAGGGCTGGTTCTCGGAAAGCATGTGTGGTGGTGCCGTCTTCTACACGCCGGACATCACCAACACCAAGAAGCACCCGTGGCACGAGGTGTTCGACTCGACCGCTGCAGTCGCGGCGCTGAAGTCGAACGGCGCAGGCAAGGTTCCCGGTGGCGGCGACCTGAAGAACGAGCCAGCCGGCTGTGACGGTGCGGCGTGGGACGTGGTGAGCCCTGACAACCGGTTCCTGGGTCACGCGGTCAACGGCCGTTACATCCTGCAGGACGACTTCGATGACGCGGGTACGCCGAAGATGGTCTACACCCTGAGCATCACGAAGCTGCTCGAGGCCGGCGATCACTACCAGTGCAACCTGTCGGACAACATCCGGGCTCTCGCCGACCCGACGCTGGGCGGCAAGGACTGCCCGACGGTGGCCGGTGTCGTCGCGATCAATGACCCGACCTCGGGTGGTCCTCACTGGGCGGAGTTCGACAACTTCCGCCTCGCCGCGATCAAGATCAAGGACCCGAAGACGGGCAAGATCGTGACGGACTATCACGCGCCGACTCGGATCGCGGAGGCGAACTACTTCGTCGCGCGGACCGGCGTCGATGGCAACCACACGGTCTGCATGATCAACATGAACCCGAAGACGGGAAGCCTCTCGCTCGACACCAACTTCATCGACGAGACCGAGGGCACGCCCTGCGTTCAGTTCAACCGGCGGGACTGGCCAGACCCCAACATCAAGGGCTACTACAAGCCGCACGCGATGCTCTTCGTCGAGAACGGCGCGCCTGCCACGGGCTTGACCCCCTACGGGCACTCGTACGGTCCGAACTGTGAGTTCGGCAAGGTCGTCGATGGGCAGTGCCGTGGCTACTGGGGGGAGCCCATCGACATGGGCGCCGATACGGCCGGCCTGAAGTACGAGGAGTGACGCGCCGCCGTCTGCGTCGGGCCGGTTCGCTGGCCCGACGCAGCGGCAGTGTGGTGCTGCTTGCCGCGGTCCTCGGACTCGCGACGGCGGCCCCCGCCGCCGCGCATCCTTACTTGCTCAGCAGCGACCCCGCGAGCGGCGCGATCCTGACGACCGCGCCGGGCCAGATCGACATCGGCTACACCGAAGGCCTCGACCGCTCGTACTGCACCGTCGTCCTCATCGCACCGGACGGCCATCGGATCTCAACCCACCAGGCCTCCGCGGATGCCCCGACCGAGCTGTCCGTGGTCCCGGACTCTTCGCTGGCCGAGCAAGGTACCTACGCCGTGAACTGGACGGCGGTCGGCGACGACGGCCACACCGTGATCGGAAGCTTCAGCTTCAGCATCGGACATCCTTCGGCCAACTCCGCGGTGCAGTCCGGCTCATCGGATGTCACCGGCAGTGCCTCCTCGCCACGAGGAGCGCAGCGGCTGCTGCGAACCGTCCTGCCGTTCGCATCCGTCGTCCTCGTGGCGCTGCTGCTGCTCGGCGGCGTTCTCGCCGCCACGGGACGGCGGGCGTCGCGAGTCCGATGGGGTGCGCTCGCGGTTGTTTTCGCGGTGGAGATCGCCCTTGCGGCCCTTGTCCTGTCCTCCGGCGGGCTCTCCGCCTTCGGCTCATCAGCCACCGGACGTCGGTTGATCGCGGAGCTCATTCTCACGGCCCTGGTGCTCCCCGTCGTCATCGACGGTGGCCGGCTCGCGGCCGGTCAACGCCCTTGCGGCTGGCGTCGCTGGCTCGCTGCGCTCAGTTCGCTCGGACTGCTGGTGGTGCTCGCCGACTCCGGTCACGCGGCTTCGCAGCCGAGCTCGCGCCGCGACCTCGTGCTCGCGGTCTACTCGGTTCACCTGCTGGCGGTCAGTGTCTGGATCGGCGCCCTGCTCGCGGTCATCCTCCGGATGCGATCAGGCGGCGGTGAGGCGCCGACGATGTCGACAGCAGATCCGAAACGCTCGCTGCGCCCACTCGTTGCGGTGTCGCTGGTCGCGGTGCTCGGCACTGGGATCGCGACTACCGACTGGGGTCTGCGCACGCTCGGGGACGTCCCGGGCACCTTGTACGGCAAGCTCGCCGTCGCGTTGCTGATCTTGTTCGTCGTGATGGTCTGGCTCGGGATCGTGGGCTCGTCGATGATGCCGGCTGCCACGGGGGAGAGGAGTCGGCTGCCGCGACTCAGCGCCGCGCTGATGGGTGCGGAGGCGGTCGTCGCGGCGGCGGCGCTGCTGGTCGCGGGAATCCTTGGCCAGGTCTCACAGCCGCTCGACGAGCCGTACGCCTCGCAGGCCTATGCGACGTCGACCGGCGTACCGCTCGCCGTGACGGCGGTCGGCGCCGATTCGCTGGACGTCGCCACCCTCGCGCCCGGCATCGTCGGCCGAAACACACTTGTCGTCGAGGTGGGTCAGGCGGACGAGGACGACTTTCTCAGTCCGGCACCCGGCGTCCGTTCAGTGACGGCGACGTTGTCGTGTGGCGGATGCGGCGAGCCCGACCAGCAGGTCGCCCTTCATTCGACCGGCGGTGGTGCCGAGTGGACCGCCGACGTCTCCCTGTCCGAGGCGGCGTCGTGGCTGGTCACCGCGGCTGTGACGCGCTCGGGTGAGCGACCTGGCACCGCGCGGTTCGCCGAGCGCGTCTCGCCGGCCGAGCTTCCGCACCAGATCGTTGTCGGCGTCCCGACGTCACTGTCAGGACCGACCGGTGAGACCTGCCGTGACGAGATCCTCGGTCTCCAGGTGGCACTCGAGGATCTCAACTCGCAGGCCGCCAACCACGGCGACCTGATCCGCGTCGTGGCGGTCGACCTGCACGACGGTGTCCCCGCGGCCATGGCGCGACTTCAGTCGCTCGGAGCCCGCCTGATCGCCTTGCCGTGCGGAACGGCGAGCGAGGTCCAGGGGGCGACAGCAGCCGCGCGCGACGCCGGTCTGCCGGTTGTCGCGGGTGCCGCGTCGATTCCTCAGGACCGCGCCGGCGTGTGGTCGACACAGCCGTCGTGGCGCGCCGAGGGCGCGGCGATCGGCACCCAGGCGCTACGCCAGCTCGCGACCTCGGTCACCGTGCTCGTGGGCGACACGGTCGTCGACCGGACCGAGCTGGCCGGTCTGCGCTCGGCGCTGGCCGGGCGCCAGGTCGCGCTTCACATGACGGGATTCCCGTCGAAGCCGCTCCCGTTCGTCTCCGCATTGCAGCGCCACAACGCTGACGTCGTGGCGTTGCTCGGCGATCGGCATGAGGCCGCGCCGGTTGTTCACGCGTTCTCTGCGGTGTCACAGATCAACGGCTGGGTGCCTTCCCACGGCATCCTTGCGTCCGCTCAGCTGATGAGTACGGACTTCATCGACGCCGCGGGCACGATCACCAGACTCGGGGGGATCGAGTTCGCGAGCGACATCAATCCGTTCGACCCGGTGTCGCAGTACTACGCACAGCGCCTTCGCGCGCTCGCGCCCGGCGTACGGCCCTCCTTCGACGGACTGCACGGCTATCAAGCGGGTCTCGCGATCGCGCAGGCACTGCGCGATGGCGGCGGACGTCCGTCGTCGAGCTCTTTGATCAGCCTGCTCGGCAGCCGGTTCGCCAAGTTCACGGTCGGGAGCTACCGCCTCGGCTGGAATCAGACTGGAGGCACCTCGACATCGCTGGCGTTCTTTCGATCGACATACGTGAACCCGATGGCGATGCCGTCCGACACGCCTGGCGGCGCCTCAGCCCTGGCCCACGAGGGCACCTTCCTCGACAGCGGCGGCTTCGAGCAGGTCGCGCCGTTCCGGATCACCTCATGACTGTCACGCGGTCCGGAGCCGGCTGCGCCGCGACTCTCGCATTGCTCATCACAGTCTCCGGGTGCGGCGGCGGCTCGACCCCGCTGCCGTCGCACCCGGATCCAACGTCATCGGCCACCGGCTCCTCCGCCGCGGCGCCGATCTCGACCGGCTGCTCACCGAACCTGGTTCCCACGGGCTACACGATCGACGCGAAGCACTCCGGCAAGCTGACCGCCCACAGCTACAGCGCAGCAGCCGAGGTCCAGGCTGCGCTCGAGTACGACCAGCTGCAGTCCGGCGCGCGAGAGGTGTTCGTGCACTCGGCCGGCCGGCGCACCGACGGCGTCGCGACCTGCGTCGCCATGCAGTTCCCCTCTGCCCATCTCGCCGGACGGTTCTTCATGTCCTACCGAGCGCTCCGCAAGCAAGCCGGGTCGCTCGTGGCGGAGGTCTCGATCCCTGGCGGTGCAAGCGGCCTGTCAGGTGCAACCGGCTACCTCGAGAGGGACCAGTCATTCCGCGGCTACCAGATCGCTTCGACCGATGTCATCGAGTTCTCCGGGCAGGACGGGCGCAGGCTCGACATCGTGTCGGTGGCCGGCGCGACTCCGTCGCGGAGCCTCGGACACAAGCTGCTCGTCGCGATGGCGAATCAGTGATGAGCATCAACCGCACAGTCGCGGCCGTGATCGGCGTCGCTCTGCTGGGAGCGGTGTCCGCGGGCTGCAGCAGCAGCGGAAGCAACGGGGCCGCGGCACCGACGATCTCGCCTTCGGCCACCGGCAGCAGCCAGGTCACGCCCGCCTCCGGTCTGCCCACCCCGCTCGCCGGCTCGACCCTGACCGCGGCCGATGTGGCCGACCCAGGCCTGCCGTCGAAGATCGGGCCGGGCAAGCTGTCGAACGCGACGATCAAGAAGCTCGTCCAGTACTTCGAGGACAACGTCGCCAAGGCGTACGCCGACGGAGATGCCAACGCGCTCGAGCACTACCTGGCGGGTCCGATGCTCTCCGGCAACCGCGCCACGATCACGTTGCTGGCCAAGCAGGACAAGCTCAACATCTTCCGGATCCGGGTGCAGAAGATCACGGCGGAGACGAACGAGGCCGAGCACGTCATCATCGACATGACCGGCGACATGGTCTTGAACTACTTCATCGACAGCAAGACCCACAAGATCCTCGAAAACGGTCTTCCCGGCCCCAGCCAGGTGCAGTTCGCGATCTTCCTCGACCGCAACCCCAAGACCAACACGTGGTACTGGACGGGGGAGCAGTCCGAGACCACTGGCGGTGCGACGAGCGGCACGACCGTGGAGCAGGCGCCGTGATCTCGCATGCACCGCTAGCGGCCGCGACAGCGCTCGCCGGCTGTCTGTTTGCCGCTGCTCCCGCGACGGCGGGGACCGCGGGTCCGCCCGGTGTGCTGCAGCTCACCGGAGTGCTCCACCTGTCCAAGGGCACGTGTGACGGCGACAAGCCCGGCGGCAGCTATCTGTCGGTGACGTTCGGCACCAAGGTCATCGGCAACCCTGCGTCGAGCTGCGAGCACGGCGCGGTCACGCTGCTTTCGCCTGGTCGACCGGGCCTGTCGACAGACGCGTTCACACCGCTGTCCGACGAGGCGTTCGACAGTCGAGGCAACCCGGTCGCCACGTCGTTGACGCAGCCGGTCCGGTTCGGATCCCACCTGCTCAGCCTGGTGAGCTCCGGGCAGGATCTGCAGGACGCGCCGACCGGCCGGGCGACGTTCGCGTTTCCGCATCTCTACGTCACCGGGACCAAGGTCCTCGCCGATGTCCGGTCGATTCAGGCGCTCTACGACGGCGCGGCCGGGACGACGTGCGCATCCGGCGCGGGGAGTGGCTGCTGGCTGATCGGAGCCGAGCGCGCGACGGGGACGTACGACGCGCAGACACATCGGGTGACGCTGTCCTGGTTCTCCGGGCAGTCCTTCGTCCAGGAGTCGGCCGGTACCGTCGTCCACCTGTCGGGAGTGTTCGTCGGAGCCAAGCCCAAGCCGCTCAAGCGGGGCACGGCCGTCGACCTCGGCACCTCCAGCTTCGCCGCGGGACCCGCGCCCAGGTCGAACGCTCGCACGATGGCTGCTCGTCACCGGCGCGGCAGTACTCGAACCGGCGCCCAGCAGGCGACGGCATCCGCCCGCGCGGCAACCACCGCCGCGTCCTCCGGCAACCGTCGGCTCGCGGCGATCCTCGCCGCCGCCATGCTTCTCGTGCTCGCGGCGTCGCATGGCGCCGCTCTTCGTAAGGGACGCTCGTGACCTCGCAACGTCGGCTCGCCGGACTGGCCGTCACACTCGCCGTCGTTGTCGCCGGATGTAGCGGCGGGCACGGCTCGTCGAACGCGACGTCGACGAAGCTGACCGGGCTGTTCAAGATCACGCCGGGTGCCTGCGCGACGGCGAAGGGGAAGCCCACCGGCAGCTACCTCGTTGTCATCTCCGCCGCGGCCGGCAAGACCGTGGGAAACAAGCACGGCGGATGCGTGAACCCGGCATACACGTTGTTGCGTCCCGGGGCCGACGGCGGCCTCGTCACCGGTGAGTTCCAGGACGTCTCAGGTGCGGCGTTCGACAGCCACGGCAACGGCCGGGCCAACCGGATCGTGGTGCCGACCGCCTTCGGGTCGCGGCGCTTCGGGATCGCAACGAACACCCACGACCAACAGGGAGCCGCGAACGGTCAGCCCGCGTACCCGCGACCGGCGGCAATCGCGACCGGCTCGTCGCTACGCGTAGACCTCCGTTCACTCGTCATCACCTACGGCGGGCCTGCAAGCTCGACCTGCGAACAGGCATTCGGGGTCGGGTGCTGGGAGCTCGGCTCGGAGAACGCCACCGGGACCTATGACGCGACCAGTGCCCACTACCTCATCAACTGGTTCTCGGGGGAGTCCTTCACGGCGAAGGGTGACTCCATCGAGGTGCACCTCGAAGGCACATTCGTCCCGCAGTCCGGGTGAGCAGCCGCGTCGTAAGTGCGCTGGCAGCCGGCATTTTTGTCGTGCTCTGCGCCGCGGTGCCCGTCGCGGCGTTCACGCATCAGGGCCGCGCCGACGTCCCCGCTGCGCGAGTCGCGCCGCTGTCGACCGCCGATCGCAAAGCGCTCCTCGCCGCGCAGAAGCTGATTGCTGATCTGCCCGAGGCGCTCGCCGAGGTGCCACGCGCGGGCGCGGATGTCGCCGGCATCGGTCCGTCGGCCGCCCGCGCCACCCTCGGCGGCTCCGCCGAGCTTCGGCCGCTGGCCGAAGCGGTCGATGGACGCGTGCCCGCCGTGACGTTGCTCGAAGCGTCGTATCGAGCCCTGCTCGATGACCGCCCGCTGCCGGACCCGGTCGCGTTGTCGAGTGCACTCCAGACGTTGCAGATCGTCGAAGGCGACGTGCTCCCGGCGGTGCGCGTCATTGCCTTGGAGCACGGTCGGCATGTGTCGGCGGGGGGAGCGCTCGACGCGGTCGAGCGCGACCCTGCGACATCAGCACTCGGCCGGCTGCTCGTCGACTGGCAGCAGGTCTACGGCGTCTTCGTGCTCGTCGAGCAGGCCGCTGCCCGCTGAGCTCGCTCCGCCCGTCGCCCAGCGTTCGGCCGGGCCGCCACCCTAGCCGGCCGGGGTGAAGTGACCCTGCAGGTGCCAGTAGCCGGAGAAGCCGTTGAACGGACCACCGACGATCTGGCTGGTCCACGTCAGGACGAACTTCCCGGTCGTCGCGTCGTACGTCCCCGTCACCGGCGTGGTGTTGCCCGGCATCGATCCGCCTGGCTTGGGTGAGCCCTGGTTGAAGTACTGGTTGTTCCAGGACGCGCCCCACGACTCGATCTGACCCGACAGCTTGCCGTTCGAGTCGGTGATCGACGGAGCCGGGACGGTGCGCTTGCTCTGCGGATCGACCTTGTCGGTCTCGATCCCGAAGTTGATGGCGGTGAACGACTGCGGCACCGTGATCAGATCCGCGAGTGAGTTGCCGTTGGCGTCGAACGCCTTGGCGGGGCTCGGCTGGAATGTCCCCGTGGTCAGCCCGCCGTCCTTGCCAGGACGCTCGGCGGAGAACGACGGGTCCTTGCACGTCGAGTCCGGGTTGGTGAAGTACGGGCCCTTCGCGAGCGTGCCGTTCGCCTCGATCATTCGGAAGTAGGTGCCCGTCGGGCTTGCGGCCTTGCAGTTGCCGGCGGTGAAGTGGAACGTCCCGACTAGGGGCTTGCCACCACTGGCCGGCGTGCCGCTGCCTGAGGAGCCGCCACCGCAAGCTGCTGCTGCGAAAGCGAGCGCGGCGGCTGAGACTGCGAACCGTGCGGTGCGGGTGGTCATGACTCTTCCTTCTTGTTGAAGACGGCGATACCGGCAACAAGCAGGCCGGGGATGACGAAGAACCACGGGAAGAGCTTGAACGACGGCAGCGCCGCAATCGCCTGGTAGCGCGGCTCGCTGTCGCTCATCGCCCCGATCATCGGCGTCATGTCGTTGAGGAGGTGGACCCACCGGGTGTCCAGAGTCGTGACGGCTGGGTAGTCCGTGGCGAGCTGCCGACCGGTCAAGCCTGTCGAGTGCAGCGCCGGAACGATGTCTTTGCGGATCGCGCCCTGGCCGACTGCCATCGTCGAGAAGAAGCCCTGGATCTGCTCCACCTTCTGCGTCGTCTCGATGTTGCTGAACGTCGACATCATCGTTGCGCCCTTGGGGGCGCGCGTGAACATCTGGAAGGCGACCGGCGCAAGGATCAGCCCGATGCCCAGCACCCCAAGCGCGATGCGCACCGGTGTCGCGGCCAGTCCGCCGAGCAGACCGAGGATGGCGAAGCCGGCGATCAGGAGGCCGGGAATCACGAAGAACCACGGGAAGAGCCGGAAGCTCGGCAGCGCGGCGACCGCCTGGTAGTCCCCGAGGCTGCCGTGCACCTTGTCCAAGAGGTCGGTCATCGTCGAGTCGATCTCAGGCCACTGCCTCTGCAAGCCGCGGTAGGTCGAGAGGTCCTGGCGGGCCGAGTTCGGCCGCTTCGCCCGCAGCCGGGGAATCGCCTTGGTGTCGACCTCGTGGACGGCCTCGCGGATCTGGCCGATCTCCTGCTGGAACCCATCCAGGCGCTGGTCTGTCATGAACGGCTTGAAGTCCTGGAGCATGACTGCGCCCTTGGGGGCCCGCGTGAACATCTGGAATGCGACGGGTGCGGCGGCGAGACCGATGCCGATCACGGCGGCGATCACCAGCAGTACTCCCGTTCGGCCGCTCGGCCGGCCTGCGATCGATCCCATAATATGGAGTAATATACCTGAGTAAGTGGGGTTAGACTGCACGGTATGGCTCGGACAGGAGTGCGCGTGCCGATGAAGCATCGATCATGGCCGGCGGTCGCGGCCGTTGCGATGTCGATCTTTGGCGTCGCCGCCGCGACCGCGGGCGCAAGTCCCGCGCTGGCGTCGAACCGGCTGACCGGGACGCTCTACCTCTCCCCGGGCGGCTGCTCCCACGGGTCGGTCTCCGGCACGTACATCCAGATGATCCTTCCCAGTGGCTCGACGTCGGGCCCGTACATGTCCAACAGCGACTCCTCGTGCTCCAACCAGGCCTACACGCTGCTGTCCCCTGGCAGCGAGGGCGGGCTGCGCTTCGGCTCCTACCAGCCGCTGCCGTCGCCGGCGTTCGACTCGGCCGGCAACGCGACCGCACACGAGATCTCCGCTCCGGCGCAGTACGAAGGCACCGGCTTCGCGACCTCGACAAACCCGGTGGACCCGCAGACTCACGCCAAGGTCCCGGCCCCGTCGCTGACGATTCACGGCAGCAAAGTGAGCGCCGAC
Organism: Mycobacteriales bacterium; assembly: GCA_036268405.1. Taxonomy (GTDB): domain Bacteria; phylum Actinomycetota; class Actinomycetes; order JAFAQI01; family JAFAQI01; genus DASZTV01. Next base: position 54,418 of record DATAUF010000121.1, read on the forward strand.
GTCCGCAGCTTCTCAGTGTCGTGGAACAAGCAGTACTTCAACCAGGGCTCCCCGAAGCCCGACGGCAGTGACCCGGGGATCACGCGGCCCGCGACCGGCACCTACGACGCGGCCAGCGGCGCCATGACGTTGAACTGGACGAGCGAGGTCGTCGGCGGTCCCTTCGACAAGTTCACCGGCTCATGGCACCTCGTCGGCCGCTTCGTGCCGACCTCAGGCAGCACCTCGAGCGGTGGCGGACACGCCGGAAGTGGTGGTGGCTCGTCGGGTGCCGCGGGCGTGGCGGCGACCGCGACGGCTGCTGCCACCGCGACCGCGAACGCCGGTGGAAAGCACGTATCTGCAGCGCCAACAACGAATGCCCGCGCCTCGTCCCAGCAAGCGGCAGCCACCGCGACCCAGGCAGCCGTATCGACCGTTGTCTCCAAGCACACGTGGCGCGTGTCGTGGTGGCTGATCGCGCTTGCGCTCGCGTTGGCGGTTGCGGGCTTCGGAGGCTTGGCGGCGCTAGGACGTGCGGGACCGACTGACTCGGTGCCGAAGTCATGAAGATGCTTGGACTCTCGACTCGCGTCATGCGAGCCGGCCTGACGGCGCTGATCGTGCTCGACCTTCTTGCGGTTGCCGCCTTTGCCGTCCGTCGTACCACGGTGACGGTGCGGACGACTCGACCGGCGGCCAGCTCGAGCCCGACAGATGTCAGCGCGGCGCCGCCTAGCAGTGCCCCTTCGACGGTCGCGCCATCGGCACCCGCGGTCGCTATCGCGGCGGGCGGCGGCAGCGGTTCGTCGGCCGTGCCGACCAGCGATGGCCACGGCACATCCACGGCGCCTGCCCCACCTCCCAAGAGCGGCATCCCGCCAGTCCGGATCGCCGCGATCGGAAAGTGCCCGGTCAAGATCTCGACGCCGGACCAGATCGGCGGCGTGCAGTCGCTGGTGGCGTTCGCCCCGGCGTTCGGCCCGTTCTCTGCGGAGGCCTTCGCGGCTGCATCGGCGTACCAGCCGGAGCTCGAGCTGCTCGGCCCGATCCTCGCGCAGTACCCCAAGGCAGCACCGGTTCTCGACCCGCTGCTGGCTCCCGTGCTGGGGTTGTTCGCGCAGGGTTCGACCACGCTGTTCGGTGTGCTGGCGCCGTTCTATGCGCCGCATCGGACCGAGGTGCTGTCGGCGGAGACACAGCTCGCCGCGGCGCTCGCGCCGTACTCCGCGAAGCTGGCAGGAACACCTATGGCCGGTTGTGTGGTTGAGCTAGAGGCAGCTCTGGTCGGCGACACCAAGAGCGACAAGAGCAAGTAGGAGGATGACGGACGTGGCCAAGGTGTTCGGTTTCCCCAACCCCGTCAACGAGAAGGCGGCCCGCACGGTCGCCGGCGTCGTGCTTGCAGTGACCGTTGTCACGCTCGTGCTGAGCGTCACGGCAGGACATGCCTGGCTGTGGATCACCGCGGCGCTCGCCTACGGCTTCGTTGCCCGCGTGCTCACGGGGCCCACGCTCAGCCCGCTCGGCAGGTTCGCGATGACGGTGGTCGCGCCGCGACTCGGCGAACCGCGGCCCGTTGCCGGACCGCCGAAGCGGTTTGCTCAGGGAGTGGGCGCGGCGTTCACCCTGAGTGCGGTGGTCCTGCTCGCGCTCGGCCACCCGCTCGGCACCCAGATCCTGCTCGGCTTCATGGTCATCGCTGCGGGCCTCGAGTCGATCTTCGCCTACTGCCTGGGATGCAAGGCCTTCGCCGGCTTGATGCGGTTCGGCCTGATTCCCGAGGAGGTCTGCGAGGCGTGCAACGACATCTCGCTGCGCGCCCCGATCCAGACGGCTGGGGCCCTGACCCGGTAGCTGCTGAGGCACTATTGCGGGCATGCGTACGCCGTTGTGTGACCGCCTTGGCATCGAGTTCCCGATCTTCGCGTTCAGCCATTGCCGCGACGTCGTCGCTGCGGTGACCAATGCCGGCGGCATCGGAGTGCTCGGCGCCGTTGCGCACAGCCCGCAGGGTCTCGAGACCGACCTGGCGTGGATCGATGAGCAGGTCGGCGACAAGCCGTACGGTGTCGACCTGCTGCTACCGGTTACGTTCGCCCCGACCGGCAGTGCGCAGCCCCGACAGCTCGATGACCTGTTCCCCGCCGAGCAGGTCGACTTCGTCGAGGATGTGCTGACCCGTCACGGGGTGCCGGCGCTGCCGGAAGGCGTCGAGGCGCACCGAGCTTCGATGAGCGTCTCGCCGGAGGCCAACAACACCCTGCTCGACATCGCGCTGGACCACCCGATCCGCCTGCTGGCCAGCGCTCTTGGTCCGCCCTCGGCGGAGCTCATCGACCGCGCGCACGAACGCAACATCGTCGTTGCTGCGCTGGTCGGCGCCGCGTCGCACGCCCGCCGGCAGCAGGAGGCCGGCGTCGACCTGATCGTCGCGCAGGGCACCGAGGCCGGGGGTCATACCGGCATGGTCTCGACGATGGTGCTCGTGCCCGAGGTCGTCCGTGCGGTGCACCCGTTGCCGGTGCTCGCGGCAGGGGGGATCGTGACCGGTGCGCAGGTCGCGGCTGCGATGGCGCTCGGCGCGCAAGGCGTGTGGTGCGGGTCGGTCTGGCTCACGACCGCCGAAGCCGAGACCGACCCGGTCGTCAAGCAGAAGATGCTGGCTGCCTCTGCCAGCGACACCGTCCGCTCTCGTTCGCTGACCGGAAAGCCCGCGCGGATGCTGCGTACCGCGTGGACCGACGAGTGGGAGGCACCGGACGCGCCCGCGACGCTGCCGATGCCGTTGCAGACGATGCTGGTCGCGACCGCGCAGCAGCGGATCGCCCGCGACGCGAAGACCGCTGGCAGCGGAGCGGAGTCATTGGCGACGTACTTCGTCGGACAGGGCGTCGGCCTGATGGACAAGATCCGCCCGGCGCGCGAGATCGTCGAGGAGATGGTCTCGGGCTATCTCGAGGTCGCCGAACGCTTCGCGAGCCAGGTCCGCTAGGCCGTCTTGATCTTGAACGCGCCGCCTGGTGTCGTCAGCAGACCAGGGGCCGCCTTCGCCTCCAGGCGGTACGTCACGGTCACGTGTCTCGCTGAGGTCCAGGTAAAGGTCGTCGCCCAGGCGTGAAGCTTGGACTTGTACGTCAACGTCTCGACGGTCTTCCAGCGACTTCCGCTCTTTCGCTGCAGCACCATGTGGCCTTTGGCCGGTCGAGGCTTTGCGTTGCCGGTGACGGTGACGCTCTGGTGGCGAACTGCCGTGTTGGGCGACGTCCAGGTGAGCGACTTGTAGGGCTTCGCCGCCGGCGTCGACGTCACGTGGCGGAACGTGAGGACTGCGGCGCCGCCGGCAGGCTCGTTGTCACCTGTCGTGAGTGTCTCGGTCCATACGTGACCTTGGGTGGAGCCAGGCGGGCCCTCGAAGTCGCCGCCGAAGTCGTCGGAGGTGAGCGTGTACGGCGGATTGACGGTGCCGTCGCCGCCGGCCTCGTTCAGGGACCACGGCTGGGTGTCGGGCATGGTCGATGTCACGGTCTCGTTCATGTTCGACGTCAACGCAATCGTGACCACGCACGTATCGGCGTCCGATGAGACGCAGGTGAACGACTGAGCCCCCGTCGCCGTCGCGGGCACGGCGGCCGACGCGACGAGCAGCAGCGCGCCCGAGGTCACGGAGACGATCGCCATCATTTGTCGCACGGTCATCGGGCCCCACCCACCGTCGTCGGTCCCCGAAACGTACTCCCGGAGCTAACAGCCGGTCGAGATCCGAATCTGGTGTGCCTTGTTGGTCAGCGGCGTGTTCGGCATCTTGAAGGCCCCGCCGCCGAGAGCAACGCCGCAGGTGCCGACGTAGATGCCGGGAAGCGGGTAGACGGGCAGCGCCGGCGAGCCCATCGCGTCCGGGTCCTCGAAGAACTGGAAGCCAGGCTCGTTGCTCACGGTGTGGGCCTCGTGCTTGCGCCAGTAGTCCATTCCGCCCTTGGTGTTCTTGGTGCCACTCGACGACGGGTTCTTCTTCGAGGTGTCGCAGTTTGCCGGTGCATCCGGCTGCGGCTTGGTGACGTTGCTCTGCTCGCCGCCGCTGTTGCAGCTGTAGGGGTCCCACTTCTTGCCGGTGTAGTCGAATGAGTCGCGTTCGGAGTTCTTGCCGTTGCCCTTGCAGCGGTCCTGCTGGCGCACCTCGCCGGTGTTGGCGTCGCAGCCTTGGTAGATCATCTGCTTCTCGGTGGTTGCGCCGAGGCAGATGCCGTCCGCGCAGAAACCGGTCCCGGCGTTGAGCAGGCCCTCGGGCTGAGTCAGCGTGCCTGACTGCGCAAGCCGCTGCGGCGTGAAGATCAGCATCACCGCGCCACCGTCGGACGGTCCGACCACTGAGCCGTGCGACAGCGCGGAGCTGAGCGGACCCTCGCCGTCGTGCTCGCCGTTATCGCTGTTGTCGTCCATGCCGTAGTAGAGGCTGAAACCCTCGGTCAGGACCTTGGAGACGTTCTGCTCCAGCCCGGTGTCGAGCGAGAGCTTGTTCTGGCCGATGTCGCCACCCGGGATCGACGTGCACTTGTAGGGGAACGACGGAATCATGGCCGCGATCGGGCAGTAGAACTGGTAGTAGTCCCAGTCGAGCGCGAAGCCTGCGCCGGCCTTGTTGTCGCCGCACCCGTACTTTGTCTGGTCGTGGGCCTTCGAGACGGACTCGGGCTTCTTGCCCTCCGGCACCGCACCGCCCTTGGTGCCGTCCGTGTTGACCGCGAGACATCCCGCGTGGGTCGCTGAGCTCTGCCCGGGGTAGCCGATCGAGTAGAGGGTCTTGGTCCCCTTGGAGTTCTCGTCGTTCGGCGACTGGTCGATGCCGAACTGCAGCCAGTCGATGTTGGTCGCGCCGTGGTCACCGAAGCGCGGAGAGTCGTTGTAGCCGTTGTTGGGGTTGCCGTTGGTGATCCCACCGCTTTCCAGCGTCAGCTGGGCGGTGTGGCAGCCCGGATAGGTCTTGTACTGCGGCGTGTTCCATTCGCTGGCGTACCACGGGCAGTCCTGCTGTGGTGAGCCGTAGCCGCCACCGCTGACGGCGTAGGCCACGCCGCCCGCGGCCATCGACAGCAGAACCGCGGCGATCCCCGTGAGGGACAGAGTCGGGATCAAACGGCGCATCCGGGAGCCTCCAGCTACTGGGTCCACAACGTCCATGACCATGACGCCGACGTCATGGTCATCGTTGACCATTTCGACGTTTGCCGACAACCTCCTGCGCCGCCTCTGGGCTTGCGAACACCAGCCAACCGTCGACCAGCGCCTCTTTGACGTCGGCGACCCGCGCCTGCTTCAGCTCGATGAGGATCGCGGCGTAGCCGTCGAAGTGCGGGATGGTGAAGAACCCGGCCTTGCCGGCCGCGAGCACCGCTTCCTTTTCCGCGAGATCGGCCACCCGGATCGCGACGATCGGGTCGCCCGGCACCGGCTCCTCGCCGTAACGGCGGATGTCGGCCTTGCTGAAGGTGCGCTCCCAGGCGAAGGTCTTGTCGGCCAGCCGCCAGGTCCGCTGTCCGCGCCGGTCGGCTTCTTCGACCCCGGGCAGGGCGAGCGCAATCTCCGCGACCCGCGCCAGCGTCACCACGCCCGGCACGTTATCGCGACGACTTGACACGGAGAACGGTCAGTGGTCTATTTATCTAGTTACCTAGTGTAATAGCGATGGGATGTCACATGATCGAGTTCCACCTCGACAGCAGGTCAGGGGTGTCGCCGTACCTTCAGCTCGTCCAGCAGGTACGCCATGCGTTGCGGCTCGGAATCCTTGCGCCGGGGGACCAGCTCCCCACCGTCAAGGACGTCGTCGGCACGCTTGCGATCAATCCCAACACCGTCCTCAAGGCCTATCGCGAGCTCGAGCACGCCGGCCTGGCGAGCGGGCGCCCGGGCGTCGGCACGTTTGTCACTGCGACGCTGCCGGATGCGCCACTCGCGGCACAGATCCCGATCCGCCGCGACCTCGAGCGCTGGCTCACCAAGGCAAGGGCCGCCGGCCTTGACGACGAGAGCATCGAGGCGATGTTTCGCGACTCCTTTCGGCTCTCGACATCGCGGGAGATCGCATGACGACGGCGTTGACGGCGACCGGTCTCGGTAAGCGTTACGGCCGGAAGTGGGCGCTGCGCGGCTGCACGGTCGAGATTCCTGAAGGCCGTGTGGCGGGCCTGGTCGGACCCAACGGTGCCGGCAAGAGCACGCTGCTCCACCTCATGGTCGGGTTGCTCGCGCCGACCGAGGGATCGGTGGAGGTGCTCGGCCGCGGTCCCGCGATCGACGCGGAGCAGCTCGGTCGCGTCGGGTTCCTGGCCCAGGACGCGCCGATCTACGCGTCCTTGTCGATCGCCGACCATCTCCGTTTCGGGGCACACCTCAACCCCGGCTGGGATGGGGCCTTCGCGAAGGAGCGGATCGACGCTCTCGACCTCGACCCCGCGCAGCGAGCCGGCCGTCTGTCGGGCGGCCAGCGTGCCCAGCTGGCTCTCACCCTTGCGCTCGCGAAGCGGCCGGGCATCCTGCTCCTCGATGAGCCGGTCGCAAGTCTCGACCCACTGGCGCGACGCGACTTCCTGGCGGTTCTCGCCGGATACGTCGCGGAGCACGGAATCAGCGTTTTGATGTCTTCGCACCTGCTTGCTGACCTTGAGCGGGTGTGTGACTACCTGGTGCTGGTTTCCGCGGCGCGGGTTCAGCTCGCAGACGAGGTCGACGACCTCCTCGCGACACATCGCCGGATCATCGGGGCTCGTCGCGACCTGTCCACTCTTCCCGCAGACCAGCACGTCGTCTGGGAGAGCCACACCGACCGGCAGACGACCGCCGTCATCCAAGTTGACGGACCGATCCACGACCCGTCATGGCAGGTCGAGGAGCTCAGTCTCGAGGATGTGGTTCTGGCCTACATGGGCGGCGGCGCTGATACCGGCCTGTACGCCCGACCCGCGTTGGGAGTGGCCCGATGACCTGGATGACCTGGCGTCAGATGAGGGCAGGCTCACTCGCGGCACTTGCGGTGGTCGCGGCCGCCGCGATCACCCTCACGATCACCGGCGTGCACCTGAGCAGTCTCTACTCGGGCTATCTGTCGTGCAGCGGCTTCACCTGTAACGCCAAGCTCGACGACATCGGCCGCAGCTATCGCCACATCAAGCTGATCGGCACGGCTCTGATCGCGGTGCCTGTGGTGCTCGGCGTCTTCTGGGGGGCACCACTGGTCGCTCGTGAGATCGAGAGCGGCACGTATCGCTTGGCATGGGTCCAAGGTGTCAGCCGCACGCGGTGGATGGCATCCAAGCTCGCCGTCACGGGCGCGGCGACGGCACTTGTCGCAGGTGCGCTCACGTTCGCGTTCACCTGGTGGGCGATTCCGTTCGATCGGATCGAGGCCAACCGGATCGATCCCTCGATCTTTGCCGATCGAGGCATCGTCCCCGTGGCGTACGCGCTGTTCGCGGTCGCCCTCGGAGTGGCAGCCGGCACGATCATTCGGCGGACCCTGCCCGCGATGGCAGTGACGTTGGTGGGCTTCATCGCCGTCCGGATGGTGATCCAGTTCTACGTGCGCGCGCACCTCATCGCTCCGGTGCACCGGGTGTTCGCGCTGACCCAGCGGTTCGGCCTGGGCATCGAGCGATCGCCATCGGGCATTCAGCTCCAGGCGGGGACGCCAGAGTTTCACGGTGCGTGGGTCACCAGCTCACACCTGGTCGACTCCGCGGGGCACGCTCCGACGTCCGCCTTCATCAACCAGGCATGCCGCGCGGTGCTTGACGTCGCCCCGCCGAGTGGGCCGCCGCAGAAGGGAGGAGCCCCCAGCGGTCCGGCCATCCAAGCCTTCCAGACCTGCCTGTCCAACGTGGGCGCTCGCTATCACCAGGTGGTGTCCTACCAACCTGCGTCGCGGTTCTGGGAGCTGCAGTGGCTGGAGTCAGCGATCTTCCTAGGTCTTGCAGCGGTACTCATCGGCTTGTCGATCTACTGGGTCCGCCGTCGCCTCGTCTGACGTGCGAATGGAACGAGCCCGCAGGCAGTCGGCCTGCGGGCTCGTTCCATTTGGGGTGAGTGACGGGGCTCGAACCCGCGGCCACCGAGACCACAACCCGGTGCTCTACCAGCTGAGCTACACCCACCATCGCGGCCCGACAACGACCGAACCGCGCGGCAAAGTCTAACCGGATGCGGGCTGGTTCTCGCTGGCCGGCGGTGCGGCGAGGCCGAGGCTCCGTGCCGCGGCGCGTGCCGCGTCCGTGTCCGGCCCAGGTGCCGGGACCATCACCGTCGCCCGGTAGTAACGCAGCTCGTCGATGCTCTCCTTGATGTCGGCGAGCGCGCGGTGCCCGCCGTTCTTGGCCGGCGCGTTGTAGTACGAGCGCGGGTACCAGCGCCGGGCGAGCTCCTTGATCGAGGACACGTCGATCATCCGGTAGTGCAGATGCGCGTCGAGGCGCGGCATATAGCGGGCGATGAAGGCACGGTCGGTCGCGATCGTGTTGCCACACAGCGGCGCCTTGCGCGGCTCGGGGATGTACCGCTCGAGGTACTCCATGACGAGCTCCTCGGCCTGCTCCACGGTGGTGGCCGCGTGGCGGATCGCGTCCAGGAGTCCGGAGGTCGTGTGCATCTCGCGTACCACCTGGTCCATGGCGACCAGCTGCGACGGTGTTGCCGCGATGACGATGTCGAGGCCCTCGTCGAGCGGGGTCAGCTCGGCATCGGTGACGATGACGGCGATCTCCACCATCACGTTGCGCTGCGGGTCGAGGCCCGTCATCTCGCAGTCGATCCAGACCAACGCGTCGCCGGTGCGTGAGCCTGCCGTCATGACGACAAGAGTTGCACGCCCTACCCTTGCCATGGCGGGGAGAGCAGTCTGCCTTGCCTTCTTGAGCGCCCGTAGCTCAGCGGATAGAGCAGCTGCCTTCTAAGCAGCCGGTCGCAGGTTCGATCCCTGCCGGGCGCGCGGCGACAGCACGATCGGTACGTCCCTGCGGCGGGCAAGGACTCCTGCGGATACCACCGCGCTGGCTGCGAAGAACCCGACGATGAGCTCGATCCCGTGCCGGTACGGCGTGATCACGCTGCCATCGTGCGACGACAGCAGTCCGATCAACGCGGCGACGCCGAGCACCGTGCCGAGCTGCCGAGCCATGTTGAGGATCCCGCTGCCGACGCCGAACCAGGCGGGCGGGATCGCCGAGGTCCCGGCGCCGAGCAGTGACGGGATGCTCAGACCGACCCCGATGCCACCGATGACCTGGGCCGGCAGCATCTCGGCGGCGTACGACGGGTGAACTCCGATCGATGCGAGCAGCAACAGCTGGGACGACATGTTGACGACTGCCCCGAGCACGGCGACTCGACCTGGCCCCCCCAGTCGCGTGACGAGTCGCGGCGTGACGAGGCGAGCGACGGGGAGCACACACAACGGACCGGGTGCGATCGCCAGACCCGCCCGAACCGCCGAGAAGTGCCATGCGCCGGTGAGGAACTCGACGGTGTTGAGCGCGAACGCACCGAAGCCCGCGTAGTAGAGGACAGAGACGCCGAACGCACCGCTGAAGGACCTGATGCGCAGCAGCGGTAGCTCGATCACCGGTGCTGGGTGCCGCGCTGAGTGACGCAGCACGATGGCAACCCCCACGACAGCAGCGGCAACGGTGACGCCCAAGCGCCACGACGTCCAGCCCCAGTCGGGTGCCTTCACCAGGCCGAACGCCGCGGAGCCGACGGCCGCCGCCAGAACCCCAGCACCCAACAGGTCGGGGTGGTGTCTGGCCTGTGGGTCGCGGCTCTCGGTGAGGGTGCGCCGCGCCAGCGCGAGCGCGATCAGTCCGACCGGCAGGTTGACCCAGAAGACCCACCGCCAGTCGAGCTGCACCAGCAGCCCGCCGATCACCGGTCCGAGTCCCGCTCCGAGCGCGCCGACCGCCGACCACGTCCCGATCGCCCGCGCCCTGCCCTCAGCGGGCACCAGCGCGAGCAGCAATGACAGTGACGTCGGGACCATCATTCCGGCGCCGACCGCCTGCGCGACCCGCGCGCCGATCAGGAAGTCCAGGCCAGGCGCCAGCCCGCATGCGGCGGAGCCCGCGACGAACATGCCGAGTCCAAGGCTGAAGACGAACCGGCGGCCAACTCGGTCCGCCCACCGGCCGGCCGGCACGAGCACCGCCGCGAAGACGATGGTGTAGGCGTTGAGGATCCACGACATTCCGGACAGCGTGCTGCCGGCGAAGTCGTGACCGATGTAGGGGAACGCCAGGTTCACGATGAACAGGTCGAGGCTCGACATGAAGACCGCGATGGACAGCACAGCGAGGGCGGCATTCGGTGAGGATGCAGAGGGGGAGGCCGGCTGGCGCGGTGTCGGGCTGTCAGGCGTGGTCACGAGGGCCTCCGGTGCGGTCAGTCTGGAATCCGGACTGACAATAGGGCAGTTAGTACGAAAAGTCGACTGACTGTCGTACGCTGTGACGCATGGCACTCGCGACAGCTTCGGTTCGCGCCTGCTCTGTCGCCCGGACCCTCGAGGTTGTGGGCGAGAAGTGGGCCCTGCTCGCGATCCGCGAGGTGTTCCTGGGCGCGCGCAAGTTCGAGGAGATGGTCGCCAACACCGGCGCGCCGCGCGACACGTTGGCCGCACGGCTGAAGACCCTCGTCGCCCACGGCATCCTCGAGCGCCGGCGCTACTCCGAGCGCCCGCCCCGCGACGAGTACGTGCTGACCGACGCCGGCCGCGACCTCTATCCCGTCATCATCAGCCTCATGCAGTGGGGCGACCGTCATCGCCCCCTCGACGGCGGCCCGCCGATGCTGCTCGAGCACAGCTGCGGCCACCGGATGCACGCCCGGCTGACGTGCGAAAGCTGCGGCGGGCTCGTCGAGTACGGCACCGCCAAGCGGATCAGGGCATAGCGGACCACCGAAGTAACCAGCGCCACACCTCGCCACGCTGCTGGTGCCTCGGCCGGGTGACAGGATCGGCGCGTGGGCGGAGGGCATCTGGCGGCGCACGCCGAGCGCGTCGCGGCGCGGCGCCGCTGGTGGAACACCGGAGCCGCAGTCCTCGTCCGGACCAGGGTCAGTCTGATCATCTCGCTGTTGCTGCTCAACATCGTCGGGGCCGCGGCGACGGCGCTTGTCGCGCTCTATGTGGTGCCGGAGCCCAAGCAGCTCACCTCGGCGGGCGCGGTCGGCACCTACGTCGCGATTGCGATTGCCTACGCGGCGGTCGCTGTCGCGGTCGGCGTCGTGGTGGGCGTGCGCTCGCTGTCCAGCCTTGGTGAATGGCTTCCCTCCGAGAAGCCGCCCACCCCTGAGCAGCAGCTCGTCGTCCTGAGGGGTCCGCGCACGCTGGCGCGCGGAATCGGCCTGCTGTGGTTCGGCGGCACCGTTCTCTTCGGGGCCTTGACCCTGAATCGGTCGATCGACGGCGGGCTGCGGATGACCGCGATCGTCGGACTGAGCGGCATCATCACCAGCTCCGTCGCCTTCCGGTTGTCCGAAAGACTGCTCCGAGAGGCCGCGGCCCGCGCCCTGTCAGCCTCCGAGCACCCGCAACGCATCGCCCAGTCCGTCGCGGTTCGCTCGATCATGACGTGGGTGGCCGGGACAGGCGCACCGGTCCTTGGTGTCGTGCTGCTCGGCGTGGCCAGCATTGTCGACCCCGTCGGCAGCCGTCGCGAGCTCGCGATCGCCACGGCTGTGCTCGGCGCGAACTGCTTGCTGGCCGGATTCCTCACGACCGTCTTCGTCGCCCGCGCGACCGCTGACCCCATCATCTCGGTACGCCGCGCGCTGGCCCGGATCGAACGTGGCGAGCTCGACGTCTCCGTGCCGGTCTACGACGGAACCGACATCGGCTTGCTGCAAGCCGGCTTCAACCGGATGGCGGCCGGACTGCGCGAGCGCGAACAGCTGCGCGACCTGTTCGGCCGGCACGTCGGAGTCGACGTCGCACGACAGGCGCTCGAGCAGGGGATGGCGCTGGGCGGCGAACAACTTGACGTCGCCGTCCTCTATATCGACATCGTCGGGTCGACCATGTTGGCGCGAAAGCTCCCGCCGGCCGAGGTGGTCGAGCTGTTGAACCGGTTCTTCGCGATCGTCATCGACGTGGTGGAGTCGCAGCGGGGCTCGATCAACAAGTTCGCCGGCGACGCCGCGCTTGCGATCTTCGGTGCGCCTGTCCCGTTGCCCGACCGCCATGTCCGAGCACTGGCGTCAGCGCGGCTGCTCGCCGAGCGGGTGAGGGCCGACATGCCGGACATCGACTTCGGGGTCGGTGTCGCCTCGGGTCCTGCGGTGGCCGGCAACGTCGGCGGAACCAGCCGCTTCGAATACACCGTGATCGGTGACCCGGTCAACGAGGCCGCCCGGCTCGGCGAGCTCGCAAAGACCATTCCCGGGCGGGTTGCCGCATCCGGAAGCCTGATCCGCGAGGCGGCGGTTGAGGGTTGGTCGGCCGCCGACGAGGTCGCGTTGCGTGGGCGTGGCGTGACGACGACCGTCTACACGCCCGACCCGGTAGGTCTAGGGATCGGCTGACGCGCGTCCCGTCCGCCGCTAGTGTCCCGGTCGACCAACACCGCTCGGAAGGACCACCTGGTGCTGCTGGACGTGGAGCACGTCACAGTGCGCTTCGGCGGTCTGGCAGCGCTGACCGACGTCTCCGCTGCGGTGGCCGATGGCGAGGTCGTGGGGGTGATCGGTCCCAACGGGGCCGGCAAGACGACACTTTTCAACGTCATCTGCGGCTTCGTCAGGCCCGCCCAGGGTGAGTTGCGGTGGCGCGGCGAACCGCTGCGCCGCCATCACCCGCACCAGCTCGCCGGCCTCGGGATCGCGCGGACCCTGCAGGGTCTTGGCCTCTTTCCGCATCTCAGCGTTCTCGACAACGTGCTCGTCGGCGCAGATCGACATGGCAAGGCGTGGTTCGGGTCGGGGCTGTTCGCCTTGCCGCGCGGTGACCGCGACGAGCGACACCTCCGCGAGCGCGCCACCGAGGCACTGCGACGGCTTGGCATCGAGGATGCGGCGGGGCTGCTACCGGGCCAGCTGCCCTACGGCGTGCAGAAGCGGGTGTCCCTGGCCCGTGCACTGGTCGCCGACCCGGCGCTGCTGTTGCTCGACGAGCCGGCATCGGGTCTTTCTGCGCAGGAGATGTCCGAGCTCGTCGAGCTCGTCCGTGATCTCAAGCAGCACACCGCGGTCCTGCTGGTCGAGCACCACATGGACCTCGTGATGAGTGTGTGCGACCGCATCGTCGTCCTTGACTTCGGCCGTTGCATCGCGACCGGGACGCCCTCGCAGGTGCGAGATGACCCAAAGGTGCTCGAGGCCTACCTCGGCGAGCAGATCGACGACGCGACCGACGAGGTGAGCAGTGCCTGACGTCGCGCGGAAGGACGCGGGGCTCAGCATCGACGGCGTTGTCACGATGTACGGCGCGGTCCGCGCGTTGGACGGCGTCTCGCTCGAGATCCCGGACGGTCAGATCACCGCCATCCTTGGGGCCAACGGCGCCGGGAAGACCACGTTGCTTCGCACCGTCAACGGGCTCGTGCATCCTTCGGCCGGCACGATCACCTACCACGGGCACAACCTGGTCGGCGCCCCGGTCGAGCGGGTGGTGACCTATGGCATCGCGCATGTCCCCGAAGGGCGCGGAGTGATCACCGAGCTCACGGTGGAGGAGAACCTCCGGCTCGGCGTGCTCTGGCGTACCGATCGTCGTGCGGTCACCGATGAGGGCCTGGCAACGGTCTACGAGATGTTCCCGCCGCTCGCCGAGCGGCGCGACAAGATCTCCGACACCTTGTCCGGCGGCGAGCGACAGATGCTCGCGCTCGGTCGTGCCCTGATGAGCCGGCCGTCTCTGCTGCTGCTCGACGAGCCTTCGCTCGGCCTGGCGCCACGGGTGACCGCGCAGATCATGGCAACCCTCAAGCGGCTCAGCGGCACGGAGGGTCTCACCGTCGTGCTGGTCGAGCAGAACGCGCGCAGCGCACTGTCCGTCGCCGACACCGCGGTCGTGCTCAACCTCGGCCGAGTGGTTGCCTCCGGTGCCGCCGCCGACCTCGCCGGCGACGACAAACTCCGACACGCATATCTGGGGTTCTGATGACCTTCCTGAACCTCGTGATCTACGGCATCGCGAACGGCGCCATCTACGCGCTACTTGCGCTTGCGTTGGTGTTGATCTGGCGCTCGACGAGAATCTTGAACTTCGCTCAGGCCGGCATGTTGATGTTCACGACGTTCATCGCGTGGGATCTCGTCCAGCGGCACGGCCTCAACTACTGGCTCGGCCTGGTGGTCGCGCTCGTCGCCGGGCTGATCCTCGGCGCGGTCGTCGAGAGACTGCTGATCAGACCCGTCGAGAACGGGCCACCGCTCAACCCGGTGATCGTCACACTTGGATTGCTACTGCTGATCGAGGCTGTTGCCGGAATGATCTGGGGTAACGGGCTGAGCTCGTTCTCGCCGAACTTCTCACTGAACTACTACCGCGTGGGCAACCAGGTGATTCTGTTCTCGCCCGACTACCTCTTCATCGTCCTGGCAGTCCTCGTCGTACTCATTGCGCTCTACCTCCTGTTTCAGCGCTCGCCAGTCGGGCTGCGGATGCGCGCCAGTGCTTTCAACCCGGAGGTCGCGCGGCTGCTCGGGGTCCGGGTCGGACGGCTGCTGACGCTGGGCTGGGCACTCGCGGCCATGGTGAGCGCACTCGCGGGGGTGCTGATCGCGGGCACCCAGCCGGACTACATGAACCCCAACGCGTTCGACGGGCTGCTGATCTTCGGCTTCACAGCCGCGGTCATCGGCGGCCTGGAGTCTCCGCTCGGTGCGGTCATCGGCGGCGTCCTCGTCGGGGTGCTCCAGCAGATCCTCGACAACTACGTCAGCAACAACATCGACTTCTTCTACCTGTTGGTGATCCTTCTGGTCGTGCTGATGGTCCGGCCCAACGGGCTGTTCAACCGGACGTCGGTGAGGCGCGTATGAACGTCGTCGACGGCGCGTTGTGGCGGCGTACGCCGATGGTCCTGCGTCATGGCCTTCCCGCTGTCGCCGGCCTTGGGCTGCTGCTCGTCGTCACCGGCCGGCTGTCGGACTACCGCAACACCCAGCTCGCGCAGATCGCGACGGAAGTCTGCGCAGTCGCGGGGCTGACCGTGCTCACCGGGTTGTCAGGTCAGATCTCGCTGGGCAACGGCGCCTTCATGTTTGTCGGCGCCTACACCGTCGCGCTGCTGTTGAACCATCACCCCAGTGCCAACAACGGCGAGTTCGTCCTGATCCTGCTGGCGGCCGTCCTCGTCGCTGCGGTAGTGGGAGGACTTGTCGGCATTGCCGCGGCCCGGCTGCGCGGGCCCTATCTCGCCGGCGTCACGCTCGCGCTCGCATTGGGGCTCCCGGTGCTGCCGAAGTACTCGCATCTGCAGGGTCCGCTGGGCGGTCATGCCGGGTTCTCCGTCAACGCGCCGGCCGGTCCGAGCAGCATCGACTTCTTCCGCTGGCAAGCCTGGGTGTGCTGCGTCGCGGCGGTCCTCACGCTCTTCTTGCTGGCGAACCTGTCTCGAAGCCGGGTCGGTCGCGCCTTCCGAGCGGTCCGTGACGACGAGATCGCGGCGTCGCTTGCCGGCATGTCGGTGGCCCGTGTCCAGGTGCTCGCATTCGTGGTGAGCGCCGCTTGTGCGGGCCTGGCGGGAGGCCTTGCTGCTGATGTCGCAGGCAGCGTCGGCCCCGACTCGTTCTCGCTCACGCTGTCATTGGGCCTGTTGTCCGCGGCCGTCTTCGGCGGGCTCGGCACACTCAGTGGCGCGGTCTACGGCTCGATCGTGATCATCCTGCTCCCGCAGTGGTCGCACGATCTGGCCAACCACGTGTCGCTGTCGATCAACGTCGTGAACAACCTGCCCTACGCCCTCTACGGGCTTGCGCTGATCGTCGGAATGCTGATCTTCCCGCTCGGAATCCAAGGTTTGGTACGTCGCCTCAGGCGCGCAATCGCCGTCCGGGTGCCGCAGTCACGGACGGTCGCCGAGTAACACTCCGCTGAATAACACCTAGGGAACGAAACCGCCGGGTGACTAGGCACCGAACCGGATTCGGCGTAGGTTCCGGCCAGCAACCGGCCAATGATGATCGGGAGGACCTATGAACAAGGCGTCGGCACGCCTTCTTGCAGCGGGCGCGGTGGTGGCAGTCGTTGCCACTGCGTGTGGTGGGAGCAGTAGCGGAGGGAGTGGCGGAAACGGCTCGGCGGCGGTGCCAGGCGTGACCGCGACGACGATCACCATCGGCAGTCACCAGCCGCTGACCGGCATCGCGGCACCGGGTTACGACGAGATCGCGCCCGCCTCGGCCGCGTATTTCAAGTGGGTCAACGCCCACGGGGGCATCAACGGTCGCACCATCAACTTCAAGTACCTCGACGATGCCTACAACCCCGCCACGACGTCCACCGTTGTCACCAAGCTGGTCGAGCAGGACAAGGTCTTCGGGATCTTCGAGGGTCTCGGCACGCCGACTCACGAGGCCGTCGTCAACCGCCTCAACCAGGAGAAGGTGCCCGACTTGTTCGTGGCGTCCGGTTGCCTGTGCTGGAACAACCCGAGCCAGGATCCCGAGACGTTCGGGTGGCTGCCCGACTACACCCGCGAGGGCAAGATCCTCGGGCAGTATGTGAAGCAGAACTTCGCTGGCAAGAAGATCGGGATCTTCGCTCAGGGCGACGACTTCGGTCAGAACGGGATCAAGGGCTTCGAGGACGAGATCCCCGCTAGCCAGATCGCGTCGATCCAGCAGTACGACCCCACCAACACGACCATCACGCCGCTCGTGAAGAAGCTGAAGGATGCCGGCGCGCAGGTTGTCGTGTCGTTCACCGTTCCGGCATTCACCGCGCTGCTGAAGCTGACCTCGTTGCAGCTGGGATTCAGCCCGCAGCTGGTAGTCAGCAGCGTCGGATCCGACCCGGTCACTCTCGCGGGTCTGATCACGGCGTTCGCCAAGCAGGGTGGTACGACGCTCAAGGGCGAAGACCTGATCCAGGGCATCGTCACCGACGGCTACCTGCCGTCGGCCGCCGATCCCAGCAACAGCTGGATCAAGCTGTTCGAGAAGATCTACAAGAAGTACATGCCTGCCAAGACGTATCCGGCGTTCGACGGCAACATCGAGTACGGCATGGCATCGGCGTACACCTTCGCCCAGGCGCTCGTTGCGGCGGGGAAGAACCTGACGCGCGCCGACATCGTCTCGGCAGTGGAGGGCGGCCTGACGGGTGGCCCGAACCTGGTGCCGTACGCGTACTCGTCGAGTGACCACTCCGGCATTACGGGTGTGCAGATGGGTGTCATCAACGGGCTCAGCATCAAGCTGCAGGGCACGCCGCTGACAACCGACGACGGCTCGGGAGCCATCACGCCGTACACCACGGCAGAGGCAACCGCGCCGGCGAACGGCATCCCGACGGGTTGATCTGAGAGTGCACCTGTCGATGGCCGGCCCGGGGTATCCGGGCCGGCCATCGACATCCGGACCGGCAATCGGCCCGGCCATGAGCACTGCTACGGCAAACTGATCGCCTGATGACCGAACCGCCGAAGATCACACCTGGCGAGCGCTTCGCCGACGCAGAGCAGTGGGACCACGCCCGGGCGACTCCGCCGCACCTGTGGGCCACCCTTGGCTACCGCAGGCTGTCGTGGGCGCCGGGTGCTACCTCGATCGCCTGGGACGCCACTCCCGACTACTGCTTCCGGACCGCCGGCGGACCGATCGTCCAGGGCGGGCTGGTGACCGCGTTGCTCGACGCCGCGATGGGTGGAGCGTGCTGGACGGTCCTCGACCGCGACCAGGCGTTCCTCACCGCGGACCTGCGAGTCGAGTTTCTTCGGTCGGCAGAGGCGGGCACGTTATCGGCGCGCGGCTGGGTCGTACGCCGCACTCGCAGGGTGGTCTTCTGCGCCGCGGAGCTCTATCGCGGTGAGACGGCTGGCGAGGTGCTGGCGTCGAGCCGCTGCACCCAGGTCGTCCTTCCGGCAGAGGGCCGGGCTGGGCGCTACCAGCAATCGGGGGAGCCGGATGCCGCTCCGCCCGAGGACGCGCGAGGATGAGCCGATGAGCAACGACCTGGCGGCGCTGACCGAGCAGGCGGCGCCGCACGAGGCCGTCGGCCGCTATCTGTCCGAGCAGCTCGGCGACGACGGCTGGCGCGACTGCCGGCTGGAGCTCATTGCCGGCGGCAAGTCCAACCTGACCTTCATGGTGAGCGCGACCGCGGGTGACGCGGTGCTGCGCCGGCCGCCGCTGTCCAACCGGCTGCCGACTGCGCACGACATGGGGCGCGAGCACCGGGTGATGACGGCGCTGGGCGCGACGGCGGTGCCGGTCCCGAAGACCCTCGCGCTGTGCACCGATGACGACGTGATCGGTGCGCCGTTCTACGTGATGGATCGAGTTGTCGGGCACATCGTGCGCGACTCGCTGCCCGACGGCTACGCGGAGTCCCACGAGGAGCGCGCGGCGATCTCCTACGGCCTGATCGAAGTGCTCGCCGACCTGCACGCCGTTGATCCTGCCGCTGTGGGCCTCGGCGACTACGGCAAGCCGCATGGCTATCTCGAACGGCAGATCCGGCGCTGGACCTCGCAGTGGGAGGCCACCCGCGACGCGATCCAGGCGACCGGCAGCGACCTCGACCGGCTCGCGAGCCGGCTCTCCGACGGTGTCCCGGCCTCGCCGTCCGGGCCGGTCGTGCACGGCGACTACCGAATGGACAACGTCCTCCTCGACCCCACGACCCCGGGCCGGGTGGCAGCGGTCCTCGACTGGGAGCTGTCGACGCTCGGCGACCCGCTCGCCGATCTCGGCCTGTTCTTCATCTACTGGCAGGACGCGGGCGATGAGACCAGCGAGCTGACCGCCGGGATCCTGCCGACCGTCACGACGCTGCCCGGCTTCCCCAAGCGTCGCGAGCTGCTCGATCGCTACGCCGAGCGCAGTGGCCGCGACCTGTCAGAGATCCCTTGGTACGTGGGGTTCGCGTGCTTCAAGCTCGCGGTGATCGTCGCCGGTGTCGCGGCCCGTGGGATGGCCGGGGCGATGATCGGTGACGGCTTCGTGGAGATGGCGGCGCGGATCTCGCCGCTGGTCAATGCCGGCCACCAGGCACTCTCCGACGGCCTGTAAGACTCAGCGCAGGCTGAGTCCTCCGTCGATCACCCAGATCTGTCCCGTGACGTAGGTCGAGTCGACAAGGGTCGCGACGACACCCGCGACATCTTCGGGCACCGCGGCCCGCTGCATCGGTGCCACGAACTTGATCGCCTCGTGGAGGTCGGTCCACTCGGCGGTCCACGGGGTGTCGACGAGTCCCGGCGCGACCGCGTTGACCCGCACTTGGGGCGCGAGGGTGTTGGCAAGCAACACCGTCAGGTGGTTCATGGCGGCCTTGCTCACCGCGTAGGGAATCGACGATCCGGTCGGGCGGACCCCGGCGAGCGACGTGACGTTGACGATGCACCCGGCACCTGACTCGCGCAGATGGGGGATTGCCGCGACGGTGGTCTGCCACGTGCCGATGACGTTGACGTCGTAGAGCCTGCGGAAGACGTCGGGAGTCGCCGTGGCGAAGTCGTCGTGCGGGATCCGCACCGTGGTGCCGGCGTTGTTGACCAGTACGTCGAGCCGGCCGAACCGCTCGACGGTCTCGGCAACGACTCGCTGCGCGTCGGCGGCGTCCGCGATGTCGCCCTGCACGTAGTGCGTACGGTCCTCGTCGAGCTCGGCCACCATCGCCCGGCCGGCATCGACCGAGCTGACGGAGTTGATGACCACCTGCATGCCATCGGCGACGAATCGCTCGACACATGCCTTGCCGATGCCGGACGTGGACCCGGTCACGAGTGCGACTCGCTCAGACATCAGACGCCTCCTCCGCTCATGATCCCGCCATCGATCGGCACCGTTTGGCCCGTTATCCAGCTTGCGTCGTCGGAGAGCAGAAACGTCGCGAGCTTCGCGGTGTCGGTCGGCGTGCCGAGTCGCTTCAACGGGTAGCGCGCGGCGGCGGCGGCTTCGTCGTTCTCATAAAGCGCGCGAGCGAACTGTGTCTTGACCACCGCGGGTGCGATGCCGTTGACCCGTACGCCGGGACCGAGCTCCTGGGCGAGCTGGCGGGTCATGTGGATCAGCGCCGCCTTGCTCGCGTTGTAGGCACCGAGGAACGGTCCGGGGACCAGCCCGCCGATCGACGCGACGTTGAGGACCGCGCCACCGTTGTCGCGCATCCACGCGGTCCAGGTGAGCTGGGTCCAGGCCAGTGCGGCGACGACGTTGACCTCGAAGATCTTGCGGACGGCGCTCAGGTCCGCGTCGACCAACGGTCCGAAGTAGGGGTTCACCGCCGCGTTGTTGACCAGGTAGTCCACGCGGCCGAAAGCGGAGAGGGTGGCGTCCACCGCGGTGCGCTGGTGTTCGGCATCATCGGCGCTACCCCGGGCCGCGATCGCCCGCCCGCTGCCGTCGGGATCGAGCTCGGCTATCGCGGCGTCGAGCTCGTCGGGCTTGCGTGCGGTGATGCATACCGATGCGCCTCGGCTCACCAGGTCGGCAGCGATGCCCAGGCCGATGCCGCGAGTCGCGCCGGTCACGATCGCCGCGCGGCCGCTGAAGTCTTCTGACATGCGCGGAACGCTGCCACATCGATCTGCACAGGCCGATAGGCGGGTGGACTTCTCCACAGGGCGGTTCCGGCCGGCGCGGAACGGTCAGCGGTGACGGTCAGCCTGGCTCGACCACCTAGTGCGAAAGCGAGTCTCGGATGGACACCTACATCACCGTGCAAGGCAACCTCACCGCCGACCCGGTTGGCCGAACGACCGCCAATGGCGCGGCGATGGTCAACTTCCGAGTCGCGTCGAACTCGCGACGATTCGATCGCGCGACAGGCGAGTTCCGAGACGGCGACCCTATGTATATAGGTGTGACCTGCTGGCGCAACCTCGCCGGCAACGTCCTGGCCACTCTTCGCAAGGGCGACAGCGTTGTCGTCGTCGGCAAGCTGCTGATGCGCAGCTTTGAGGCCAAAGAGGGCGGTCAGCGAACCGTCTATGAGATCGATGCAGTCGGCGTCGGACCCGACCTCTGCCGCTGGCCGGCCGACCTGCGCCGACCAGGTCGACCGTCGGAACCAGTCGTCGAGAGTGCCGCCGAACCGGAACCGGCGGAGCAGGCCGCCGCCTGATCCGTAGCCTGGTAGCGGGGCCGGCGTCCGCCGGCTCCTCTCTTGGGTGGCGGGCGGAGGACGTGTGGCTCAGTACATCTACTCGATGCGAAACGTCCGCAAGGCGCACGGCGACAAGGTCATTCTCGACGACGTCACCCTGTCCTTCCTGCCCGGCGCGAAGATCGGCGTCGTCGGCCCGAACGGGGCTGGCAAGTCCAGCGTCCTGAAGATCATGGCCGGGCTCGACACCGCGTCCAACGGCGACGCGCTCCTCAGCCCCGGCTACAGCGTCGGGATCCTGCTCCAGGAGCCGCCGCTGGACGAGACGAAGGACGTACGAGGCAACGTCGACGAGGCGGTCGCCCCGATCAAGGCTCTGGTCGATCAGTTCAACGAGGTCGCCGAGAAGATGGCGGTCGAGTACACCGACGAGCTCGGCACCGAGATGGGCGTGCTGCAGGAGAAGATCGACCATGCCGGCGGCTGGGATCTCGACAGCCGGATCGAGATGGCGATGGATGCGCTGCGGTGCCCGCCCGGCGACGCGGATGTCACTGTCCTCTCCGGTGGGGAGCGACGCCGCGTCGCGCTGTGCAAGCTGCTGCTGGAACAGCCGGACCTGTTGCTGCTCGACGAGCCCACCAACCACCTCGATGCCGAGAGCGTGCAGTGGCTGGAGCAGCACCTGGCCGCCTACCCGGGGACAGTGCTTGCCGTGACCCACGATCGCTACTTCCTCGACAACGTCGCCGAATGGATCCTTGAGCTCGACCGCGGCCACGCCTATCCGTACGAGGGCAACTACACGACCTACCTCGAGGCAAAGGCAACCCGGCTCAAGGTCGAGGGCGCGAAGGACGCGAAGCGCAAGAAGGAGATCGAGCGCGAGCTCGAGTGGGTGCGCTCGAACCCGAAGGCACGGCAGGCCAAGAGCAAGGCTCGCCTCTCGCGCTTCGACGAGCTCGTCGCGGAGGCCGACCGCGCCGCGCCCATCGACAGCGACACCATCCAGATCCCGCCGGGGCCGCGACTCGGTTCGCAGGTGATCGAGGCGCAGGCGCTGACGAAGGGTTTCGGGGACCGGGTCCTCATCGAGGACCTTTCGTTCTCCCTGCCACGCGGCGGCATCGTCGGGATCATGGGCCCGAACGGCGTGGGCAAGACGACGCTGTTCAAGATGATCATCGGCGATGAGAAGCCGGACGCCGGCGAGCTGAAGATCGGCGAGACGGTCGAGATCTCCTACGTCGACCAGGGCCGCGGCGGCCTGGATCCGAAGCAGACGCTGTGGGAGGTCGTCTCCGGCGGCCTCGACCACATCATCGTCGGCAAGACCGACATCAACAGCCGGGCCTACGTCGCGTCTTTCGGATTCAAGGGACCGGATCAGCAGAAGCCGGCCGGGGTGCTGTCCGGCGGCGAGCGCAACCGGCTCAACCTGGCGCTGACGCTGAAGACGGGCGGCAACGTGCTGCTGCTGGACGAGCCGACCAACGACCTGGATGTCGAGACGCTCCGCTCGCTCGAGGACGCGCTCGAGGACTTCCCGGGCTGTGCCGTGGTGATCAGCCACGATCGCTGGTTCCTGGACAAGACGGCAACGCACATCCTCGCCTGGGAAGGCACTGACTCCCAGCCTGGGCGCTGGTACTGGTTCGAGGGCGGCTACTCCGACTACGAGCGCAACAAGGTCGAACGGCTCGGCGAGGAGGCTGCGCGTCCGCACCGGGTGACGCACCGCCGCCTCGGCCGCGACTGACCGAACTGCGCCGTGAGCACTCCCGCGCCCAACTGGGATCCAGCGCAATACCTGCAGTACGCCGACGAGCGGTCGCGGCCGTTCGTGGATCTCGTGGCGCGGGTGCGCGCCGATGCGCCGTCACTGGTGGTCGATCTCGGATGTGGTCCCGGAACGCTCACGCGCACGCTCGTCGCCCGGTACCCCGACGCCGCTGTCGTCGGGGTCGACAGCTCAATGGAGATGATTGCCACCGCGTCCGCGGCAAATGACGCTGCGGCCGCGCCATCCGAGGCTTTCGCTCGTTTGTCATACGTGTGCGCCGATTTGCGGGAATGGGCCCCCGACGGCGCACCCGAGGTCGTGGTCGCCAACGCGGTCCTGCAGTGGGCGCCGGACCACCTCGAGCTGATCGGCAGGATCGCGGGCTGGCTCGCGCCGGGAGGGGCGTTCGCGTTCCAGGTCCCGGCGAACTTCGACGCGCCGTCGCACACGGTGATCCGCGATCTGCGGATGTCGCGCCGCTGGCGCGACCGACTTGGTGAGGATGCCGACCGGCTGGCCGGCGTCGAGGAGCCCGCGACCTACCTGGCGACGCTTGAGGCCGCCGGGCTAGAGCCCGACGTCTGGCAGACGACGTACCTGCACCTGCTGCCCGGGGACGACCCGGTGCTCGAGTGGGTCAAGGGCACCGCGCTGCGGCCCGTGCTGACCGCGCTGCGGGACGACCCGGCCGCGACCGAGGAGTTCCTCGCCGAGTGCGGCGAGGCGTTGCGCGAGGCGTACCCGCGAAGCGCGGCTGGGACGGTGTTCCCATTCCGTCGCACGTTCGCGGTGGGACACGCGAGGACGGCTGCGTGAGGCTGAAGCTTGCCGTGGCCTGCCTGGTAGCCGCCGCGGCGGCCCCGCTGCTCGCACCGGCAGGAGCCGGTGCCGGCGTCGGCGCTCCCGCCGGCCGGCAGAGCCGGAGCAGTGACATCGCGATCGCGGGCGGCGACATCTACCTGTGGAGCAGCCACCGCGCCGACACCTCAGGAAGCGGATGCACGGTGTCCTTCGCCGTGAGGTCCGTGCGGACCGGCGCTCGTGGCGTTCTCACCGCGGGACATTGCGTCGCGACACTTGTCGGCGGTCCGGCCTATCTCGTCCACCAGACCGAACGGCTGGCCGGCGACGACACCGCACCCGGCGACCTGCTCGGTCGCGTCACGGCGTCGAAGTACCGGCTCGGCTCGGATGGCGACAGCGCGTTCGTCCAGCTCGCACCGCACGTGACGACCGCGCCGTTGGTGTTCATCGGGGGACCTCGATCGCACTCGACGATGCCCGTCGCGGGCACGGGTCCGCTCGCGCCGGGCGTCAAGGTCTGCTACTCGGGGGCGGCGACTGGGGAGCATTGCGGCTTCACCGTCGTTGGCGGATCACAGACCGTGTCGTTCATCTCCGCGGGACACAGCCGGATCGACATCGGCAACGAGTGGCGAGCGACCGGCGCGGAGTGCACCTCGCGCAAGGGTGACTCCGGCTCGCCGGTGTACACCCGCGTCCACGGAGTGGCCTATGCCGTCGGGATCCTCTCCGGTGGACAGGCCAAGGCCGACAGCTGCCCGTTCTACTTCACGCCGGTCAGCCTGGCGCTCAAGCAGCTCGGGCTGAAGCTGATCAAGACCGCGGCGCCTACTCAGAGTTGACGAGGACGTCCGCCGCGTTCGTCAGGTACGTCCAGATGGTGTGGTCGGCCTCTTCGGCGAGGCCGATGTCATCGAGCGCCGCCCGCATGTGCGTGAGCCAGTGATCGTGCGCCGCCGCGTCGATCCGGAACGCCACGTGCCGCGCGCGCAACCGCGGATGGCCTCGGGTCTCTGAGTAGGTCCGCGGTCCACCCCAATACTGCTCGAGGAACATCATCAGCCGCCGCGCGGCGCCGGCCCAGTCGTGATCGGGGTAGACCGCGACGAGCACCGGGTCCTGCGAGACCCGGGCGTAGAAGCTGCTGACCAGCCGCTCGAACGTGTCATGCCCGCCGACGGCGTCGTAGAAGGTGGCCGCCGAGTCGATGCCTTCGATGGAGATCGGCTGCGGGCCCGGAGGGTCCATCACGTGCACATCACCCGTCCATTGTCATGCCGGACGCGATGAATGAGGGGCGCGACCGCGACCGGCTGGGTACGCTGAGCCCAACTCTGTCGGAGGCCACGGTGGCTCATGCGCTCGTTCTCAACGCGTCGTACGAGCCGCTGTGCGTCGTGTCCCAGCGTCGCGCGGTCATCCTCGTCCTGAGCGGCAAGGCGGTTGCCGTCGAGTCGGCGGAGGAGGAGCTGCACAGCGAGCGGCTCTCCCTGCGGGTCCCGCTGGTCGTGCGGCTCGCCCGGTTCGTGCGGGTGCCCTACCGCGGCGCGGTTCCCCTGACCCGCCGAGCGGTCTTCGCTCGTGACGGCGGCCGTTGCGTCTACTGCCTTGCGCCGGCGACCAGCATCGACCACGTCATCCCGCGCAGCCGTGGCGGCTGCCACGTCTGGGAGAACGTCGTGTCGTGCTGCCGCCGCTGCAACCACGCCAAGGCCGACCGCGCAATCTCCGAGCTCGGTTGGCGGATGCCGCGCCAGCCGGCGGCGCCGACCGGTGTCGCGTGGCGGGTCCTCGGAACCGGTCGGATGAACCCGCAGTGGCGGCCGTACCTGCGCGACGACCTCTGTGACGCACTCGGTGCCGACGTCTACGACGCCGAGGCGGCAACTGCCTGATCCGGCTGCGACCGGGCGAGCGTTAGGGTCCCCGATATGAAGGCTCGCGTCGCACTGCTTTCCCTGCTCGCATTCGTCGCTGCCGCGTGCAGCAACGGCTCGTCGGGAGGCGGGGACAACACGGCCGCGACCCCGCCACTGGACACTCCGACCGCCACCGCGTCGACCACGCCGTCGGCGACGCCGAGCGCCTCGCCGAAGCCGACGCCGTCGTTCTCCAGCACCGTCCAGGCCTCGCATCGTTGCCAGACCGCTCAGCTTTCGCTGTCGATCGGCCAGGGCCAAGGGGCCGCGGGCTCGACGATCGTGCCGATCGTGCTCACCAACAAGGGCAGCGATGGCTGCACGTTGTTCGGACGGCCGGGTGTGTCCTTCCTGGACGCCAACGGGAACCAGCTCGGTGTGGGCGCGTCCTTCGGGGGGAGCGAACCCGCCACCGTCACGCTCGCGCCGAACGGCAGCGCGAACGCGTTGCTTCAGATGCCGGACCCGGGAAACTTCGCTCCGGCGGACTGCAACCAGGCGATGTCGACACGACTTGCGGTGATTCCGCCCAACGACAAGACATCGCTGACGGTCGCCTATTCGACAGAGGTGTGTACGACGAAGCAGGGCGCGGCGAGCGTCAGCCCCGTTACTCCCGGCGCGGGCGAGTAACGCATGGGTGAGCTGCACGACCTGTCGCTGCTCGAGCAGGCCGCGGGGGTCCGGGACGGATCGCTCTCGCCGGTGGAGCTGGTCGAGCACTATCTCGAACGGATCGACCGGCTGAGCGACACTGTCGGCGCGTTCGTCACCGTCACCGCCGACAGCGCGCGTGCCGGTGCGCGTGCCGCCGAGCAGGCTGTCGCGGACGGTCGAGAGCTCCCGCCGCTGCACGGTGTGCCGACGGCCATCAAGGACCTCAACCTGGTTGCCGGAGTCCCGACCTACTTCGGGACGTCGGTGTGGCCGGGCCTCGATCTCGGAATCGATGACGCCGTCACCGCCAAGCTCAAGGCGGCGGGGCTGATCAGCCTCGGCAAGACCAACACGCCGGAGTTCGGCCTGCCCTGCTACACCGAGCCGGACAACGCACCGCCGGCGCGGACGCCGTGGGATCTCGAGCGCTCCGCCGGTGGCTCCAGCGGCGGAGCCGCAGCGGCTGTCGCGGCAGGACTCGTGCCGGCGGCGCAGGGCAGTGACGGCGGCGGGTCGATCCGGATCCCGGCGACCGTCTGTGGCTTGTTCGGGGTCAAGCCGTCGCGGGGCCGCGTCTCCAACGCGCCGATCTCCTCGGAGATCAGCGGGCTCGCGATCAACGGCCCACTGGCGCGGTCGGTGCGGGATGCGGCCGCGCTACTCGACGCGATGACCGGACCGGCCGCGAGCGACTGGCAATGGGCGCCGCCTCCGGCGAGGTCGTACCTGGCGACTTGTGACGAGCCGGCGGGACGCCTGCGGATCGGCCGGTTCGCAGCCCCGGTAATCGCCGACGCGACAGTGCACCCTGACTGTCTCGAGGCGTATGAGAGCGCCAGCGCGCTGCTCGCGGAGCTGGGTCACGAGGTCATCGACCACACCCCGACGTACACCCCGGAGCTGGTGCCGGCGTTCGAAGTCGTCTGGGCACAGGAGTTTCTTGCGCTGCCGCTCGAACCGGCCGATGAGGAGAAGGTCCGGCCGCTCACCCGGTGGATCCGCGACAACGGGCGTGGGGCGACGGCTGCGCAGTACTACGCAGCGCTCGCTGCGCTCCGGCAGGCGGCGCGCGTCGAGCTCGACGCGACGAGCGGTTTCGACGCGATCCTCACCCCGACGCTCGCCCAGCCGCCGGCGCTGGTCGGCGGCTTGCGCAACGACGATGACCCCGCGGCGGACTTCGAGGCGCAGAAGCGCTTCACGCCCTTCACCGCTCCCTACAACATGTCCGGTCAGCCCGCGGTCACGATCCCGTCGTACTGGTCCGCCGAAGGCCTGCCGATCGGAATCCAGCTCGTCGGACGACCGTACGGCGAGGAGACCCTCCTCCGGCTGTCCGCTCAGTTCGAGGAAGCCGCGCCCTGGTCGGGTCGCAGACCGGCTTGCTGGTAGAGCAGGCGTGTCGACCCGCCTGCTGGCAGGCATCCGAAACCGATTCGATAAGTTCACCGTCGTGAGGAAACGCACTGCTGGTCGGCGCGCGCTCGCTCGCGTCGTGACGATCGCTGTCGGCGCCACGTTGCCGGTGCTCGCCGCGGCGGGACCCGCGCTCGCGCTGAAGCGTGACGACGGCACCGCCGCCCACTACCCGTCGCTGGGCGCGGGGCTCACGATCCTGATCTTTGTCGTCATCCCGGTTGGGGTGTTCGCGATCATCTCGGCACTGGCCCTGCTCCCGTCGGCGCTGAGCAAGCCGCGCTACCGCCCGGGCAACGCCTGGGAGCACGGTTCGCGCTGGTTCGGGAAGCCCGTCGAGGGCGAAACCGTGACCGCAGACAGCAGCGCAGCACCAAGCACAAGCGCACGGGGTGGCGCAAGTGCCGAGTGGTGAGCCGTTCACCAACGATCAGTACCGCGACATCGAGAAGGTGATCGCGGTCGCCAACTCTGAGACCGGCCTGTCCTACTCAGTGTTCGTGGGAGACGTCGAGGGCGACATCCGCGACGCCGCGGAAACCAAGCACGCGGCGTTCGGAGCGGCCGCGCCCGAGACGGTGCTCGTCGTCGTGTCGCCAGGCGATCGGCTGCTCGAGATCGTGACCGGTGAGGCGGCCGCCCGCCGGCTCACCGACCGCGCGTGTGCCCTGGCGGCGCTGTCGATGACCACGTCGTTCGCGGGTGGCGACCTCCCGGGCGGGATCGTCACCGGAGTGCGGATGCTCGCCGAGGCAGCCGGCCACCCGATCGGTTCGTACTAGTCCGTACCGGCGCGGGTCCGATGAATCCGGCCGCGTCGATGTCAGTCTGGCTCGGTGAGTAGCGACACCTCCGATCGCCGGTCACCGATGCCGGTGCCTGCAGTGCTCGAGGACGTAGCCGGATGGGCCTGGCGGATCCTGGTGATCGGTGCGCTGCTGTCCGTCGTGATCGGGCTGTTCGGCGTTCTGTACTTCGTCATGTTGCCGCTGTTCGCGGCGCTGTTCGCGACGTCGCTCGCGTACCCGTTCGTCAGCTGGCTGACGAGGAAGGGGATGCCGCGAGCACTCGCGACCTGGCTGACCGTGATCGTGGCGGCGATCATCGCTATTGGCGTGGGCATCTTCGTCATCGACCGCGCGGTCAGCCAGTACTCCGACCTGGTCGACCAGGTGAACACCGCGGTGCAGAAGTTCCAGCATTTCCTCACGGTCGACCTGCACGTCAAGAACTCCTCGACATCGAGCATCGAGAAGACGATCACCGACTATCTCAACGGCCACAAGTCCTCGGTCGCGTCCGGCGCGCTGTCGACGTTCACGACTGTCGGGGAGACCTTCGCCGGCTTCGTCCTGTGGTTCTTCATGACGTTCTTCCTGTTGTACGACGGCCACAACATCTGGAACTGGTTCATCGGCCTGCTGCCGCCCCGTGGCCGTGATCGCGCGGAGGCGGCGGGAGAGCAGGCGTGGAGCCGGCTGAGCGGCTTCGTCCACGGGACGTTCATCATCGCGCTGATCCACGCGGCGGTGGCCGCGATCGCGCTGAGTGCGATGGGCGTGCCCTTGGTCGCACCCCTGGCACTGCTCATCTTCGTTGGAAGCTTCCTGCCGATCGTCGGCTCGATCATCTTCGGCGCGCTGGCCGTCGCGATCACCTTCGTCACCCAGGGCTGGGTGCTGGGCGTCGTGCTCATCGCGATCCTGATCGTCGACAACCAGGTCGAGGCGCACATCCTGCAGCCCTTCCTCGTCGGCCGCTACGTCCGGCTGCATCCACTCGCTATTGCCGTCTCGATCGCGTCCGGCACGGTGCTCGCGGGGATCTACGGCGCGGTGCTCGCGGTGCCGGTGGTCGCTGTGACGTACGCAGTTCTGGTGTCGCTAGCGACCGGGGGTAAGCCGCCTCCGGAGATCGAGGCACCCGGGATCGAGTCGCTGGGAGGCGACCCGCCGCAACCAAAGAAGACAGCCGCCAAGCGGACACCGGCCAAGAAGGCGCCCGCCAAGAAGACTTCAGCGAAGAAGGCGCCTGCAAAGAAGACGACGTCCGCCGGCGGTCCACGGAAGACCGCCGCTCGATCGGTATCCACAACGCGCTGAACCGGCGACCGCGGCTGTCGCAGGCCGCGACGACCGTGGTCGCGTGCGTCGTTCCCGCCTGCTGACCGCTGTTGTCGTCTGCGTCTGCGCCGTCGGCTGGCATGTCTCGCGCGGTTCTGGTTCGCCCCGGGCCGAGCTGCCGTCGCTGGTGCCGGCTGCTGCCCGCGCGGACCGGCTGATCGTCGAGCCTGACGACGGCATGCAACCGGTCTATGACCTGCTCGCGTCACCGAAGCGATCGCTCGACCTGACGATCTACGAGCTCGCCGATCCGACGGCTGAGTCGATCCTTGCCATGGACGCGGGGCGCGGTGTGCACGTGCGGGTGCTCTTCGACGGCCGACTCGAACGTGACCGCAACGGCCCGGCGTACGCATTCTTGCGCGACCGGGGCGTCGAGGTCGCGTGGTCGACGTCCCGGTTCTTCGCGACGCATGAGAAGACCTTCGTCATCGACGGCCGCACCGCTGTCGTGATGTCTCTGAACCTGGCGAGCAGCTACTACGCCACGACGCGCGATCTGGCCGTCGTCGACCACGATCCCGCGGACGTCGCGGCGATCGAGTCGGTCTTCGCCGCCGATCTGCGGGGTGGCGCCGATACGACGCCGGCGGCCGACGACCTGGTCTGGAGTCCGCGCCAGTCGTGGGCCGACCTCATCGCCCTGATCAAGCGGGCGCATCGCAGCGTTGCCGTGGAGTCGGAGGAGCTCAGCAGTCCGGCGGTTGTCGGCACGCTGTTGGACGCAGCGCGTCGCGGGGTCCGGGTCAGTGTCGCCATGACCTACTCGGATGCCTGGCGACCCGCGTTGACCGCGCTGGCGAGATCCGGGGCGCAGGTGCGGGTGATGTACGGCGAGCGCCCGCTCTACCTGCACGCAAAGCTGATGGCGATCGACGCGGGCACGGGCCACGGGATCGGCTTCGTCGGCTCGGAGAACCTCAGCGACGCGTCGCTGCTTCATGACCGCGAGCTCGGGCTGGTGCTGCTCGATACGGCAAGCGTGCGGCGGATCGCCACTGTCATCGCGAGCGATCTCGCCGACGGCAATGTCTGGCCGCCGGGCTGAACCGCTAGGCCGTGTCGCGGGCGCGGGACGTCAGTGCGCGGGCGAGGGCATCCCGCGCCTCGAGCAGCATGCGCCGCAGCGCCGCGCCCGGTTGCTCGTCGCGGAGGTAGGCCTCGGTGCGCTCGATCGTTGTGACGTCGGTCGCCCAGATCGGGTAGAGGCCGGCGATCAGCTGCTGGGCCATCTCCGTGGACCGGGTCCGGTAGAGGTCGCCGATCGCGTTGAAGTAGCTGTCGACGTAGGGGACGAGCAGGTCGCGCTGCTCGAAGCTCGCGAAGCCGGCGATGGTCGCTTCCTGCTCGGCGTTGGGCAGCTCGCCCTTCTCCACCACAGCGCGCCAGGCCTCGGCCTTGGCCTCGGCGGTCGGCTGTGATGCCCGCAGTGTCAGCGCATGCTCGCGGCCGGCGGAGGTGTCATCCCGCGCGAGCTCGTCATCGATCGCGTCGGCGCCGACGCGTCCGGTCGAGACCAGGCGATGCAGCAGCGCCCAGCGAAGCTCGGTGTCGACCACCAGTCCTTCGGCCGACTCGCTGCCGTCGAGCAGCGCCGCGACCCGGGCGAGCTGCTGGTCGTCGGCCGCGTTCGCGGCGGCGGCGCGTGCGAAGGCGAGCTGGCGGTCGCTGCCGGCGTCGCTCGCATCGAACAGCTCGAAGGCGCGAGCGGCAAGTCGCTGTCGTCGCTCGTCGACCCTCGCTGGATCGCCGTACGGGTCGATCGCTTGTGCCGCGAGCCGGAGCAAGGTCTGCACCGTGCCGACCTCGGTCTCCTGGCCGATGCCGCCAAGTACGAGGTCGAGATAGTCGCCCGCCGTGACCTCGGCGTCGCGGGCCATGTCCCAGGCCGCGCCCCAGCAGATCGTCCGCGCTAGCGGGTCCTTGAAGCGGCCGATCGAGGCGACGAGAGTGCGCCAGGAGTGGTCGTCGAGCCGGATCTTGGCGTAGGTCAGGTCGTCGTCGTTGAGCAGCACGAGATCGGGCTGTTCGGTGCCGACGAGCTCTGGAACCTCTGTACGGGGTCCCGTCACGTCGATCTCGACCTGATGCGACCGGCTCAGTCCGTCCGGGCCGTCGGTGTAGAGGCCGATCCGCAGCCGGTGTGCTCGCAACGTCGGGTGCTCCGACGGAGCGGTCTGCTCGACCGCGAAGGAGGTGAAACGACCATCGGCATCGACATCGAACGACGGGCGGAGCGTGTTGACGCCGGCGGTCTGCAGCCACTCCTTTGCCCACTGCGACATGTCACGGCCGCTCGCGGACTCCAGCGCGCCGAGGAAGTCCTGGAGTGTGGTGTTCGAGAACGCGTGCTGCGCGAAGTACGCGCGGGTGGCGGCGAAGAACGCATCCTCCCCGACCCAGTGTGCGAGCAGCTTGAGCACCGACGCGCCCTTGGCGTAGGTGATGCCGTCGAAGTTGGTCGAGACGGCTTCGATGTCACCGATGTCGGCGGCGATCGGATGCGTCGTCGCGAGCTGGTCCTGGCGGTATGCCCAGGTCTTCTCGATGTTGCAGAACGACGTCCAGGCGTCGGGCCAGCGCGTGTGTCCTGCCGTGACGTGCGTCGAGACGTACTCCGCGAAGGACTCATTGAGCCACAGGTCGTCCCACCAGCGCATCGTGACGAGATCGCCGAACCACATGTGCGCCATCTCGTGCAGGACGGTGACGGCTCGCCGCTCATAGGCGGCGTCGGTCACCCGTGAGCGGAAGACGTAGCTCTCGCTGAACGTCACGCAGCCGGCGTTCTCCATCGCGCCCATGTTGAACTCGGGGACGAAGATCTGGTCGTACTTCGGCCACGGGTAACGCACGTCGAAGAGCTGGTGGTAGGCGTCGAAGCCCTGCCGCGTGACCTCGAAGACGTCGTCGGCGTCGAGGTAGCCCACCAGCGACTTGCGGCAGTAGACCCCGAGTGGGATCCCGTCGTGCTCGCCGGTCGTACCTTCGTAGCGCCCCGCAACGATCGCCGTGATGTAGCTCGACTGGCGCGGTGTCTCGTCGAAGATGTGGTGACCTTCGGTCACCGTCGACGGCATGTTGGACAGCACCAGCCACTCTTCCGGTGCGTCGACGACCATGCGGAACGTTGCTTTGAGGTCGGGTTGGTCGAAGCACGCGAACATGCGATGGGCGTCGAAGGTCTCGAACTGCGAGTAGAGGTAGACCTCCTTGTCGACCGGGTCGACGAACCGGTGCAGGCCCTCGCCGGTTCGCGAGAAGACGCAGTTGGCGACGACCCGCAGCTCGTTGTCCGCTGCGAGCCCGGTCAGCGTGATCCGCTGACCGGTGAAGGAGTCGAGCGAGACGGGCTCACCGTTGAGGGTCGCCGCGACGATCCGGTCGGCGGTGATGTCGAGATGGGTCGAGGCGCCGGGCTCACGACAGGTGAACCGGATGGTCGACTCCGAGCGGAAGATCGTGGGCTCGTCGAGGGCCATCGACAGGTCCAGGTGCACGTCGTAGGAGTCGACGGCGAGAAGCTCAGAGCGCTCTTGCGCCTCGGCGCGGGTCAGGTTCTCAGCAGACACGTAGTGAGTCTGCCACGATCCGCGGCCGCATAGCCCTGACCTGTGGATCCGCCGCTGGATCCGCCGCGCAGCCGAGGTCTACGATTGTTGCTATGACAACTATCGCTGACTTCTGGTTCGACCCGCTGTGCCCGTGGGCGTGGATCACGTCGCGCTGGATGCTCGAGGTCGAGAAGGTCCGCGATGTCGAGACCCGCTGGCACGTGATGAGTCTCGCCGTCCTCAACTCCGGCCGTGACCTGCCGGAGAAGTACCTGGACATGATGAAGAAGGCGTGGGGCCCGGTTCGCGTCTGCATCGCCGCCGAGCAGGCGCACGGCAGCGAGGCGCTGC
>DATAUF010000122.1:0-7498 GCA_036268405.1 Mycobacteriales bacterium
CCTCCGACGGAGCAGTCGGCGGCGACCACCCACCCGGACGCGGTTGACGAGGTCGCCGGGCACAACGACATCGATGTCGCCCAGCGCACCCACGATTGTCTGTTCGTCGAGGGTCACGATGATCTCCGATCAATCGGCGTAGTCGCTGAGCTCCGACGATCGATCGGTGACGCTGACGTCGGGGACCTGGGCCACCGAATGCTCGGGCCGCCGCGCTTGCCGGCGCCACCTGTTCGCAGAGCCGTTCGCCAGCGACCTGCGTGCATATGCCGACGCGTCGTCGATGCGCGGCCACGCGACATACATCCGCTCGAGTACGTCCTGCAGCAGATCCTCGCCGGCTGCGCGCTCGCCGGTTAGCGCAACCGCGATCCGGAGCAGCCCAGGAGCTGCACCGACGACGAAGTCGTCGAAGTCCGATGCGCGCTCCCACACAACCGCTACGACACCACGGCGCCGCGAAAGGTTGTCAGCCCGAGACGAGCAGCTTGATTGCTACTCCGGTCCCGACTACGACGATCATCACCCGCAGCGCGCTCGGTGGGATCCGGCGGCCGTAGTGCGCGCCGATCTGACCGCCGAAGGTGGATCCCACGAGTAGCAGGCCCGCGACATCCCAATCGATGTGGGTTCGAATCACGAAGAAAATCGCGGCCACACCGTTGATCGACGCTGCGACAACATTCTTCGCACCGTTGAGCCGCTGAATGTCGTCATCGAGGCTGATAGCGAACAGCGCCAACAGCATGATGCCCATGCCTGCACCGAAGTAGCCGCCGTAGATCGACGTCAGGAACATACCGATCTGCAGCTGCGGACCTGGGTGCTCAACTCGCCGGCCGGCCGCGGCCCGGCGGCGCTGAACCCGCGGCTGGATGATCACCAGCACGACCGCAAAGAGGATCAGGACCGGTACGACGTGCCGGAACGCCGACCCCGGCAGCTCGAGCAGCAGCACGGCCCCGATCACGGTGCCGACCACGAGCGCCGGCATGAGAACCAGGATCCGCCGGGCCTGTCCGGTGAGCTCGCGGCGATAGCCGATCGCGCCGCTTACCGATCCACTGATCAACCCGACCGTGTTGGACACGTTGGCGAGGACGGCGGGATAGCCGAGCGCGAGCAGCGTCGGAAACGTCAGGAGGGACCCGGATCCAACGATGGTGTTGACCGCCCCGGCAAACACGCCGATAGCGACGATGATCACAGCGTGCGTCGCGGTCACTGCGGCAGCGTAGGGTCCGCCGGGTGGAAGAAGCCTTCTATTTGCCCACGTCGGACTCGTCGGTTTTCACCGGGACCGAGGCCACCGGCGGTCCCTGGGACCCGAATCTCCAGCACGGTGGGCCGCCGTCGGCGATGCTCGCGCGCATTTCTGAGCTGACGCCTGCGAGCTGGCCGGGCACCGTCGTACGCGTTGCCGTGGAGATCCTCGGGCCCGTCCCTGTCGGCGAGGTCGCCGTCACCGCCGAGGTGGTGCGCACCGGTCGCAGCGTCGAGCTCATCGAGTCCGAGCTGGTCGCGGGCGGCCGTCCGGCAGCGCGCGGCAGGGCGTGGCGGATCCGCACCGCAAAGCTCGATCTTCCCGACACCGTGCCCGGACCGGGTCCCGCCCCATCGATGCCGGACGCCGAGGAGCCGGCGCCATGGGGTGCGCCGTTCCTGCACCAGATGGAGATGCGGCTCGTGAGCGGCGCGTGGCACGAGCCGGGCGCGGCGGCCTGTTGGATGCGCCAGCGGATTCCACTGGTCGCAGGCGAGGAGACCTCCGGTCTGCAGCGCCTCATGGCCGTCGCCGACTGTGGCAACGGACTGTCCAACGTGTTGCCGTTCGAAGGCTGGACGTTCATCAACCCCGATCTCACCGTCCACCTCGAGCGCTATCCGCAGGGCGAGTGGATCTGCCTGGAAGCGGCCACCACGATCGATCCGGGCGGCTTCGGCCTGGCGAGGTCGACGCTGTACGACAATCGTGGTTCGGTAGCGCGGGGGGCACAATCGTTGTTCGTCGGCCAGCGCTGACGTCCTGAAGGGATACCCGATGTCGCTCGGCCCCGACGTCGCCCAGACCCGCCGCGTGAGGGAGCAGATCGAACAGCTGCTTCACGAGCCACGGCGGCTCGGCCCCGACTACGCGCCGATCCACTCGCTGTCCGACGGTGCGCTGGTGGGCTACAAGGCGACCGGCCGCGGGGCGGAGGGCACCGGCGTCGCCGACACCCTGAGCCTGCTGGCAGGCGCGCGCTCCCTCGGCCTGGTCGAACGGCTGGACTGGGCGTTTCGTGCCCTGGCGATCGAGGACATGCTCACCCGGCCGGCCTCCGAGCTGCATCTCACCCCGGAACCTGAGACCTACCTCACACCTTGTCCGCCACGGCTCGCCGGCACCATCGCTCGCGGCAACCGGGAGCTGCGGATCGCAGCCGAGGTGCACGAGGACGCTTTCGCGGACGGGATCTCGCTCGCGGCTGGCATCGAGGAGATCCGCAGCTGGGGGTGGCGGATCGTACTGGCGGACATCGCGGACGACGATCACGCGCTCGCCCGGGCGGCCGCGATCAAGCCGGACGTGGTCCAGTTTGACCTCCGCCTCGCCGGGCGGGCGGATAGTGACGAACATCACGGGGTACGACGGCTACGTGCCATTGCCGAACAGAGCGGGGCGGCCATCATGGCCGTCGGAGTCGACTCGCCAAGCGCGCGTGAGCGTGCCTCGAGCCTGGGCGCCACTCTGGCGCGAGGCGACGATCTCGGCTTTCCGGGGGCTCTTCCCGCGGACTGAGGGGTGACATCCCCGCTCCGATGAGGCAGAATGGCCGGTCGCGCCGCGGAACACTCGCGGTGCTCTGCGCGTTGTACCGGACGAACACCGGTACAGCAGCCACCACCACCATACGAGTTGAGGACCGACGCACGCCATGAGCACTGCCACGATCGCCCGCCCGGACGCCAACGGCTCTTCCCTGCCTGCCGCCGTCGAGGACCTTCTCGACAGCACGGAGGCCGGCTCGCTGACCTTCGCCGAGGTCCGGACCGCGCTCGACGAGGCCGGCGTCGGTCCCGCCGAGGCCAAGCGCGTCATTGCGGCGATTCGCAAGCGCGGCATCACCATCGGCTCGGACGCTCCCGGCGCGGCTCCGGCCACCGAGGTTGCTGAGGTCGTCGAGGCCGAAGAGGCCGACGACGTCTGGGACCACGAGGTACCGACCACCGACCTGGTCCGCGTCTACCTCACCGACATCGGCCGCGTGGCACTGCTCACCGCCGAGCTGGAAGTCGAGCTCGCCAAGCGCATCGAGGCCGGCCTCTACGCCTCAGAGAAGATCCGCCAGGCCGACGCCAAGGAGATCGCCAAGATCCCCGTGAAGCTGCGTCGGGACCTGCAGGCCATCGCCGCAGACGGTGCGCGCGCCCGCAATCACCTCCTCGAGGCCAACCTCCGCCTCGTTGTGTCGCTCGCGAAGCGTTACCAGGGCAAGGGGCTGACGCTCCTCGACCTGATCCAGGAAGGCAACATCGGCCTGGTCCGCGCGGTTGAGAAGTTCGACTACACCAAGGGCTACAAGTTCTCGACGTACGCCACGTGGTGGATTCGCCAGGCGCTCCAGCGCGCCATCGCCGACCAGGGCCGCACCATCCGCGTGCCGGTGCACATGGTCGAGCAGATCAACAAGGCGCTGCGCGTCAAGCGCGACCTGGCCACCGAGTACGGCCGCGAGCCGACCTTCGGCGAGATCGGCGCCATCCTCGAGATGACCGCCGAGCGGGTCGAGGAGATCCTCGGCTACGGCCGCGAGACGCTCTCGCTCGAGACCCCGGTCGGCGACGACGGCACGGCCACCTTCGGTGAGTTCATCGAGGACATGGACGCGCCGATTGCTGCGGACGTCGTTGACTTCGGGCTGCTGCAGGACCGGCTCCGCATGGTGCTGTCCAGCCTTCCGGAGCGCTCGGCCGTCGTGATGCGGATGCGGTTCGGCCTCGACGACGGCCGGTCGCGCACGCTGGACGAGGTCGGCAAGGAGCTCGGTCTCACCCGCGAGCGGATCCGTCAGATCGAGCGGGACACCCTGCGCGAGCTGCGCCGCAGCGACACGGCCGCAACCCTCAAGGCGTGGCTCTAAAGCCCTTCGCGGTAGGCAGCGTTAGTCTCCCCAACTGAGCCTGGGAGGCAGCTGTGGGCATCAACAAGGTCGGCGTCGTGGTTTTCCTGCACGTCGGTGTCGTCGTCGTGTCATTCATGATCGCGGCCGTGTTGCACGCGGCTCTTCATGCGCTCCCCCGCGCAAAGACGGTGCAACAGATGCGACCCTTCGCTGCCCTCGTTCACCGGCTCGAGCCGATGCTGCCGATCCTCGCGCTGTTCATTCTGGGTTTCGGAGCCTGGCTCATTCACCTCGAGGACCTGAAGTGGGGGGACGGCTGGATCCTCACCGGTCTGATCGCGCTGATAGTCGTCGAAGGCCTTGCGGGCGCACTGCTTGCGCCGCACAGCAAGAAGCTGGTCGCCGCAATCGAAGCGGCCGGGGAGGGCGTGGCCTCGACAGAGCTACGCCGACAGACGCTCGACCCCTTCATCTGGTACGTCGCACACATCGCCACGGTCAGCTTCCTCGGCGTGGTGTTCGTGATGCTCGACAAGCCGACGGGTGGCGGTGCCGTACTCATCGTCGCGATCTCCGCGATCGTCGGTGTGGCCCTGGCGCGCGTGCAGCTCAACGCGGCGGCGAAGCAGATCGGTTGATCTGCGTTCCTAGCTAAGGCATCGGCCCATGTGGCCGGCGAAACGATCCAGCGGTGGCGCGTCGATCGGCACCTCGACGATCTTCCCGAACGGTTTGCCATCGCCACGCCACTCGTCGCCGAGATGCTTCACCGCGAGGTCGAGGATGGCCTGCGCCTCTTCGTCGGTGTACGGCATCGATTGGCCGGTCGCCGTCGCGAGGTCCCAGCCGTGCGCGAGGTACTCCATCAGGGTCATGTCGAAGACCATCTGACCCGGCATCTCACCGGCACCGATGAGTGAGACCGATCTGTCAGTTCCGTTCGAGGTCCAGCCGGCGACGATGCTCTCGAGCACCGCACGGAACTCGGCGGACGACGCCGCCGTCACCTTGTACGCGGTCGGGTCACCCTCTGGCGCACGGCCGTTCGCGGCGCCGTCGAAAGAAGCCGACCAGCCGACCATGTGCCCCAAAAGGTCCTTGACCGTGTACTCCGAACAAGGCGTCGGGCTGTCCCACGCGCTCGGCTCAACTCCGTCGACAATGTCCGCGGTCTTGCCCAACACGGTGCCCAACAGGGTCATCTCATCCATGAACGGAACGTACCTACCGGACCCGGATTTGCACAGGCACCACTGCGGAGCGGCTCCGGAAAGAGACTGGCGTGCAAGCATGGAAAACGTGATGGCGGCGGTGTGGACGTTGATCGGCTTACTCGGCGCAAGCCTTGGCGTGCTGTCGGGTGCGCTGTTCTCGGTCCTGGGGCGGATCGATGGAGTTCAGTCTGAGCTACGCGGGGATATCAACAGCGTCGGTACCGACCTCCGCGGAGATATCAACACCCTGCGCGGCGAGTTCCGGAGCGATCTCAACGAACTACGCACCGACATGAACGCTCGCTTTGAAACCGTTCACGCCGATATCCGCGAGCTGCGTACCGCTCTGCGCGCCTCCTGAGCTCGGTGTAGATCAGCGCAAGTAGCGCGCGTCTGCGTGCCACTCGAGAAACTCGCGCGCTGGACGGTTAATCCGACTGTCCGGCAACGCGATCTCCGAGCCCGCCTTCAAGTAAAACTCCTCGCCGTTGTCGAACTCGGCGCGCAGTCGCGGGCTCACCATCAGCCGCCACTGCGGGTCTAGTCCGAGATAGCCGGCGTCGAACAACGTATGAACGTCCGACCTGAGCAAGAGACCGTTGTCCAGCCGAGGTCACCGAGGAAGACGGCGTCACCGTCGAGCCGTCCACCGAAGGCTTCGCGACCGTCGCCGGCTCACACCAGCTAGGCAGGATCCCGGTGCTGCTGGTCCGGATGAACGCCGACCTGCTGATGGGCGAGGACCTCAAGAAGACCGGCGCAGGCAACCTGTTCACCGTCTTCGGCGAGACAGAGCGCGATCTTGTCGGTGCTGTCGCTGCGTCCGGGGGTGGCGATCCCTACAAGCGGCTGAGGACCGCACTGAAGGCCGACATCGACGAACAAGCCTGGGAATCGTTGTCCCGCACCGAATCCCGGCCGTTCGACGTACTGGAGACCGGCAAGATCGCCATCAAAGGTGATCAACGACTACGGCGACGAGGTCATGAAGGTGTTCGCGGTCGACTGATATATGGCCGCTTGCGGCCAATCCCATCCTGGCGCTGGAAACTGTCGGCGCGGTGGCCTATGTTCGAACGTATGTTCGACTCTCGGGGTGCGGTGCTGCTGATCCCGCCAGGCTGGGATGAGCCGGATCCGCGGGATCTCGGTGACTGGGAGCCGATCCCGGACGAGGCCTGGGCCGAGCTCAACCAGACTCCTCCGGACGTGCTGGCCGGAATGGGCTTCCACGATCAGCCAGTCGACGAGGCGTGTCAGCTTCCCCTTGGTCCGCACACGCTGGCACTCCTGACCCTGTCGCCCGTCACAGAGCTGTCGAACG
The DNA here is from genome assembly GCA_036268405.1 of Mycobacteriales bacterium. Taxonomy (GTDB): domain Bacteria; phylum Actinomycetota; class Actinomycetes; order JAFAQI01; family JAFAQI01; genus DASZTV01. The sequence goes on from DATAUF010000122.1 coordinate 6,645, forward strand.
CAGCTAAGGCGTGGGCGCTCAAGCGGAGCAGCGAGCTCATCAGCCACATCGAGGCATTCCGCTCCGAGCTCACGGCGGCCCTGGCCGGGCCCAAGCCCGCCGAACGCAAGGAGGACTGGGCCGCGCACGATGTGTCGGTCGCGACCCGGTGCAGCCTCTACGCCGCGGACCGTCAGGTGGGGTTCGCCCGCGACCTGGCCGGCCGGCTGGCCGCGACCCGACAGGCGATGGCCGAGGGGCGGATCACCGCACGTCAGGCCCAGGCCCTTCACGACGGTGTCGCGCATCTCCCCGACGAGCTCGCGCAACAGATCGAGGAACGGCTGCTTCGGTTCTCCCACCGCCAGGACCTCACATTGTTCAAAGCCTCACTGCGCCGCTGGCTGGCCCGGCTCGACCCGACCTGGCGGGAACGCGCCGAGACCGCACGCCGCCAGGTCATCGTCGAGCACACCTGCAACGACGACGGCACCGGAGAGCTGTACATCAAGGGACCGCTGGAGTTCACCGCCACCATCACCACCGGCCTCACCGCCTACGCCCAGACCACGAAACCGACACTGCAAGCCACCGGTGCAGAGCGCAAGCTCGCCGGACTGGTCGCCTGGGCCGAGAACTACCTGACCTCCCCCGGTGCACCGCGCCGCCACAGCCGCGCGATCAGTGTCAACGTCACGATCGACACCCCCACCACCCTCGGACTCGCCAACCATCCCGCCGAGGTCATCGGCTACGGCCTGATCCCCGCCCAAGCCGCCCTGCGCCTGCTCGCCGACGGCTCGCCGCTGCGCAAGCTCCTCATCGACCCCGACGACGGACACCTGCTGCACTACGGGCGCAGCACCTACACCGTC
>DATAUF010000123.1:0-10520 GCA_036268405.1 Mycobacteriales bacterium
GTTGTGCCGTCCGGGCTGTAGTCGATCGAGGTCGTCCCAGGTCGGCCGACGACGATCAGCCACTCCTGGTTGTCCGTGGTTCCGTCGTGCGCGTCCCGCGTCGGGATCGACCATGACGTCCACGTCACGTCCGGCGTCACCGTCTGGCTGCTCTCGCCGAAGTCGGGAGCGCCATCCCAGCCTTGCAGCCACTGCATCACGTGGGGGTTGCTCTGGTCGGTGAGCATCGCCCATTGGGTGCCGTCCGCCGTCGTGCCTGCGGCGTAGGCCTGGATCTTTTCGGGTGTGGAGTCGGCGCTGTACTTGGGCTGCGCGGCCGCTAGGAAGCGCGGGTCGACCGCACCGTTGTGGCGGCCGACCGTCCAGGTCTGCCACCACGGATCGGCGACGACCTGCTGCTGGCCGGTGCCGGTGCCGGTGGCGGTCCGGATGACGTGTTCCCCACCGCCGCCGGTATTGCCCGCGACAACCACGCCAAGGCCGGCAATCGCAGCCACCGAGAGCGCGACTGCGCCGGTGGTCGCGAGACGGCGCGCGGTACGCCGGCGGTGGCCGCGCTGCACCGCGGTCAGGTGCAGGTCGGCGATCGGCGCGGCTTGCTCGGCGGCGTCGTGCAGGCCACTGCGGACGATGTCTTCGACGTTCATGTGAGGGTCCTTTCGATGAGCCCGAGCTGAGCGGCGGCGGCGGGCCCGCGGAGGTTGGCGAGAGCACGCGAGATCTGGCTGCGCACCGTCGGCTCGCCGCACCCGAGGGTTTCGGCGATCTGACGGTCGGTGTAGTCGGCGTAGTAGCGGAGGACGACCGCGGCTCGCTGCTTGGGTGGAAGTTCGAGCAGCATTCGCCGGACCGCGTCGGCGGTCGCCGCGATGTCGGTCGGGTCGGGAGCAATGGAGTCGGGCACGACTGCCCGTGGCTCCACCCGGCCGCGGTGGCGGCGCCACCAGGACACGTGGCGGTTGACCAGCATCTTGCGGACGTAGGCCTCGGGGGACGCCGCAGCTTCGATCCGGCGCCAGCTCACGTACGCGGATGCAAGCGTGTCCTGCACCAGGTCTTCAGCCTGGAGCCGGTCGCGGCACAACAGCGTGGCGAAGCGGGTCAGCTCAGGACCGCGTGCCAGGACGAACTCCTGGAACGTCTGGTCGCTCAATGTGTCTCCCGGCCTCGTGGATCCGCGTCACCTATGACAACGCAGCAGATGGGCGAGACGCTGCACAGAACTGGCGCGCTAATCTGACGCTCCGTCAGAAACCACCCGTAGCCGGAGGTCGCAGATGGCTCGGATCTCGCTGCCGGACGGTGACCAGCTCGACATCGTCAAGGCGCTGTCGCTGCGTCCCGACTTCGCGAAGGCGGTCGGCGCGATGAACGCGGCGACCTTCTCGAGCAGCCTCGACTGGCGTCTCCACGAGCTCGTCCGGATGCGGATCGCGATCCTCAACGGCTGCACGGTGTGCCTGTCGTGGCGCAGCCCGGAGGCAGTCGAAGCCGGCTTGGACGAAGACGCGCTGGTCGGGGTCGCCGGGTGGCGTGACGGCGGCGACTACACCGACGCCGAACAGGTCGCGTTGGAGTTCACCGAGCTGTTCTGCGGTGACTCGGTCGCGATCAGCGACGAGCTGATGGCGCGACTCGAGCAGCACTTCGACGCCGGCGAGATCGTCGAGCTGTCGCTGGTGATCGGCAAGTACCTCTCGCAGGGCCGCTTCATGCAGGTGCTCGGCCTTGACCAGACCTGCTCACTTCCCGACTTCGCTGCTCCCGTCGCCGCACTTACAGAAGGCTGAGCCTGATGAGTCGTACCTATCGCGTCGTCCAGTGGAGCACCGGGCATGTCGGCAAGCACGCGATCGCCGGCATCGACGCCCGTCCTGACCTCGAGCTGGTCGGGCTGTGGGTGTCCAATCCCGACAAGGTCGGCAAGGATGCCGGTGAGCTCGCCGGGCTCGGTCGCACTCTCGGGATTGCGGCGACGAACGACGCCGACGCGCTGCTCGCGCTGAAGCCGGACTGCATCGTGCATACGGCATGGGCCGACGATCGGATCGTCGAGGCACTGGACGACCTCGCCCGGTTCTTACGCGCCGGTATCAACGTCGTCTCGAGCAGCCCGGTCTTTTTGCAGTACCCGTACGGCGTCGCCGACGAGATGGCCGCGGACGTGATCGCGGCGGCACATGAGGGCGGTACGTCGATCTTCGTCAACGGCATCGATCCGGGATTCGGCAATGACGCGCTGCCGCTGCTCATCACCGGGATCAGCGAACGGATCGAGCAGGTTCGCTGCATCGAGCTGCTCAACTATGCGACCTACGACCAGGCCTCGGTGCTCGGCGACATCATGGGCTTCGGCGTCTCGCTGGACACGACGCCGTTCATCCTGCTTCCCGGCGTGCTCACCATGGCGTGGGGCAGCATCGTCCACCAGATGGCGCAGGCCCTCGACGTGACGCTCGACTCGGTCGAGGAGAGCTATGTCCGCTTCCCCGCGCCGGAGGACTTCGAGATCCCGACCGGCACGATCGCCAAGGGCACCCAGGCGGCGTTGCGGTTCGAGGTCCGCGGCATGGTCGATGGCAAGGCAGTGCTCGTCCTCGAACATGTGACGAGGCTGCGCGACGACCTCGCACCTGACTGGCCGCAGCCCGCGGGGCACGGCTGCTACCGCGTCATCATCACCGGCGAGCCCAACTACACCGTCGACCTCCAGCTGCTCGGCAGCGACGGCGACCACAACACGGCCGGCTTGAAGGCCACCGCGATGCGATTGATCAACGCGCTGCCGCATGTCGTCGAGGCGGCCCCGGGACTGGTCACTGCGCTCGATCTTCCGCTGGTCACCGGTCGCGGGCTGGTGCGAACCTCATGAGCCGGGAATAACTCGCCTTAGCGGCGGCGCTCGTGACAAAGTAGTAAGAAAGCGCAAGGACCGGATCGACACCCCAGCTCCGCCGTGTCGCCCGGGTACGCCGCGTCGCCGGGACTGAACGCGGCCTGACCGGGTCACACGCGCTCGGCGTCGGAACTGTCGGACCGGTGACTGACGATCGGCGACGGGAGGTGAGCGATGACCTCGGAGCGCCTTGATCTCTCCACGGATCTCGCCGCCTCTGGCGCTCCCGCGCTGGCCGACGATGGCTCCGACCTGGTGATCGTCCGCAAGGCGACCCCGTTGACCGGGATCGTTTCCTGGTATCCCCGCCTCAAAGAGCGCCGCCGGATCTGGATGGCGATCCGAGGCTTCCGCGAGGTACTGCTCATTGCGGGCGTCTATTCGATGTACGACCTCACGCGCTTTCTCGTCGAGGGCAAGTCCAGCGTGGCATTCGCGCATGGCCGGTCGATCCTGCACTTCGAGAAGGCCATCGGGATCGCTCCGGAGCATTGGCTGAACAAGTTGTTCTCGGCGCATCTCGCGCTCGGCCTGTCCGCCGACTACATCTATGCCTCGCTGCACTACATCGTCACGCCGGTCGTCCTCGTCTGGATGTGGCGCCGGCATGGCGCGGCGTACTCCTCCGCACGCTCCGTGCTGATGATCGCCACGATTCTCGGACTGGTCGGCTTCTCGCTGCTGCCGGTCGCGCCCCCGAGGTTGCTGCCGGCTTACATCGACACCATGGCGAAGCTCTCCCACTACGGGTGGTGGAGCAACGCCGCGAGCGCGCCACGCGGGCTGGGCGCCGACACGAACCAGTACGCCGCACTGCCCTCGCTGCACGTCGGCTGGGCCTTGTGGTGTGGCTGGCAGATGGTGCGATACGGCCGTCACCGCCTGACGCAGGTCCTCGGCCTGCTCTATCCCGTCGTGCTGTCAATAGTCGTCATGGCGACCGCCAACCACTACCTGGTCGATGTGCTCGCGGGCTACGCCACTTTGCTGGTTGCCTTCGCGATCGTGCGGCTGTTGACCCGCGCCGGGCTGGTGCTGCCGCCCGGCGGCGAGGCTCCGGACCTACCAGCCGGCGCCGAACCCGCAAGCGCCTGACGTCGCCTTCCCATGCCCTCGACGTACGGCGGGATCGGTGTCAGCGCGGGCATTGCCGTCGGTCCGGTCGCTCGAGTCCACGGGCCGGTGCTCCCGCCGCGGGACGGCGCGCCGATCGATGCGCCCGCTGAGACGGCACGCGCGTTCGACGCCTTCGAGGCTGTCGGCGGCGAGCTCGAGGCGCTTGCCACTCGTGCCGGTGCCTCGGGCTCGGTGCTCGTCCGACAGGCACGCATCGCACGTGACCCGTCGCTGACGGCGCTTGCCGCGCAGCTGGTCAGCTCAGGTCGTGCCGCGCCCCGGGCGGCATGGGAGGCGTTTGCGGCCTACCGCGACATGCGCGCCGCCGATCCGATGCGCGCGGTGCCCGACCGCGCTGAGCTCGACGACATCCGCGATCGGGTGGTGGCGCGACTGCTCGGTGAGCCGCCACCCGGGATCCCTGATCCCGGCACGCCGTTCGTGCTCGTCGCTCGGGACCTGTCACCGGCCGTCACCGCCGGGCTCGATCCGGCACAGGTGCTCGCAATCGTGACCGAACGCGGTGGGCCGACCAGCCACACCGCGGTGCTCGCCAAGTCGCTTGGCATCGCCGCCGTCGTTGCCTGTCCGGGCGTTGCTTCGTTGCGCAGCGGACAGCAGGTCATGGTCGACGGATCGACCGGCGAGGTCACTGCCGACCCCGACTCCGACGCTGTCGGCGCAGCGGTGAAGGTCCCCGAGCCCTCGACGCCCGCTGCGCAGGGGCCGGGCCGAACCAAGGACGGCCGCCCGGTTCAGCTGTTCGCCGCGGTCGGCGGCGCGGGCGATGTGCCCGACGCGCTTGCCGCCGGCGCCGAGGGCGTGGGGGTGTTCCGTACCGAGTTCACCTTCCTCGACCGCGACGAACCACCGTCCGTCGCGGAGCAGGCGGCGGCGTACAAGGAGGTGCTCGACGCGTTCGCCGGCCGAGAGGTCACCGTCCGGACATTGGACATCGGGGCGGACAAGCCCGCTTCCTATGTCCGGCTGGGCGACCAGCCGAACCCGGCACTCGGCGTGCGCGGGCTGCGCGTGGCACGGCGCCATCCCGAACTGCTGACCGACCAGCTCACCGCGATCGCGATGGCGTCGCGTGGCTCTCCGGCCCGGGTGCGGGTGATGGCGCCGATGGTCGCGACTACGGCCGAGGCGGCGTGGTTCGCGGCGCAGTGCCGGGAGCATGGCGTCGAGACGACCGGCGTGATGGTGGAGGTGCCCGCCGCCGCGTTGCGGGCGGCTGACTTGCTACAGGTCGTCGACTTCGTCTCGGTCGGCAGCAACGACCTCGCGCAGTACACGTTCGCGACCGACCGGGCCGACGGCGAGCTCGCCGACCTGCTCGACCCGTGGCAGCCGGCGTTCCTCGATCTCGTCGCGACCGTGCTGCGTGCGGGAGCGCGGGCCGGCCGACCGGTCACGGTCTGCGGCGAGGCACCGAGCGATCCGCTGCTCTCGCTGGTCCTTGTCGGGCTCGGTGCCGGCGCGCTGTCGATGACGCCGCGCGTGCTCGCCGACGTGCGCGCGACGCTGCTGCGGCACACGTACGACGACTGCGTGCGCTACGCGACGGCCGCGCTGTCCGCCGACGGGCCCTCAGAGGCCAGAGCCCGGGTCAGGGACGCCCTCGACCGAGCGAATGGCACATAGGTACTGCTGCCCGGAACGTGTGGCACCTGGGTGTCGCGATAGCGGTAGTCATGCGCCATGCGCTAGGAGGAGCGGGCGGCGGTCTTCCTCGGCGGTGCCTTCTTCGCGGCTGACTTCTTGGTCGCGGTCTTCTTCGCCGGAGCGGCCTTCTTCGCAGCGGGAGCAGTTCGCTTTGTGGGCGCGGCCGTCCGCGGAGCCGCTGCGCGCTTCTGCGCAGCGGGTGGTGCTGACCGATCGGCGGCGGGGAGCAGGCCGAGCTCCTCGCCTAGCTCGACGCCTTCGCTGAGTGTTGCGACGTCGGCCGGCTCGTAGGAGTTGCGCAGCTTGACCTCCTTGAGCGTCAGCGCGCCGAGGATGCCGAGCAGCGCGACCGGGATACAGCCCAGGAAGACCACATGGAAGGCATCTGTGAACGCGGAGTGGACCGGGTTGAGCAGCACGGTCGGCAGCTTCTTGATTGCCGCCGGGTTCGCGGTCACCGATGTGCCGTCGAGGTGTCTCAGCCCTTCCCTGACTGCCGGGATGTCTCGGATCGCGTTCGGGAGCTTGTGTTCCTCTGCAGGCAGGTTGTGCGCGAGCCGCGAGGTGAAGATCGTGCCGAAGACCGCGGTACCGATTGCACCGCCGATCGACCGGCCGAACGCCGCTAGCGAGGTCGCGACGCCGAGTTCGGCGTACTCCACGGAGTTCTGCGCGACGAGCAGCAGGACCTGCATCGTCATGCCGAGCCCCGTGCCCATGACCGCCATGAAGATCGCGGTCTCCCAGAAGGGCGTGGTGGCGGTGAGATGGGAGAACAGATAGATCGCGGTCGCCATCAGGATGGTTCCAGCGATCGGGAAGCGCCGGTAGGTGCCCGTGGCCGTGATCCGGCGGCCACTGTAGATCGACATCACGAGAACGAACGCCATGATCGGCGCCATCTCCAGGCCGGAGATCGTGGCTGAGGCTCCGTGCACGACCTGCAGGAACAGCGGTAGGAAGGTGAGCGCCCCGAACATCGAGAAGCCCACGGTGCCGCCGGTGAGGAAGGAAGTTCGAAAGACTTGGTTGCCGAACAGGTGCAGCGGGACGATCGGCTCTTCCGCCTGCTGTTCGATCCTGACGAAGATTGCGAACAGGATCAGCGAGCCGAGACCGAGGCCGACGATCGTGGCCGAACCCCAGGCGTAGTTCACACCGCCCCAGGTGAGCATCAGGATCAACGAGGTGACCGCGAGCGACAGGACACCTGCGCCGAGGTAGTCGATCTTGTGATCCACACGGGTCGTGTCGCCGTGCAGGAAGGCCGCCACCGCGACGAGCGCGATCGCGCCGATCGGCAGGTTGATGTAGAACACCCAGCGCCAGGTGAGCGAGTCGGTGAAGAAGCCACCGATCAGCGGGCCGGCGACACTCGCCACAGCGAAGGCCGATCCGATCAGACCGGTGTAGCGCCCGCGGTCGCGGGGTGGCACGACGTCACCGATGATCGCCTGCGCACCGACGATGAGCCCACCGGCGCCGAGGCCCTGAATCGCGCGGAACGCGATCAGCTGGTCGAGGTTCTGGGCGGCACCGGACAGCGCTGAGCCGATCAGGAAGATGACGATCGCGGCCTGGAAGAAGCCCTTTCGGCCGTAGAGGTCGCCGAGCTTGCCCCACAACGGGACCGTCACCGTCGACGCGAGGATGTAGGACGTGACCACCCATGACAGGTGATTGAGCCCGCCGAGGTCTCCGACGATCGTGGGCAGCGCGGTCGCGACGACTGTCTGGTCGAGTGCGGCCAGGAACATGCCGAGCATCAGCCCGACGAAGACGAGCCGGATCTGGCGTTGCGTGAGTTCGGGTGGCACTGGGGTCAGCCTTACTTCTCTTCTAGTTCTTCGGCGATGAGCTGCAGACCGCGGACGACGGCGCGCTGCTCGGCGGGCTTCATCCGGTCAAGGGCGCGCTGCACGGGTCGCAGCCGGGTGTCGAGGATCGACTGGGCAAGTGAGCGATGAGTCTCGGTGACCTGGATCAACGTGCGTCGCCGGTCGGTGGGGTCCTCGAACCGCTCGACCAGGCCCGCGCCTTCCAGGTCGGTGACCACCTGGCTCGCCGTAGCGAGGGAGATGCCGAGCCGGGTCGCGAGCGTGCTCACGCTCATGCCCTCGTCGGCAACGACCTGCATCAGTGCGGCGATGTGCCGCGGCGCGGGCGGAGCGTCGCGCCACGCCGATTCCTTCGAGGCGTCGGGCGGTGCGATCTGGGTCCGCTCGAGACGCTTCATGACGGTGCGTAACGCGGAGAGCAGGTCGGCCGCTGTGGCTGTGAGGGAAGCGCTGGCGGTCGACGCGGTCACGAGGAAGAGGGTAACACGATTGCTTCGTACAACAAAACCGTTTTGCTAGCCGAAGGTTCGCCGGAGGGGCGCCCCATTCGCGCGTCGGGCCGGGCGCCGGTCACGGTCCGCATTAGATTGGGCGCTTCCAGCCCCACTTCCCCAGGCCGGAGTCGCAGGCATATGCATCGACGATCGCGGATCATCGCCGTGCTCGCCCTGGCGCTGTTTGCCGGGCAGCTGAGCGCGGCGCCGATCGCGTCTGCTGCTGAATGCCTGCTGTGCGCGCCGACGCCCACGCCGACCCCGAAGGCATCCGCGACGGTCTCCGCCTCTGCCAGCGACTCGCCCACCGCGAGCGCTACCCCTACCGGGAGTCCTACCGGGTCACCGACCTCGACCGCCCTGCCGAACGCAACGATCAACGGCCCTGACGTCGCGTCCTACCAGCATCCGGCGACCGCGACCTATCCGAACGGCAAGCCGATCAACTGGGCGTCGGTCGCGAGCTCCGGCATGGAGTTCGCCTTCGTGAAGGCCACCGAGGGCACGACGTACAAGAACCCGTTCTTCGCCGACGACTACGACGGGATCCTTGCGGCCGGGTTGGTGCGCGGCGCCTACCATTTCGCGCGTCCTGCCTATCCGATCGCGTCGACCGCCGAGGCGCAGGCAGCGTTCTTCGCCAAGCAGCTCGGCGACGTCAACACGGCGGCCACGCTGCCCCCGGTCCTCGATCTGGAGGTCACCGGCGGGTTGCCGCGCGCCGACCTGGTGACCTGGGCGCAGATCTTTCTCTACCGGATGCGCGCACTGACCGGTCGTACGCCGATGCTCTATACCTATCCGTCGTTCTGGTCGGACACCCTCGACGATGCCGGCGCATTCTCGCGGTTCCCGCTGTGGATGGCGTCGTACGGGTCCGCCGCGCCGAGCGCCGACATCTGGCAGTACACCGACTCCGCGACCATCGGCGGCATCAGCGGCAAGGTCGACGAGTCGAAGTTCCTCGGTACGACGGGCCTGCCCTGGGCGACGCTGTCCGACGGCACCGCGGCCGCTCCATGGCAGGCGACTGTGCCGAAGGCCCCCCACGCGGTCACCGCCGTCGCCGGGCCTGCGGCTGCGACGGTGTCGTGGGTGCCGGGCAACGATGGATCGGCGCGGACGACGACATACACCGTGACCTCCGCGCCCGACGGCCTCACCGCAAAGGTCAACGGCGACACGAACACGGCAACTGTCACCGGCCTCGACCCCGCCACGTCGTACACGTTCACCGTGACCGCGACCAGCGCCGCCGGTACGAGCACGCCGTCGACCGTCACAACCGCGGTGACCCCGGTCGTGGACACTCAGTTGGCGCCGACACAGCCAGCCTCGATCGACTACGGCAAACGGCTCGCGATCACGGCGATCCTGACCCGGACCGACACGAATGCCCCGGTCGCCAACCAGACCGTCGCGGTGATGCGCAGGGCTCCAAGCAAGACGACCTGGACCACGGTGAAAACCGAGACGACCGACAGCAAGGGCAACGTCGCTGTGACGTTGCACCCCACCCGGGCGGTCGTCGTGAAGCTTGCGTTCGCAGGGGTGTCGGGCTATCAGGCGTCGTCGGCCACGACTACCACTCTGGTCCACTCAGTGGTGACCGCGGCGCTGTCGAAGACATCGGTGAAGCACGGCAAGTACGTCACGCTGACCGGCACGGTGCAACCCGCCCAGCCGGATGAGCTCGTCTACCTCCAGGACGTCGTGAAGGGTGCCTGGGTCACCATGCGCTCCAAGGCGATCAACGCCAAGGGCGGCTACACCTTCAAGCTGCACGCCGGGAAGAAGGGCACCAAGAAGAGCTACCGGGTGACGGTGGTCGCCGCCCACGGCCTCGCCGTCGGCATCTCCCCGGTCGCAGTCCTCAAGGTCACGTAGCGTCCGCTCGGCCGCAGGGCGGTAGCGGTGCGGCGCTCGCGGCACCACAATGGCTCTCCCGGCGTACCGCCCGACCTCTGGAGATCCGTTGCGAAGCACGATGCAGGACTTCCCGCTCACGATCGGTTCGATCCTGCGCTTCGGGCAGGAGGTGTACGGCGACAGCGAGGTCGTCACTCTGCTCGACGGCGGCGAGCGCCGCCGACGCACCTATACCGAGTCGGCAGCACGCGCCGCCCGACTGGCCAACGGTCTGCGTGAGCTCGGGATCGATGGTGACCAGCGCGTGGCGACGTTCATGTGGAACAACGCCGAGCACCTGGAGGCGTACCTTGCTGTGCCGTCGATGGGCGCGGTGCTGCACACGCTGAACATCCGGCTGTTTCCCGAGCAGCTCACCTACGTGATCAACCACGCGCAAGACCGAGTCGTGATCGTCGACGACTCCCTCGTGCCCGTGCTCGCGAAGGTCGCCCCCGACCTCGAGACGGTCGAGCACTTCATCGTCGTCGGCGACGGTGATGCCACGGCGCTGGGCGACGTGTTGCGCTACCACGACCTGATTGCCGCGGAGCCACCCGAGTACGACTGGCCCGAGATCGACGAGCGCGCCGCCGCGGC
>DATAUF010000124.1:0-14648 GCA_036268405.1 Mycobacteriales bacterium
CCCGAGCAGCTGCGATGCGACGTCGCGCAGCCAGCGCGGTCGCCGCGACCAGGAGCTGGTCCAGCCGTCGACCTCGGGGGCGTAGACCAACCAGTCGTCCTCCATGACGAGCGCGAGCGGGTACGTCCGCTCGATGCAGGTCGTGATCAACCCGAGCGACATCCCTCCCATCGCCCAGAACGACACGACATCGGGCCGCCGCTGCTCGAGGAGCTCGCCGAGCTTGTGCTGGTTGCCGCGCTCGATCGCGATTCGCCGGCGTACGCCGGGTCGCAGGATCTGGTGGTTGGCCCAGTACCACTCCAGGGTGCGGCGGACGTGCGGCTGATCGGCATCGTCGACGCCGCCGACCTCGTCGAGGTCGGCGAACCGGGTCGACGTGGTGAGCACATCGACCTCGTGCCCCCTGGCGATCCAGCGGTCGACGACGTCCTGGCAGGACTTCTCGTAGCCGCCGAGCGCGTGCGGCGGATAGAGGCTGGTGACGACCAGGACCCTCAAGAGGCCGGCGTTTCTCGGGTGGTCCAAGTGACGAGGGCGACGTCCACGAGGGCGTCGCGGCCGGCCATGCGGGAAGCCTAAGAGACTGCTCCCTGGGGCGCTGACTATTCTGTCTCCAGACATGAGCGCGTCCACGACCTACGAGCTGAGCTCGCAGCAGGCGCTCGAAGCCGAGTCGATCCACATCTTCCGTGAGGTCGCAGCGGAGTTCGAGCGTCCCGTCCTGCTGTTCAGCGGCGGCAAGGACTCCGTGGTCATGCTGCATTTGGCCGCGAAGGCCTTCTGGCCGGCGCCGATCCCGTTCCCGGTCATGCACATCGACACCGGCCACAACTTCACCGAGGTGCTGGAGTTCCGCGACCGTACGGTCGAGCGGCTCGGGCTGCGGCTCGTGGTCGGCAGCGTCGAGGACTCGATCGCCAAGGGCCGGGTCCGCGAACGGCCCGACGGCATTCGCAACCCGCTGCAGACGGTGACCCTGCTCGACTCGATCACCGACGGCCAGTTCGACGCGGTCTTCGGCGGTGCACGCCGCGACGAGGAGAAGGCTCGCGCGAAGGAGCGGGTGTTCAGCTTCCGTGACGAGTTCGGTCAGTGGGACCCGAAGAACCAGCGCCCCGAGCTGTGGTCGCTCTACAACGGCCGCCACCACAAGGGCGAGCACATCCGCGTCTTCCCGCTGTCCAACTGGACCGAGCTCGACATCTGGACATACCTCGCCGCGGAGAACGTCGACCTGCCGAGCATCTACTTCGCTCACGAGCGCGAGGTCTTCCAGCGCGACGGCATGTGGCTCGCGGTGAGCGAGTTCACCCAGGTCCGCGAGGGTGAAGAGGTCGTACGCATGTCGGTTCGCTATCGCACGGTCGGCGACGTACCGATCACCGGAGCGGTCGAGTCGACAGCGAAGACCTACGACGAGGTCATCACCGAGGTCGCGGCGACGCGGGTCACCGAGCGCGGCGCGACGCGTGCCGACGACCGGCTGACCGAAGCCGCCATGGAAGACCGCAAACGCGAGGGCTACTTCTGATGGAGCTCTTGCGCTTTGCGACGGCAGGCAGTGTCGACGACGGCAAGTCGACGCTGATCGGCCGGCTGCTCTACGACACCAAGTCGATCTTCGAGGACCAGCTCGAGGCGGTCGAGCGCACCTCGCGTGACCGCGGTGACGAGCACGTCAACCTGGCGCTGCTGACCGACGGCCTGCGCGCCGAGCGTGAGCAGGGCATCACGATCGACGTTGCCTACCGCTACTTCGCGACGCCCAAGCGCTCGTTCATCATCGCCGACACTCCGGGCCACATCCAGTACACGCGCAACATGGTCACGGGTGCCTCGACCGCGAGCCTCGCGCTCGTGCTGGTCGATGCGCGCAACGGCATCGTCGAGCAGTCCCGCCGGCACGCGTTCCTCGCGTCATTGCTGCGGGTGCCACACCTCGTGGTGTGCATCAACAAGATGGACCTCGTCGACTACGACGAGACCGTCTACAACCGGATCAAGGACGAGTTCCGCGCGTTCGCGGCGAAGCTCGACATCGGCGACCTGTCCTTCGTCCCGATCAGCGCGCTGCACGGCGACAACGTCGTGCATCGCTCGCAGAACATGCAGTGGTACGACGGCACCTCGTTGCTGCACCACCTCGAGGACGTCCACATCGCGAGCGATCGCAACCTGATCGACACCCGCTTCCCGGTGCAGTACGTGATCCGTCCGCAGTCCACTGCGCATCACGACTACCGCGGCTACGCGGGCACCGTCGCGGGTGGCGTGCTCAAGCCCGGCGACGAGGTCATCGTGCTGCCGAGCGGGCTGAAGACGACGATCGCCGGGATCGACACCGCGGACGGGCCACTCGACGAGGCGTTCCCGCCGATGTCGGTGACGGTGCGGCTGACCGACGACATCGACGTCTCTCGCGGCGACATGATCTGCCGACCGCAGAACCAGCCGAAGGTCAGCCAGGACCTCGAAGCGATGGTCTGCTGGCTGTCCGACGAGCCGTTGCGCGACCGAGGGATGTACGCGATCAAGCACACGACCCGTACGGCGCGCGCCCAGGTCCGGGCGCTCGACTACCGGATCGACGTCAACACGCTGCACCGCGACGAGTCGGCGGAGACGCTGTCACTCAACGAGATCGGCCGGGTCAAGCTGCGCACCACCGTCCCGATGTTCGTCGACGAGTACCGGCGCAACCGCACGACCGGCTCGTTCCTCGTCATCGACGAGGCCACCGGCGCCACCGTCGGCGCCGGCCTAGTGCTCTGATGCCCAACGACCCGCGTACCGACAGCGAGCTCTCGCGCGATCTCGCGACGGCCGCGGGCCAGCTGCTGCTGAAGCTCCGGTCGGACTCGGGGTTCAGCGATCCGTGGAAGCTTCGCGACGCAGGCGATGCCAACGCCAACGTCCTACTGCTCGAGCTGCTGGCGCAGGCCCGTCCCGACGACATCATCCTTTCGGAGGAGTCGGCCGACGACCCCCGCCGTCACGACGCGGACCGGCTTTGGATCATCGACCCGCTCGACGGCACGACGGAGTACGGCGAGCCGGGCCGCACCGACTGGGCCGTGCACGTCGCGCTCTGGCAGCGCGGCAAAGGCCTCACTGACGGCGCAGTCGCGTTGCCCGCTCGCGGGATGACGCTCTCGACCGCCGATGCACTTCCGACCCGCGGTGAGCCGGCCCGCAACCCCCGTCTGGCGGTCAGCCGAACCCGCCGTCCGGCGTGGGTGGTCGACGTCGCGGAGCAGGTCTCCGGCGCCCTGGTGCCGATCGGGAGCGCGGGGATGAAGGCCATGTCGGTCGTGCTCGGTGAGGCCGACGCCTACCTGCACAGCGGGCGGATGAAGGAGTGGGACTCCGCCGCTCCTGTCGTCGTCGCCGCGGCCGCGGGACTGCACGTCAGCCAGCTCGACGGTTCGGAGCTTGAGTTCAACAAGCCGTCGCGGCTCACCGAGCAGCTACTGATCTGCCTTCCGTCGTTGACCGAGTCGCTGGTCGCTGCCTGCGACGGCGGTCCGGCAATTCACTGACGCGCGTGCGCCGAGCCGCCGTTCGTGTCCTCGTCGGCGGTGTCGCGCTGGCGGCGGTTGCTGCGTGCAGCGGTGGCAGCTCGAGCGGCGGGAAGCCCCCGAGTGCTGCCGCGACCGGTGACCAGACCGTCATCGTCGCCACGCCGCGTACCGACGCGTCGACTGATCAGCTCGAGGCAGCAGCCACGGTGCTGTCGAAGCGCTTTGCCGGTCTGGGTGTCAAAGCGTCGATCGACACGGGGCTCAGTCCGGGCGGAACATCGACGCTGAAGGTTTCGGTGACGCCACAGGATGTCGCCGCCGCGAAGTTCTTGATCACCGAGCAGGGTCTCCTCGAGGTCCGGCGGGTGCTCGACGCCCGCTCCAAGCCGGCGCAGAGGTGCCGCAACAACAGCAAGGCGTTTCCGGCAAGCGAGATGTCGTCGGGCGACGCCGTCCTGTGCGACCCCGCCGACGGGCTCATCCTCCTGCTCGCGCCGGCCGCGCTGGACCAGGGCGACATCGCGAGCGCGAGCGCGAGCGAAACGGCAATCGCAACCGCAACCGCCGGCAGCGGATGGCAGGTCACCTTCAAGCTCACCGCGAGCGGTGCGACATCGTGGCGCACCCTCACCGAGGCCGCCTACGCCGCGACCGGGTCAGCCGATGCCGGCTTCGGTTCTTGCCATCCACCGCGCGGCTGCAACGCGTTCGCATTCGTGATCGACGGTGCCACGGTCGAGGTGGCGTCGTCGCCGAGCACGGGGGGCATCCCCGGCGATCTCGCGGGGATCTTCGGCTTCCAGGAGCCGGTCGCCAAGCGACTGGTCGCGACTGTCAACTCCGGTCCGCTGCCGGTCGCCCTTACGGTCAACGGCTAGCTCGCAGCCGCCTCCGAGGTGTGGGCGCCGCCTGGTTCGGCGCGGCGAGAGCGGGCCCGGAAGCGCCGCTCGATCTGGTAGTAGGACAGCGACGCGAGCGTGAAGGACACCGCCAGGACCGCGAGAGCGCGAAGCGCCAGTGGCCAGGAGCGGGTGTGGCCGCCGACCTCGCTCACGGCGAAGACGCTCCACAAGTACAGCGAGTAGGACACCACCCCGACCCAGACGATCGGCCGGCTCGCGAGGAACCTGTCGAACCAGAAGGCGCCGTTGCGCGGCGCGATGATCACCGCCGTCGACAGCGAGGTCGCGAGCAGCCCCCAGTCATAGACCCAGTGCGCGGTGTAGACGCCGCGGACCGTCGCGACGATCAGGAAGACCACGGCGGCGCTGCGCACGATGTTGGGAATCCGTTGTGACATCGGCAGCAGCCCGATCGCGCAGCCGGCGAGCATGTCCTGGAAGCGCAGCACCCCGAGGTGGTAGTTGAGCACGACGTTGCCGTCGTGGTGCAGCAGCCAGATCCGCCCGAGTGAGCAGGCCGCGACGCCGGCAACCGCAAGCCAGCCGATCACCTGCTTGGGCACGCGGAGCAGCAGGAGAAGGAACAGCGCGAGAGACCACGCGATGTAGAACTCCCACTCGACGACAAGCGTCCACACCTGCGACAGCCCGAACGGGAAGCCTGGGTCGCCGTGCGGCTGTCCGTAGAGCGTGTAGGTGAGCACGTGCTTCAACCCGCGGGCCTGCGTGTGTCCGGTGCCATGGACCAGCTGGTAGTAGATCAGCGTCAGCCCGATGAAGCTGAACAGCGCCGGGAACAGCCGGCGGGCCCGGCGGCGATAGAAGCTCCACAGATCGACGCGTCCGAAGCGCTCGGCATCCGCGACGAGGATCTCGGTGATGAGCAGTCCCGACAGCACGAAGAACAGGTCGACCGACAAGAAGCCGCCGCGCCCGACGTGCACGAGCGGGTGCACCAGGAAGGTCAGGTGGTAGAGCAGGATCGCGAGCACGGCGAGCGCGCGTACGCCGTCCAGCTCCGGACGGTAACCCAGCTTCTTGGTCGAGGCGGCCACCGGTCCTGCCTCGTCAGTTGTCGAGCAGGGCGAGGATGCGAGCGACTGCCTCGGCGACAGACGCCGTGGTTGTGTCGATGACCAGCTCCGCGTCGGTGGGCTTCTCGTAGGGGTCGTCGATCCCGGTGAAGCCTTTGATCTCACCTGCTCGCGCCTTGGCGTAGAGCCCCTTCACGTCGCGGCGCTCGCATTCCTCGATCGGCGTCGACACCCATACGAGCAGGAATGCGCCAGGACCGGCGACGCCCTCGACCTGCTCGCGGACCCACTGCCGGGTCTCGGCGTACGGTGCGATCGGCGCGCACACCGCAAGGCCGCCGTGCTTGGCGACCTCGGCCGCGACCCAACCGATCCGCCGGATGTTGAGGTCACGGTCCTCACGGGAGAAGCCGAGCCCGCGCGACAGATGCGTGCGCACGACATCGCCGTCGAGCAGCGTCACCGTGCGACGCGACGCGAGCTCCTCGACCAGGGCGCGGGCGATCGTCGACTTGCCGGATCCGGAGAAGCCGGTGAGGAAGACGGTCCGCCCGGCGCCCGCGGGCTGCTGGGCCGCGTCGACGTCGGTCAGCGGCCCGGTGGAGTAGGCCGCGGCAATCTCGGTAGCGCGGGCGGCGGCGTCCGCGGGGGGGACGGGGATCTCGATCACCGTGTCCGCGCTCGCCGACCACGCGGCGGCCCAGGTCCGTCGGCGGGTGTCGTCGATGCGTACCCCGCCGAGCGGCAGGAGAAGCACTGCGCCGTGGGGGAGAGGCCGTTGTGGCAGGTGCTCGGCGCGGGCGATGACGACGGGCCCGGTGCTCTGCACATCGTCGGGGCGGCGCCACCGCATGGGCCGCAGCCCGACGATGCTGCCGCCCTGTCGCCGCGCGACCGGCGCACCCTCCTCGTCGAGGTAGTCGTCGCCGTCCGCGCCGGGCAGGGCCGAGGCGGGGAGCAGGCCCAGCAGCACCTGGTCGAGCTGTGCAAGGCCGATGACGTCGAGGTTCACCACGGGCACGTCAGGACACTAACGGGCGCACCTCTGCGGTCCGCTGCGTCGGGACCTTCGCTTCGGCCGTCGGCAATGTGACGCGGTGTGAGACCCGGCGCAGGATCGGCTGCTCGACGAGGTGGAAGCTCGTGACCGCGGCGAACAGCGTCATCGCCAGCCACACCGTGCCGCGCTCGAACTGATGCTGCCGCGAGATGAGCGTTCCGGCGAGCAGCCCGAGCGTGCTGTTCCACAGGTAGACGCCGTAGGAGATCTGCCCGAGGTAGGAGATCGGCCGCCACGCGAGGAACCGCGACACGATCCAGCGCGGAGCGCCGAGCAAGCCGTAGATCAGCCCGGCTGAGGCGAACGTCACGACTGAGAACCAGACCGTGTAGGTCGAGCGGGTGAAGACGTTCGTCATTCCGTAGGACATGCCGATGACCGCGAGACCCGCGGTGCCGAGCACGATCGCGGCTGCCCGGTTGAGCAGCTGCGGCCACTTCCACAGCGCCATGGCGAGCAGGCAGCCGACGAACAGCGCATCCATGCGGGTGTCGACGCCGAAGTAGGTGCGGTACGTCCAGTGCAGGCCGTTGGGGGAGAGCAGGAGATAGCTGGTGTGCGGCGCGGTCACGATGCGCGTGACCGTCGGCACGACGACGCCGACGACCGCGATGGCGGCTGCGACACCCACCCGTCGGCGCAGCAGTGCGACGCCGAGGATCAGCGGCCAGACGAGGTAGAACTGCTCCTCGACCGACAGCGACCAGGCCCACGACACCGGGTTGGACGCATGCGCGACGTAGGCGATCTTGATGTCCATGCCGTAGAAGAACGCGACGGCGGCATCGCTGATTGCCGAGCCCATGCTCTGGCCCAGCCGCCCGGACAGCGCGATGAAGCCGCCGAGCGCGAGCAGCAGCGCGGGCAGCAGCCGGGCGGCGCGGCGTACGTAGAACTGCTTGCCGTCGATTCGTCCGGTCTTGTCCCGCTCGCGGAGCAGCAATGTGGTGATCAGGTAGCCCGACAGCACGAAGAAGGCGATCAGGCCGAAGTCGCCGCCCGGGATGGTCCCGCCGTGAAGGCCGAGGACCCCGATCATGCCGATGCCGCGGATCCCGTCGAGATCCCGGCGCCGTCCCATATCGATCCTTCGCTCAGACGATCTTGAAACTGTAGGCGTACATCTCCGGTGATCTTGACGAAGAGGGCGCCATGAGGCCTGAGAGCGCCCTCTTCGTCAAGATCACCGAGGGGTTGCGGCAGACTCGTTGCGTGGACTTCTCTCTTACCAACGAGCAGAAGGCGTTCCGGGTTAGTGCCTACGACTGGGCCGAGGCGACCCTTGCGCCCGCCGCCAGCGACCGTGACAAGGAAGGCCGCTGGGACCCGGAGATCTGGAAGTCCTTCGGCGCCCAGGGTCTCGCGGGACTGCCCGTCGCGGAGGAGTACGGCGGCGCGGGCGCGTCCGTCATGGACTGCGTCATTGCCAACGAGGCGATCGCCGAGGGCGGTCACGACGGCGGCTTCAACCTGTCGATGGGCGCGCACTGGGTGATCGGTGCGGTGCCGATCTGGCTGCACGGCACCGAGGAGCAGAAGCAGAGGTGGCTGCCCGGGCTCTGCGACGGCTCAATGGTGGGCGCCTGGGCCTCGACCGAGCCCGAAGCCGGGTCGGACGCGGCGGGCCTGCAGTCCAGGGCGGTCCGCGACGGCGACGACTGGGTCATCAACGGCAACAAGATCTTCATCACCAACGGACCGATCGCCGGCGTGTGCAACGTGCTCGCCAAGACCAGCGAGAAGGGCGCGACCGCCTTCATCGTCGACACGACGAACCCGGGCTTTCAGGTCGGCAAGGAGCTGGACAAGATGGGCTGCCGGTCCTCGCCGACGGCGGAGATCGCGCTGGTGGACTGCCGGGTGCCGGGCGACTGCGTGCTGGGCAACGTCGACGAGGCACTGTGGCGGGTCGCGTTCGAGTGCTTCGACTGGGAGCGCACCGTCATGATCGCCAGCGGCATCGGCGGGATGCAGGGCACGCTCAACACCTCGATCGCCTACGCCAAGGAGCGCAAGCAGTTCGGCCGGCCGATCGCGTCGTTCCAGGCGATCGCGCACAAGCTCGCCGAGATGAAGATCCGGCTCGAGGCCTGCCGGACCGCGGTCTATCGAGCGGCGTACCTCAAGCAGACCGGTGTCGAGCACATGATGGAGGCGTCCATCGCGAAGTACCTCGTGGGGGAGTACAGCGTCCTGAACGCGCTCGACGCGATCCAGATCCACGGTGGCTACGGCTACCTGCGCGACTACGGCGTCGAGCGCAGCCTGCGCGACGCGAAGCTCGGCTCGATCGGCGGCGGCACGTCGGAGATTCAGAAGCTGATCATCAGCCGAATGCTCCTGGGCGACAGCTGATCATGGGCTTCGAATGACGCGGGGCTTCGAATGACGCGGGGCTTCGAATGACAGAGCGCGACGAGCTGCCGGAGGCCGTCCGGCCCTTGGCGGCATTCCTCGGAACCTGGCGCGGAGAGGGTGCCGGCGCGGTTCCTGGTGGCCTGGCGCCGGACTTCCCGTACGACGAGGAGCTCACGCTCCGCTGCAACGGCATGCCCTGGATCGAGTACGCGAGCCGGACGTCCGACCCGGACACCGGCCGTCCGATGCACACGGAGCTGGGGTGGTGGCGACCGAAGCCGGCGGATGAGGACGGCAAGATCGCCGTGGAGATGGTCCTCGCGCAAGCGACCGGAGTCGTCGAGGTGCTCATCGGCGAGGTCGTCGAAGGCCCGGCCGGACTGCACCTCGAGGTTGCCAGCGACGTGGTCGCGCGTACGCCGACCGCGCCAGCGCTCGCCGCCGACCGGCGGATGTACGCCGTCCGCGCAGGCAAGCTGATGTACGCCATCGACATGGCAACCGGCGAGGACGGGCTGGTTCCGCATCTCGCCGCAGCGCTCGATCCTGCGTCGTGACGCCAACGTCCGACAGGTTTCGCCGGGAGGCGGAGCGGTATCTACGCGACACCGACAAGCTCCGCCGGGAGCGCCGCCACAGCAAGCGTGGCCGTCGTCGCCGCACTCCCGCCGTCCGCGCCCGGCGCGCGCTGGTGCTGGGCCTCGAGCTCGGCGCGATCGTGCTGATCGTCGTGCTGGCGGGCGGCGCGTGGATCTTCATCCACGCGCTCGACGCGACCGGCCGCCTCTCCGACGCCCGCACCGACATCCAGCGGCTTCGTGCGGACCTGCTGGCCGGTCGCGACGCCGGCGCCGACATGGAGCAGGCGCAGCGTGACGCGGCGGCGGCCCGCAAGGACACCCACGACTTCGTCTGGGGCGCGGCCGCGTGGCTCCCGCCGGTCAAGACCGTCCGCGGCATCACCGTGGCCGTCGACACCCTTGCGACGGGCGCGCTGCCGCCGTTCGTCCGGGTCGGCGGCAGTCTGAGCCCGGGTGCGCTGCGCGTGGCGCACAACAAGATCGCGCTCGCCCCGCTGATCCGCGCCGCGCCGACCATGCGGCAGGCCTCGGCCGCGGCGACGCTGGCACGCACCGAGGTCGCCGCGCTGCCGAGCGGCTGGATCGGTCTCATCTCGACCGCACGCAGCAAGGTCCTCAACGAGCTGAGCTCGCTGGCGGGCCAGGTCGACGATGTCGAGCGCTTTGCGACTGCGGGCCCGGCCATGCTCGGTGAGCACGGGACGCGTCGCTACTTCGTCGGGATCCAGAACAACGCGGAGTCCCGAGCGACCGGAGGGCTCGTGGCGGCGTACGCGATCGTGACCGCCGACCACGGGCGCATCCACGTCACGGAGCACGGCAACGACACGCTCCTGCAGAACTACACCGCGCCGAGCCCGGTGGTCACCCTCGGCGCCGACTACCGACATGAGTACGGCAACTACCGGCCCGCGCAGAGCTGGATCACCAGCAACGTCTCGCCGAACTTCCCCGATGCCGGGAACATCTGGGCCCATTTGTGGGAACAGGAGACGGGTGAGCACGTCGACGGCAGCTTCGGGGTCGACCCGGTGGGTCTGGCCACGATCCTCGGAGCGGTCGGCACGGTGACGCTTCCTGGCTACCCCGGGGTGTTCACCGGCGCCAACCTGGCGAGCTTCATCGAGTCGACGGAGTACGCCGAGTTCCCCGGTCTCAACAACCCCGCTCGCAAGAACTTCCTGTCGAAGGTCGGCACCGCCGTGCTGCACAAGATGCTCTCCGGCTCGGGCAACCCGCAGGCGATCGCATCGGCACTCGGGGCGGCGGCCGGCGGCCGGCACCTCGAGCTGTGGTCGCGCAAGCCGGCCGAGCAGGCACAGATCTTCGGGACGCCGCTTTCCGGTGCGTTGACCCGCACGACGGCGCCGTTCGCGTCGGTGAGCGTCGACAACGCGACGGCTTCGAAGCTCGACTACTACCTCAATCGCCGGCTGGTCTACCAGGCAGGTGGCTGCTCGGGATCGCAGCGGTCCTCGACGATCACAGTGACGCTGAACAACGATGCGCCGCTGCATGGGCTGCCCTCCTACGTGAGGATCACCACGCTTCATGACGGGCAGCCGGTGGTGGAGGAGGTGCCCAACAACGAGTTGTTCGTCTTCATCCACGCGACCGAGGGCGCCTCCCTGGTCCACGCCACGCTCGACGGGAAGACAGTGGCAGTCGGGTCCGGGCTCGAGGCGGGCCACCCGGTCTATCTGGTCGAGGTCCCGCTCGCGCCCGGCGTTCCCCGCACCATCAAGCTGGACCTCACCGAGCCCACCGTCGCCGGCGCTGCGACGACCGATGTCCAACCACTGGCTCGCAACCAGCTGACGAGCTTCGAGGTCCCGCAATGCGGCTGACCGGTCCCACCGTCGGTGTCCCGACGTCGACCATGACCTTCGACGGCACGCAAGCGAAGTACTGCGTTGCCGGCTACGCGCCCGACCGGGTCGTCACGATCAACGATGCCGCTGACCGCCTGCAGGTGACGGTGCGCACGCACATCTCCGGTGCCGGGTGCACCGAACTGCCGGCTCACGCGGTCTGCGGACACGCGGTCAGGCAGTCCGCGGTCGCCACAGGCGTCGGCGCCGACGGCAACCCGGCCACCTCACGCGCCACGGTGAGCGAGCGGGCGGCCCCCGCGACCTGTCCGCCGGCCGCTTCCCCGACGCACCACGCCTCCACGGCGGGCGGTCGGGTGTCGCTCAGCGGCGCCGGGCTGGTGCTGCTGGTGGTGGCGGGGGTCGCGCTGCTCGGGATCGCCGCGCTCGGCACGCTCGCGCTGCGCCGCCGCAGGTCGCAGTGAGGCCCATTCGGGCGGTGCGCTGGACGGGGTGATCGTGCGACACTGGCCCATGGGGGACTGACAGTTCGGACGGAGATCGCGATGCGAGCAACGGTGCGCAGTGTGCTGCGCGTGCTGCTGCTGGTGGCGATGCTCGGCGGGCTCGGCTCAGCGGTCGGTCTGTCGAGCGCAGCCGCAGCAGGTCGCCTGGCCACGACCAGCGCCACCCCAGGTGTGCCCACCTCGACGATCAAGGCGATCAACGGGGACACCGCGACGTACTGCGTCGACAACTACGCGCCCAACAGCACGGTCACGATCGTCAACAAGTCCAACAACGCGGTCGGCACGATCCACACGGATGGCACCGGGTCGGGCTGTACGACGATTCACCTGAACCAGGCGTGCAGCCAGACGTTGCACGAGACGATCGTCGCGACCGGCGCTGACGCGAAGGGCAAACCGGCGACGTCGCAGGCGATCGCCGACGTCCCGGCCGATCCGTCGCTGTGCCCGACCTCCAGCCCGACGCCGACTCCCACGCCCACCAAGACCTGTGACCCGACCCAGGCGACGCTGAGCATCTACATCGTCGCGCAGGGCCACTTCATCCGTGGCACCGCGTGTGGCTTCCTGCCCGGGGAGATCGTCGAGCTCTACATCCTGTCCAAGCCGCACTTCGTCGGAAACACGCTGGCCCGCAACGACAGTATCGCGACGAAGGGCACCGTGATCCCCAAGTGCCTCGCGCCCGGGCACCACACGTTCGAGCTCGTCGGCGAGACCTCGCACCACGTGGCGACGGCGGAGTTCACGATCACCAAGGCACCGGGCTGCGCGAACAACGCTGTAGCCGGTGCCGGCGGTAGCACCGGTGCCGGCGGCGGCGGCGTCCTTCCCGCCGATGCCAACCAAGGCGGCGGGCCGACCGGCGGTCTGGCCTTCACCGGCGCGGACATCCTCGCCATGGTCCTGGTGGCCTTGGTGCTGCTCGCGCTCGGCATCATCGCAACGGTGTCGGTGCGCCGGCGGCGTACCGCTCCGGCCGCTTAGCCCACCGTTCGGCCGAGCTCCGGGGTCGCCTCCATCGTGCGCTGGCGCGGTAGTGCCATGAGCGCTGAGCGCCCCCCGTCGGGGCGTGCCGCGAGCTCGGCGTCGGCGAAGAGCAGCACCTCGACGCAATGCGCAGGCTGCGGGCTGGAGTAGAGATAGCCCTGGCCGAGGTCGCATCCCAGCCCGATGAGCACCTGCTGCTGGATCGAGTCCTCGATCCCCTCGGCCACGACGACTCGCGGCGCGGCGTGCACCATGTCGATGATGCCGGCGACGATCGCCTGTTCCTGCGGCTCGTGCGTCACATCCTCGATGAAGCCGCGGTCGATCTTCACGACGTCGACCGGCAGGGCGCGCAGGTGCATGAGAGAGGAGTAGCCGGTGCCGAAGTCGTCGAGGGCGATCCGGACGCCCATCGCGTGCAGTGTCCGCAGCGTCGACACGGCGGTCCGGGAGTCGACGATCGGGAGGGTCTCGGTGATCTCGAGCCCGAGCTGGCTCGGCGCGACGGCGTACTCCTCGAGCAGTCCGGTGATCCGGCTCAGCAGCCGGTCGTCGGTGAGATCGCGGGCCGAGATGTTCACCCAGACCAGCAGCGCACCACGGTCCCAGCGGGCGGTGCGCCACGCTGCGGCCTGCGCGACCGCCTGGCGCAGCACGATCTCGGTGATCTCCCGGATCTGCCCGGTGCGCTCGGCCAGCGGGATGAGCTGCGGCGGCAGGACGAGGCCGGCTTCGGGGCTGCGCCAGCGGAGGAGGGCCTCGACTGCGGCAATGTGCCCGGTGCGCAGGTCGACCTCGGGCTGGTAGACGAGTCCGAGCTGGCCGTCGGCGATGGCGCGGTGGAGGTCGCGTGCTGTGAAGGGCGCCACTTGACCACCTCGCCTAAAGCCTGCCGTCGACGGTTTGCAACGGCTTTCACTGACCGTACGGCCGCAACAGGGGATTTGTTAGACAGCGGAACCAATATGGGCAATAGATGGCCCGCTGGTGTCACTCAGCGCCCTCGATCAGGTGGCTGATTGCCCCTCATTCGGGGTCAAGGAACCCCCGGGGTGGTGCCGAGACAACTAGGTAACGGATGAGGCAGTTGTGATTTCCGGCTGAGAGGGGCGTGGCGGTGCGACGGTGTGGCACGGCGCTTTCGCGCGCCCTCGTGCCGGTCGCCGTCGTGGCTTGCCTCCTGAGCGCCGCAGCCGCGCCTGCGTCGGCCAGCAGCACCGGGGGCTCCAACGCGGCTGTGACGACCTGCGCGACCCTCGGCCAGGGCACCACCGGCCAAGCGGTCGCGACGATCCAGACGCTCGTCGGCGCCGGCTCGGACGGCGACTTCGGACCGCAGACCGCCGCAGCCCTCAAGACCTGGCAGACCGCGCAACACATCCCCGCGACCGGCATCGTCGATGCCGCGACCTGGGTGGCGATGCCGGCGGCGACGGCAGCGGCCGCGTGCGCCCAGGAGGTCGCCGGCACCGGCTTCACGGTCAGCTGCGCGGTCCTGTCGCTTGGCGCCACCGGGCCGGCGGTTGCGGTGCTCGAGGCCGCGCTGAAGCAACCGGTCGACGGGCTGTTCGCGGCGGCGACCGGGCAGGCACTCAACGCTGCGCAGCGGGCGGCCGGCCTGACTGCGACCGGTGTGACCAACCGCGCGACCTGGAAGGCGCTCGGCCTCGTTCGCACGGCGGTCTGCACGCCGGGGAGCACGACGCCAGCACTGCCCAAGGACTACAAGGCGCAGCAGAAGGTCCGCGCCCAGGTCGCGACCATGGCGGCAGCCCTGACCCGGCAGCCAGGGACCACCACCAACAAGCTCGTGCTCGCGGCAGTGTCCTTCGCCAAGAGCCAGATCGGCACGCCGTAC
>DATAUF010000125.1:0-6374 GCA_036268405.1 Mycobacteriales bacterium
GATCTCAAGTCGGAGCCGCCCTTGGGGACCAAGGTCGACGAAGCCGCCACGAAAGTCGGCGCAACAGCCTGTGCCGACTAGGGATCGGGCGTCCTGGTGAGCCTGCTCGTTCGTGGTCAAGAGTGGGGTCGGCGGGATTCGAACCCGCACTGGCGTGCTCCTAAGGCACGTGCCTCTGCCGTTGGGCTACGACCCCGTTGACTTCCCGTTGACTTCCCGTTGACTTCCCGTTGACTTGCTGTGATGTGCATGCAGCCATGTCCGTCACCATGATTGTCTCAAGTACCCCCCGTCCGACAGCCGAGGAGCCAGTACATGGGCCGCGCCGTCGTCACCGGAGGCGCAGGGTTCCTCGGATCTCACCTGTGCGAGCGACTGCTCGACGACGGTGACGAGGTCATCTGCCTCGACAACTTCCTGACCGGCGGCCCGCGCAACGTCGAACACCTGCTCGGCCGTCCCGGCTTCCAGTTGATCAAGGTCGACGTCACCGAGTTCATCCATGTGCCAGGGCCGGTCGACTCCGTCCTGCACTTCGCCTCGCCCGCGTCACCAATCGACTACCTCCAGCTGCCGATCGAGACGCTCAAGGTCGGCTCGATCGGGACCCTGCACACCCTTGGCCTCGCCAAGGAGAAGAACGCGCGCTATCTCATCGCATCAACATCTGAGACTTACGGCGACCCGAAGGTCCACCCCCAGCCCGAGAGCTACTGGGGGCACGTCAACCCGGTCGGGCCGCGCGGGGTGTACGACGAAGCGAAGCGCTTCGCCGAGGCCATGACGATGGCTTATCGCCGGCATCACAACGTCGACACCGCCATCATTCGGATCTTCAACTGCCACGGGACCCGGATGCGTCCCAACGACGGACGAGCAATCCCGACATTCATTCGGCAAGCCTTGCGTGGCGAACCGATCACCGTCGCCGGCGACGGGAGCCAGACCCGATCGATCCAGTACGTCGACGATCTCGTCGAAGGCGTCGTACGGATGCTTCGCTCCGGCCACGCTGGGCCGATGAACATCGGCAACCCGCACGAGGTGTCGATGCTCGAGCTCGCCGAGGCGGTGCGGGACCTGTGCGAGTCCGCCAGCGAGATCGTGTTCATCCCACGACCGGAGGACGACCCAACCATCCGCCAACCCGACATCAGCCTGGCGCGCGAGGTCCTCGACTGGGAGCCGAAGGTCGGACTGTTCGAAGGGCTCAAGTACACGATCGCCTATTTCCGCGAGCACCCCGAGGTCCTGGCGACCTAGCGCGTCTCGCGAGCTAGTCGAGCATCTCGGTCAGCCTCGGAGCGAGCGCGCGGAATGCCTTGCCGCGGTGGCTGATCTCGTCCTTGCGCTCGGGCGACATCTCCGCCGTCGTCCGCGTCTCGCCGATGGGAACGAAGATCGGGTCGTAGCCGAATCCGTTGCTTCCTCGTGGTTCGCGCCGCAGTGTGCCGTCGAGCTGTTCGGTCACGACGACCTCGCGACCGTCCGGCGTCGCCGCCGCCGCCGCGCAGACAAAGGCAGCACCGCGACGATCCTCGGGAACGTCAACGAGCTGCGACAACACCAGCTCGAGGTTGGCGAGGTCGTCACCGTGCCGGCCTGCCCACCTCGCCGAGAGCACGCCTGGCATCCCGTTCAGCGCGGCGACGGCCAGCCCGCTGTCGTCGGCCACGGCGACGAGCCCGGTGGACCGGCTGACCTCGTGAGCCTTGATCAACGCGTTCTCTGCGAAGGTCGCGCCGGTCTCGGCGATGTCCCCGATATCCGCGAAGCTCTCGAGCCCGACCAGCTCGATGTCGTACACCGCCAGGATGCGCCGCAGCTCAGCCACCTTGCCCGCATTGCGGGTGGCCAGGACCACCCGGTGCATCACGAGCCCGAGCTCATCAGCTGAGCGCCTGCTCCTGCAGCCGGGTCAGCTCGGCGCAGCCGGCCACGCCGAGGTTGAGAAGCGCGTCGAGCTCCGAGCGGTCGAAAGGCGCGCCCTCCGCCGTGCCTTGTACCTCGATGAAGCGGCCGTCGCCGGTGCACACGATGTTCATGTCGGTCTCGGCCTTGACGTCCTCGTCGTAGCAAAGGTCGAGCCGTGCAACGCCATCGATGATGCCGACGCTGACCGCGGACACCGAGGCGACGAGCGGCTCACCTGCCAGGGCGTTGCGGCCTCGCAACCACGACACCGCATCAGCGAGCGCGACGTAGGCGCCGGTGATCGCGGCGGTCCGGGTGCCGCCGTCGGCCTGCAGGACGTCACAGTCGATGACGATGGTGTTCTCGCCGAGCGCCTTGTAGTCCACGGCCGCGCGCAACGACCGCCCGACCAGTCGCGAGATCTCATGCGTGCGTCCGCCGATGCGTCCCTTGACGGACTCGCGGTCACTGCGGGTATGTGTCGAGCGCGGCAGCATCGCGTACTCCGCCGTGACCCAACCGAGCCCGCTGCCCTTGCGCCACCGCGGCACGCCCTCGGTCACCGACGCGGCACAGAGCACCCGCGTGAGACCGAACTCGACAAGGACCGAGCCTTCGGCGTGATCGAGCCAGCTGCGGGTGATCGTGACGGGACGCAGTGCGTCATCCGCCCGGCCGTCGGGGCGAGTACTCACTTCGCGGTTCCTTACCTCAGACGTCGTAGCTGTCGAGCGGGCGCGCGACGAGGATCTCCCCGTCATATCCGCGCTCCGCCTCGGCGAGGGTACGGGCCCGGTCACCCCACGGCACGAGATGGGTCAGCACCAGCCGCTTCACCCCTGCCGCCGCGGCGTACTGGCCGGCCTGCAGACCGGTGAGGTGTACGTCCGGCGGGTTGTCGTCCCCGTCGAGGTACGACGCCTCGCACAGAAACACATCGACGTCGCGAGCAAGGTCCGCGAGGACGTCGCACTC
Source organism: Mycobacteriales bacterium (assembly GCA_036268405.1). GTDB lineage: Bacteria > Actinomycetota > Actinomycetes > JAFAQI01 > JAFAQI01 > DASZTV01. The sequence goes on from DATAUF010000125.1 coordinate 2,890, forward strand.
GCCCGTATCCGCGCTGTAGGCGACCGTCTTCCCGCCCGCGCTGACGCGCATTGCGTAGGTCTCGACCGGATGGTTGACGCGGCGGAACTCCACCTCGAACGGACCGATCTGACGAGTTCCCTCGGCCGCTACCGGTTGAAAGTCGTAGACCTGGTCGAGCAGCTCCGAGACGTTCGTCACGTAGGCGCCTTCGACCGCCTGGCGAACGGCTGACGGACCGTGCACCGCAAGCCGCGGCGCGGCGCCGTCAGGGTGGTAGCGACGCGCGTAGGTATAGGTGATCAGGTCGAGGTAGTGGTCGCCGTGCAGATGGCTGATCGCGACGGCATCGGGGCCGAGCAGGCCGCACGCGTCCTGCAGCGCGCCGATCGAGCCGTTGCCGATGTCGAGCAGCAGCCGGAAGCCGTCCTCCTCGAGGAGGTATGACGAGCACCCGGAACGAGGGCCCGGAAACGTGCCGGACATCCCGATCACAGTCAGCTTCACGTGCTCCACCGCGCCCGCCACCGAAATGTCGAGCCGGCTCCGCCGGCGGTCATGAAACCACCTGAGCGCTCGCGACGTCGCCGACCTCTGGGCCCAGGAACCGACGGCCCAGCCGCTCGAACGGCTCGGGATCGCCGGTCGCGAGGAAGCGGTGGTGCGGCGCGGTGCCGTCGTCGCGGAACGCCCCTCGCGTCGCCAGCTCCCGGTAGACGTCCTTCGCGGTCTCCTCGGCACTGGACACGAGCGTGACCCCGTCGCCGACCACGTAGGAGATGACGCCAGTGAGCAGCGGGTAGTGCGTGCAGCCCAGCACGAGGGTGTCGCAGCCCGCTGCGACGATCGGCGCGAGGTACTCCTCGGCGATCGCGAGCAGCTCCGCGCTGTTGGTCTCGCCGCGCTCCACCCGCTCCACGAACTCCGGGCACGCCGCGGTCGTGAGCTCCACATGCGGAGCAGCTGCAAAGGCGTCGTCGTAGGCCTTGCTCCCGATCGTGGCGGCCGTCCCGATGACACCGATCCGGCCGTTGCGGGTCGCCGCGACCGCGCGGCGTACCGCCGGCTGGATCACCTCGACGACCGGGATCGAGTAGCGCTCGCGAGCGTCGCGCAGGCATGCCGCGCTTGCGGAGTTGCAGGCGATCACGAGCAGCTTGACCTCGTGGTGGGTGACCAGGGAGTCCATGACGTCGAGAGCCAGGGCCCGGACGTCTGCGATGCGACGAGGACCGTACGGCCCGTTGGCGGTGTCGCCGACGTAGACAACGGACTCCGACGGCAGCTGGTCGAGGACCGCACGCGCAACCGTGAGGCCTCCGACACCACTGTCGAAGATCCCGAGTGGCGCATCCACGTTCGCAATGTAGCCGCAACGCGTGGTTCACGTGGCGCCTGTGACCTGCGTCACGAATCGAGCGGCCGCCCGGTACAGCGAACGATGCGTCTGGCCGACAACACAGCCATGCAGGTTGCCAAGCAGCTTTCCCTCGTCGTTGTGCTGGCGTCATGCGTTGCCGCGTGCGGCGGATCGTCAGCCGGTCCGACCGAAACTGCTGCGCACCGCCCGCCGCTGATGCAGGTCGGCGCGCCGGCTCCGGTGGCGTTCGCTGCCCCGCTCCTTCGGCCGGCGGACCTGGGACCGACGTGGCGATACCGGACGACCCCGGCGGTCGAGACCAAGCCCGAGAGCACACCGCCACCGGGTCAGACGATCACTGGCGAAACCGGCCGGGTGCAGGCAATCCTGTGGGCCTCGCACTGGAACGGCGAGAGGTGGCAGGTCGACGCCGACATCATCGAGTACGCCGTCACCTTCGCCTCGCATGCGGACGGCCGACGCTTCGTCCAACCGAATGCCCATCCGACCAACGTCGCCGGCCACCAGGTCTGGACATTGTCGAAGAACGGTCAGGGCGGACCAGACGGTGTCATGTTCGAGCACGGCACCACGGTGATCCAGATGATCATCGGCCACGGTGCAAACCCCGCACCTTCGACACTGTCGACACCCGACATCCTCAGGGCCGCGGTGCATCGCGCCTTCGCGTCGGGCTAGGCCCAGAGCTGGCCTTCGAGCCTTTCGGTGGCTTCGTCCAGGGTGCCGGCGTAGGCGCCGGTCGACAGATACTTCCAGCCGCCATCCGCGACCACGAACGCGATGTCGGCGCGCTCCCCCGCCTTGACCGCCTTGTCGGCCTGGCCGAGCGCGGCATGCAGGATCGCGCCGCTGGAGATGCCGGCGAAGATCCCCTCCTCGTCGATCAGCTGGCGAGTACGCCGCAGCGCGTCCTCCGGCCCGACGGAGAATCGGGTGTCGAGCACCGACGCGTCGTAGAGCTCCGGCACGAAGCCTTCGTCGATGTTGCGCAGCCCGTAGACCAGCTCGCCATAGCGCGGCTCGGCAGCGACGATCCTGATGCCGGGCACCTGCTCACGCAGGAACCGGCCGACCCCCATCAGCGTGCCGGTGGTCCCGAGTCCCGCGACGAAGTGCGTGATCTCCGGCAGGTCGGCGAGCAGCTCGGGGCCGGTCGTCGCGTAGTGAGCGTCGGCGTTAGCCGGGTTGCCGTACTGGTAGAGCATCACCCAGTCGGGGTTCTCCGCCGCGAGTCGCTTCGCGACCGCCACGGCCTCGTTGGAGCCGCCCGCGGCAGCCGACAGTCGGATCTCCGCGCCGTACATCTCGAGCAGCTGGCGGCGCTCGACCGAGGTGTTCTCAGGCATGACGCAGATCAGCGAGTAGCCCTTGAGCCGGCACACCATGGCGAGTGAGATGCCAGTGTTGCCGCTGGTGGGCTCGAGCACCGTGCAACCCGGCGTCAGCAGACCCTCCGCCTCGGCGCGCTCGACCATCGCGAACGCCGGCCGGTCCTTGATCGAGCCGGTCGGGTTGCGGTCCTCGAGCTTGGCCCACAACCGCACCGGGTGATCGCCGGTCCAGCGCGGGGACAGGCGCGGCAGCCCGACGAGCGGCGTGTCGCCGAGCGCGTCGAGCAGCGACTCGTAGCGCGCCACGTCAGCCCCCGGCAACCGCCGGCAGGATCGTGACCGAGTCGCCGTCCTTGACCGCGGTCTCGAGCGAGCCGGTGAAGCGCACGTCCTCGTCGTTGACGTAGACGTTCACGAAGCGGTGCAGGCTGCCCTCGTCGGTGAGCAGGCGCCCCTTGAGCCCGGCGTGATGGGCGTCCAGGTCGTCGAGCACGGCGGCGAGCGTCGGGCCGCTGGCCTCGACGGACTTCTCGCCGCCGGTGTAGGTACGCAGAATGGTCGGGATCTTGACCTCGATGGTCATGGTGATGCGGCTCCTGTCGGGAGTGGTGCACGGTTCAAGGGGCTAACGCGGGCGGATCGCTAAATCGTCCCACTGCGCCGACAGGCGTAGATGACGTCGGGGGCGCAATGGCCCAGCAGCACCCGCTCGATCACGACAGTCATCGAATCTTCCTGGTTCGCTCCGCAAGCGTCGCTCACGGGCCGACCTCGACCGGTTCCTCGGTGACCTG
>DATAUF010000126.1:0-10975 GCA_036268405.1 Mycobacteriales bacterium
CGGCTGGTGTCTCGACACCGCGGCGTCGTACGCCAAGGAGCGGGTGCAGTTCGGGCGGCCGATCGGGATGTTCCAGGCGATCAAGCACCGCGCCGCCGACCTGCTGGTGCTCGTCGAGCTCATGCGCGCTGCCGTGTGGGACGCCGCGCGCAGTGAGGTGCACGGCATGGATGGCCAGCTGGCCGTCGCGGCCGCCGCATCGATCGCGTTCGACGGCGCGGTGAAGGCCGGCGAGGACTGCGTGCAGATGCTCGGCGGGATCGGGTTCACCTGGGAACACGACGCGCACCTTTACCTCAAGCGGGCGATCTCGGTCCGTCAGCTGCTCGGCCCGACCAGTGCGTGGCGGACCGCGACGGCACGCATGGGGCTGGACGGCGTACGACGCGAGCTCGACGTCGAGCTTCCGGCTGAGGCGGAGGACTACCGCACTGAGGTCCAGCAGTTCATCGCGACCCTCGACGGCCTCGACGACGAGGCGCGCAAGGTTGCGATCGCCAACGGCGGATACCTGGCACCGCACTGGCCGGTGCCTTGGGGTCGCGACGCAACCGCGGTGCAGCAGGTCGTCATCGACGAGGAGTTCAAGAAGGCCAAGGTCCGGCGCGCGCATCTGTCGATCGCGGCATGGGCGTTGCCGACGATCATCGAGCACGGCAGCGCCGAGCAGATCGAGAAGTACGTGTCAGAGACGTTCCACGGCCGGATTAGCTGGTGCCAGCTGTTCAGTGAGCCGGGTGCTGGGTCAGACCTCGCGTCGCTGTCGACGCGGGCCGAGCCGACAGAGGGCGGCTACCTGGTCAACGGACAGAAGGTGTGGACGTCGCTCGCCAAACAAGCGACCCACGGCATCCTGCTCGCGCGCACATCGGCCGGCAAGGACGGCGACCGTCATCACGGGATCTCCTACTTCCTGCTCGACATGAAGACGCCCGGCATCGACATCCGGCCGCTGCGGGAGCTCACCGGCCAGGCGATGTTCAACGAGGTCTTCCTCGACAACGTCTTCGTGCCGAGTGACTGCCTGGTCGGCGAGATCGACGGCGGCTGGCGGCTGGCGCGCACGACGCTGACCAACGAGCGGGTGTCGATGGCGAGCGGCTCGGCGTTCGGGATCGGCGTCGAGAGCATCATCAAGCTGCTCAAGGACCGCGATGTGGATCAGGTCATCCTCGACCACACCGGCCACCTCGTCGCCGAGGCGCAGTCGCTGGCGCTGCTGGGGATGCGCTCGACGATGCGCGTGCTCGCGGGCGGCGAGAAGGGCTCAGAGTCGAGCCTTCGCAAGCTTGCCGCCGCGGAGCACGAGCAGCGGGTCCAGGAGTTCGGCATCGAGCTAATGGGTGCCGAGGGCGCGACGATGACCGGCGACGCCTACATGTGGGGCGCGGGCTTCCTCGCGACCCGCTGTCTGACGATCGCCGGCGGCACCAGCGAAGTGCAGCGCAACGTCATCGCCGAGCGACTGCTCGGCTTGCCCCGCGATGCCGGATAGCGCGCGCCCGCAGGCGCCTTCCTGGGTTAGTGCTTGACCGAGGTGAAGTTCGCCGACGTCTCCGACGTCATGTCGGTGGTGGACACCGCGACCCCGCACTTCACGTGTGCCTTGAGGTCGGCCTTGGTCTGCGGGCAGTAACGCACCTTGCCTGCCACGGTCGCCTTGAACGCGAGGTACTTCTCCGAGCAGCTGACGTGCCCGGCCGAGGATGACTTGACGCTCCTGAACGATGCGATGTCGTAGCCGTACGCCGTGCCCTTGGTCACGATCTCGACGCAGGTGTACGACGTGGACGGGCGCGCGTGGCTGCTCGTGATGTGGAACGTCTGCCCGACGTGAATGTTCTTGGGCGTGAGGGTGGACTTGTACGCCGCAGCGGCAGGTGCCCCGCTGGCAGCGAGGGTCGCCACCGTGCTGAGAGCGCAGGCGGACATGACCACGGCAAGAGTCTTGTTGAGCTGCATGAATCCTCGATCCGGACGAAGTCGCGTGGGGACGCGGTCACCTTCGCATCAATCCTGGATCGGCACCAGAGGTGTGGACCCTGATGTCACATGGCGTTGCCTGTTCCGCCGAACGGCGAATGGTCAGTGGCTGACCGCGGCCAGCTCGAGCCAGCGCTGGTAGCGCGCCTCGCAGGCTCCGACCCAGGCGGGGTCCGGCTCGTAGCGTTTCGCGTGCTTGGTCCATCGAACGACGTCTTTGTTCTCGTCCAGGCCGGCGACGACGCGCGCCCGCCAGGCCGCTCCGAGCGCGGCGCCCTCCGGCACTGCGACGAGGTCGACCGGCAGGCCGGTGCAGTCGGCGAGCGCACTCATCCACTGCTCGTCGTGCACCCCGCCGCCGCTCGCCACGATTCGGGTCTTCGTGACACCGCTGAGCTCGATGAGCCGGCGCGCGACGAACGCCGACGCCTCGTACGCCGAACGGGTGATCGCCGCAGCGTCGTGGCCGATGTCGAGACCGTGGATCGACGCGCGCAGATCGATGTCGTGGACCGGGGTGCGCTCGCCCTTGAGGTACGGCACGAAGACCGGAACCTCCGACGGTCGGCACTCGCCGGTGGGCGTACCGAATGCGCGTCGTGCCCAGTTGACGAACATCCCGCCCGCGTTGCTGGCGCCGCCGAGGATCGCGCGGTCGCCGCCGAGTGGGTGCGGGATCGTCCACATGCCCGGCACGGGGACTGGTCCGGGAAGCACGCACCAGACGATCAGCGTCGTCCCGCAGATCACCATGACGTCACCGGGGGAGTTGATGCCCGCGACCGTTGCCTCGGCCCAGGCATCTGCCATGCCGCTGCCGTGCACCGCATCGCCGACGCGGCCCGCGACGTCGAAGTCGCCGACGACATTCGGCATCTGTTCGGGTCGCAGGCCGATCTCGGCGAGCTTGTCGGCCTGCCAGGTGCCGTCCCACAACGGGGCGAGGGCGAAGCCGGTTCCGTAGTCGACGACGGCGGACCCGCCGAGTGCCGCCAGCGCCACCGCGGGCGCCGTCCAGTAACCGTGGGCGTTCGGCATCTGCTTGGCGGTCCACTCGAACATCGAGCGGAACTCCCGCGAGTTGAGCAGGTCGGCCTCGTTGCGACCGGCTCGACCCCGGTGGTCGCCGTACAGCAGACCGGGAGTCAACGGGCCGCCGTCCGCGTCGACCGCCGTACAGCTCGGGACCATCGTCGCGACCGCGATGCCGTCGAAGTCGGTCACCTTGAGGTCGGCGAGAGCCTGGCGGGGCCCGTCGACCCAGGCCTGCTTCGCGTCGTGCTCGAACACGTCCACCGATGGTGCGTAGATGTCATGGGGGACCCGGGCGCGGGCGAGGATCGTGCCGTCACCGTCGACGGCCAGGGCCTTGACCGATGTGGTGCCGATATCGATCCCGACCGTGATCCCGGAGCTCACGTCCTTCACCCTTTCAGTACCTGACACGCGCGTCAGGGATTCCCGATAGTCTGACGCTAGCGCCCTGCGGGGCGCGTTGGGGAGGCATGACTTCCAGCCTCACCCGCGTTGTACTCCGTGAGGGAGGCCGCATTGTCCGACCGTCCACGCGCGCTCGTGCTCGCACCGATGCGCGGGGAGGGCAAGGACCTCCTGTCCTCGCTCTGCGACATCGTCTACGAGCCCTGGATCGAGCAGCAGCCGGTCAAGCTCTACAAGGCCGAGGATCTCGCCGCGAAGCTGGCCGAGGTTGGCGCCGAGGTCCTGGTCTGCGAGTCCGACAATGTCAACGGTCCGGTGATGGACCTGCCGTTGAAGGTGATCGGCTGCACCCGCGGTGATCCCAACAATGTCGACGTCGAGGCGGCGACGCAGGCCGGCATCCCGGTGCTGCGGGCGCCTGGCCGAAACGCAGACGGCGTCGCCGAGATCTGCATCGCGCTTCTGTTCGCGGTCGCACGCGGCGTCGTCGTCGCGGACAAGGAGTGCCGTCAGGGTGACATCTACCGTGACGGCACCATTCCCTATCAGCGGTTCCGCGCATGGCAGCTTGCCGGCAAGACGGTGGGCCTCGTCGGCTACGGCGCGGTCGCCCGGGCTCTCGAGTGGCGGCTCAAGGGTCTGGGCATGAACGTCATCGCCTACGACCCCTATGTCGCCGACGCGACGCACTCGCTGGAGGACCTGATTGCTGAGGTCGACATCGTGTCGATGCACGCGCCGGTCCTGGACTCCACGCGCGGCATGATCGGCGCCGAGCAGTTCGCTGCGATGAAGCCGGGTGCGCTCTACATCAACGCGGCCCGCGCGGCGCTGCACGACACTGACGCGATGGTCGCTTCGCTGCAGTCAGGTCATCTCGGCGGTGCGGGCCTGGATCACTTCGACCACGAATGGCTGGACCCGGCAAGTCCGCTCGCGGCGTTGGACAACGTCGTACTGACCCCGCATATCGGCGGCGCGACGTACGACACCGAGGCCAACCACTCGCTGCTGATCGCGCGGGGCATCGCGCGCATCCTCGCCGGCGAGACACCCGACAACTGCGTCAATCCCGAGGTCTTGAAATGAAGGGATGCTCGCATGACTGAGGCCGTCATCCTCGACGCCATCCGTACGCCGATCGGCAAGCGCAAGGGATCACTGTCCGGCTGGCACCCGACCGACCTGCTCGGCCACGTGCTGTCCGCGATCGTCGAGCGCAACGGGATCGATCCCGCCATCGTCGATGACGTGATCGGCGGCTGCGTGACGCAGAGCGGCGAGCAGGGCACCAACGTGACCCGCAACGCGTGGGTCGCGGCCGGGCTGCCGCAGAGTGTCGCCGCGACATCGGTCGACCGGCAGTGCGGGTCGTCCCAGCAGGCCGTGCATTTCGCGGCGCAGGGCGTGATGGCCGGTGCCTACGACTTGGTGATCGCGTGTGGCGTCGAGTCGATGACCCGCGCGCCGATGGCCTCCAACGCGCGAGGCGGCACCGGCCCGTTCTCACCAGCGTTCCTCGCAGCGTGCGACAACCAGTTGAAGATGCAGTTCGAGGTCGCACAGAAGATCGCCAACGACTGGGGCATCACCCGCGCCGAGATGGACGCGTTTGCCATCGAGTCACACCGCCGTGCGTCGGAGGCCCAGAAGGCAGGCGCCTTCAAGCGCGAGATCGTGCCGATCAACCTGCGCGACGAGGAAGGAAAGGACACCGGCGTCGTCATGACGGACGACGAGGGCATCCGCCACGAGACGTCAGCAGAGAAGATGGCGTCGCTGCCGAGTGCGCACTTCAAGCCGGAGGACGCGCCGGACATCACCGCCGGCAACTCCTCTCAGATGAACGACGGAGCCGCCGCGATGCTGATCGCCTCGCCGGCGATGGCGGAGAGGCTCGGCCTGAAGCCGCGGGCGAAGTTTCGTCACTTCGCGGTCGGTGCGGACTCCGCGGTCTGGGTGCTCACCGCGCCGAACCCTGTCACGCGGAAGCTCTTCGCGAAGACGGGGCTGACGGCCGCCGACTTCGACGCGATCGAGGTCAACGAGGCGTTCGCGTCGATCGCGATGGCCTGGGAGCGGGAGTTCAAGCCGGAGCCGGAGAGGCTCAATCCGCGCGGCGGAGCGATCGCGATCGGCCACCCGCTCGGAGCCTCCGGCATCCGGCTGATGACGACGATGCTGCACTACCTCGAGGACTCGGGCGGCACGCTCGGCCTGCAGACGATGTGCGAGGGCGGCGGCCAGGCCAACGTCACCGTCATCGAGCGGCTCGGCTGAGTCAGGCGACCTGAAGATCTTCTAAGCGGGCCGCAAGCCCTCGCTACTCGAACTCGGGTGGCGCGAGCAGCTCGAAGAGGTGGCAGGACGGTACGGCGATCCACCCCTCGCGCTTCGCCCGCTGGATCAAGGCGCTCGGGATCTGGGTCGTACCCCGGTAGACGGTCGTCGCGCGGGCGACCAGCGCGCACATGAGGGCGTCGAACGCATCGTCGGAGTCCCGGCAGATCTCCTCGTGGTCGCCGAGGTCGAGTTGCGGAAGCGCGTGTGAGAGCTGGTCGACCATCGCGCCGAGCGCGGCTGTCTTTGCCGTGCCCTTGTAGGAGGCGTAGCCCAGGCCCCAGTGCCGCACCGCGGCTGCGGGATAGGTCTCGGCAACTCGGCCCGAAACACCGGAACGGTCGATTTCCATGCCAGCTTTCATCATCGCCGCGAGCAGCCCGGCCGCACGCATCGCACACACCCCGATCAGATCCGAGGACCCGCTCAACGGCCGGCCGAGGTTCCTCTCGATCAGGTCCAGGTCGGTCGCGCGATAGCGCAACGGCAGTCGGGCGGTTGCGTCGACCGGTGTCCGATCCACGCGTCCGGTGTGGTGGGCGTTGACGAACTCGATGAAGTCGTCCGACCAGCCGAGCGGGCAGTCGATTCCGACCTTGTCCGCGACGGCTGCGACCTCAAGGATCAGATCGTCGTCTGCGGTCGTGGACACGTCGGTGAGCCACGCTTCGCGGCCCTGCCACTGCACCACGGCGAGGGCAGTGCGCTTGGCCTCCGCGCCGAGGTCGACACCCACGGTGATCACCTGGGCACGCTAACGCGCCCGCCGTCGCCGTCCGCCTGCTCTCTGGCGCCGACAAATCGTGAAACCTCCTACTTGAGAAGATCTCGCAGAGCACCAGTCGGGGCCGCGATCCATCCCTCGCGCTTCGCCTGATCGAGATTGTCCGGCAGAGGGGAAATGCGTCCGTCGTGCGCAGCCTTTGCCGCGAGGGCACTCTGGTTGAGATGAGTCGGGTGAGATGCGCGCGGCCCTTGTCCCACTCGACCTCAGCTATCGCGGTTCGCCTTGGCTCGCCACCTAGATCTACGCCGAGGGTGATCACCCCGGCACGTTAGCGATGTCGGTCGTTCGGGGCATGATGCGGGCATGACGTTGATCGCGCGATTCTCGGTGACTGGAACTGAGCCGACGACGGCGAACGGCCTCGATGTCGACTGGGTCGGGATCCTCGTCTTCTCCAAGACGTTCACGTCCGGGATCATCGGCGAGGCAAAGACGCTGTTCATGTCTGCCGGGACAGAGGAGGGTTCGCGGTCCTACGTGGCGACGGAGCGAATCACCGGCAGGACCGATGACGGCAAGGCAGGCTCGTTCACCGTGCAGCACGGCGGGCTCGAGTCGGATCCGAGCACGTGGTTCGGCCACATCGTGCCGAAGACCGGTACCGACGCCTTCGCCGACTGGACCGGATCGGCCCGGATCCAGCACGACGAAGATGGCGCGTACTTCGAGATCGATCTGTCATGACCAAGCCGGGAGTGCGGCCGCGCGCCTTCGTGGTGAGCATCGCGGTCTTCACCCTTCCCGCGGCTGGGTGCGCGGGAAGCGCGAGCGACGGGTCGGCTCCTCACCGCACCGCCAGCCTGACGAGTACTAGCGGTGCGCTCGCGAGCCTGCCGTACTACTCGGTGGCCACCCCGCTGCCCGGTACGCACCACGGTGACGCCGTCGAGCTCGCGATCCCGGTAGGCCTCGGGGTGCTGCTCGCCGCTGCCAAGGGTCGGACCGACGACGTGCCGCCACGCGAGTACGCGGGGATGAGCCGGCAGAGCCCGCTCCATTTCGCACGTGACGGAGCGACCGGCATCCTCTGGGCGGCGGGTCAGGTGCGGGCACGGCCCCGATTCATGCGCGCCGGAGTCTCGAACAACGACGCGGGCTCGTACGACCTTTTCGAGCGCAGGCCGGGCGGAGCATGGACGGCCTCCGACATCGGTCCCTCAGGTCAACCAGCCGGCTTCCTCTGTCACATCGGCTTGCCCAACGACGTGATCGCCCTGTGGCGGTGGCCGCTGTGTCTGGGCGGCGTCTCCTAGGGCCGCGCGAGCCGGTCGCGAATCGCGGCGGCGAGCGCCTCTCCACGTAGTGGGTCGCGCCGCAGACCGGTCGCGCGGTGGCACGTGCCGTCCTCAGTGATCACGCATACGTAGCCGGCACCAGTGGTGTCGTCCGCGCCTGCCATCACGGTCACTTCGGCGATCTCCGACCGCGGCAGCCGCTGCGTGTATGTCAGATTGCGCACGACGACTGAATCGGCTGTGACGAACAGACCGCCGACGAGGTTGCGCCAGATGAGAAGCGCTGTCACGGCGACGACCGCGACCGCGGCGATCGGTGTGACGACAAAGCCGAGGATCCCCGCGAGGATCACGCCATATGCCGCGACCGCCAACGCCGCCCGCTTGCGCGAAGCGTTCTGGAACGCGGTCGGCATCCGGCCACGCTAGGCCACCCGTAGTGCCCTTTAGGCGAGATGATGTCCGCATGGCGAAAGGGCCCACGCAGCAGGCGGTGGTCTGCGCGATCGTCGCCGCGGGCGGGAACGCCGGTGTCTCCTACATGCACGAGGGCTTCTGGCGCACCGCGGCATCCTCGGTTGGGTGTTTCTTGTTTGTCATGGTGTTGATCACCTGGATGGACCGGCGTCGAGAGCGTCGTACCACGGATTCTGAGAGACTCGAGCCGTGATCAGAGGTGAAGGCTCCGCATTCATTGCGGGCGTGACCGCACAGGACATCTTTGACTTCGTGCTCGACCCGGCGCAGTACACGAAAGCCGACCTCAAGGTCGTTGGCGTCACCAAGCTCGCCGACACCGATGACGGCATGATCGCCCGCGAGGACGGCAAGTTCCTCGGCAAGTTCCCGGGCTCAGTGATCACCCGCTACCGCTGGATGCCGCCCTACTCGATCGACGTCGTGCTGGAGCATGGCGTGCCGGCGTACATGCATGCGTGGTTCGAGATCGAGGACCGTGACGGCGGCGCGTTCGTGCGTCACGTCGAGGAGCTCGCGATGCGCAAGCCGTTCAGCAAGGTCTGGGACCTCATGACCAAGAGCTGGTTCGCGAAGTCGGTGGCGGTAGAGGTCGCGGAGATCGCGCGGCTGATGGAAGCCGGCGATCGTGGACGGGGCATCGCGGCCCACTAACGGGGCTCGAGCTCGGCGGTGGGAGAGTCACCGCATGGACAAGTCGCAGGTGTCGGTCGTCCGTTCCGGTGAGTGCGTGGAGGCGGACCCGTCGCCCGGTGTCGTCCGTGAGCAGGCCTTCGTGCGGGCCGGCATGTGGTCGGGGCGCGTCACCACTGAACCCGGCACGGTGTCGGGATGGCACCACCACGGCGATCACGACACCTCGATCTACGTCTCGGAGGGCGTGCTTCGGCTGGAGTTCGGTCCAGGTGGAACGGATGTCGTGCGGGCCGGACCTGGTGACTTCGTACACGTCGGCAAAGGCGTGGTGCACCGCGAGGGAAATCCGTCCGAGGTGTCGTCCCGGCTGATCGTGACCCGCGCCGGTCAGGGTGCGGTGACCGTCAACGTCGACGGACCCGACGCGCCGTAGTCCGGCTAGACGTTGTTGACGGATTCGGGGGAGCGCGCGAACGCCGCGCTGCCCGCGATGAAGCCGTCGACGTCCTGCGCCTTCATCTTCACGACCTCCCCGAGCGACTCCGGGATGTAGCGCTCCAAGCCCTCGCCCGTCATCGCATCGAGGATCGCGGCTGCGCAGTCCTCCGGCGGGAAGAACTCACCGTCGTACGCCGCCTTCTCGTTGCCGGGTACGTCCCCCCAGATCGGCGTCGCGATCGGCCCCGGCTGGATCGCCCGGATGTGGATGTTCTCCTCGTAAAGGTCGACGGCCATGACCTCGCTGAAGCCGTTGAGTGCGAACTTGCTGCCGGCGTACGCCGACTCGCGCGGCGGCGCCACCCGTCCCGCGAGGCTCGCGACGTTGACGATGACTCCGCTGCCTCGCTCGCGCATCAGCGGGAGTACGGCGAGGGTCATCCGGACCGGGGAGAAGTAGTTGAGGGTCATGATCGACTCGACCTCTTCGGCCGTCAGACGCGTGATGTGCTTTCGCTTGGGTGCGCCTGCGTTGTTGACGAGCCCGTCGAGCCCGTCGAATCGCTTCCAGGCATCCAGCGCGACCTTCTCGGCAAGGGGGAGATCGGAAAGGTCCGCGGCCCACACCTCGACATCGGGCGAGCCCGCGTCGCGGGTCTCCTGCGCGACCTGGTCGAGCAGCTCCTTGCGACGTGCGACCAGTCCGACGCGGGCGCCCGCGGCGCCGAGGGCGCGGGCCGTTGCGGCGCCGATCCCGGTCGACGCGCCGGTCACCAGGACGGCGGACCCCGCGAGCTGCAGGGTGTTCTTCGGCTTCGACATGGCGGTCTACTTTCGTCGCAGGTCGGACCGCGTCAGCGGCGGGGAAGCTTGATCGCGCGGTCGGCGATGATGTTCTTTTGCACCTGCGTCGTGCCGGCACCGATCGAGGTGTAGCGCTGGTAGCTGTAGAGCCGCGTCCACGAGCCCTTGTCGACAGCGTCGGGGCCACCGCGCGCGAGCAGCGCCGCCGTACCGAGCAGGTCGACTTGCAGCTCGGCAAGGGTCTGCGCCAGGTGGCTCCACTGCAGCTTTGCGATCTGGACCTCGGGCCAGCCCTTCTCGCCTTTGAGGACCTTGGACAGCGCGCGCATGTTGAGCAACCGGGTCATCTCGATCTGCGTGTACGCCCGCGCCAGTCTGTCGCGCAGGTCGGGATCGGCCAGCGCGCCAGGGTTGTGCTCGCGCGCCCAGTCGACCGCGCGGTCGAGCTCTGACTTCATCGTGATCGACAGGCCCGCGGTGCCGACCCGCTCGTTGGTGAGCGTGCCCATCGCGACCTGCCAGCCCTCACCCTCGTTCCCGAGGCGAGAGAAGTCCGCGGGGACGTGCGCATTGTCGAAGGTCACCAGGCAGAACGAGTCCTCGCCGACGATGTCGGTGATCGGCGTCGCGGTGATGCCGGGCAGCGTCAGGTCGACGATCAGGGCGGTGATGCCGTCGTGCTTCGCGCCGCGTTCGATCGCGGTCGGGTCGGTGCGGACGAGGAACAGTCCCCACTTCGCGTAGTGCGCGGTCGTGCACCAGATCTTCTGGCCGTCGAGGACGTACTCGTCGCCATCGCGGGTCGCCAGCAGGCGAAGGTTCGCGAGGTCGGACC
>DATAUF010000127.1:0-10931 GCA_036268405.1 Mycobacteriales bacterium
TCGAGGTCGGCGGGATGCCCACGCTCATCCCGTTCCACCGTGCGGTGCTCACCGACCCCGACTTCATCGACGAGCCGTTCCGGGTGCACACCCGCTGGATCGAGACGGAGTGGACCGGCTCGGTTCCGGCGTACGACGGCGACACCGCTTCAGCGGGGCCCGATGACTTCGGCGAGCGCGAGCGGATCACCGTCGAGGTGGGCGGCCGTCGGCTCGAGGTGTCACTGCCAGGCGGGCTCGCGGCGAAGCCTGCCGCGTCGCGAGGCGGCGGCAAGCCAACGGCGCACAAGGCCGCGTCGAGCAAAAGTGCGGCGAGTGGTGACTCCCTCACCGCGCCGATGCAGGGCACGATCGTCAAGGTCGCGGTTGCGGACGGCGACCTCGTCGAGGCCGGGGACCTGGTCGTCGTGCTCGAGGCGATGAAGATGGAACAGCCGATCAACGCCCACCAGGCGGGCACCGTCACGGGACTGACCGCCAATGTCGGCGACGTCGTCACCGCCGGCGCCGTCGTCTGCGAGATCAAGGCCGCTGCCGAATAGCCGCGAAGGTCAAGAGCCAGAGCGCAACAACCAGGGCGCAGCTGATCGGATGGTCGGCTTTCGCTGGCTCGCTGCGATGGGATCGCGGCGGCAGATATGTGGTCATAGATGACCGTTATCCCGCCCTCGCGAAGAAACGGCATATCGGGAGGGGCAGCGCAGGGCACCAGGCCAGCGCAACGTGACCAAACGCCACAGCCGCGCCCCGGGTTGCTGCGGTTTTGACCTAGCCGCTAGTCCTGGACGGCGAGGTGGAGCTGACGCGCGGCCTCGGTGATGCTGCCGCTGATCGACGGGTAGATCGTGAACGTGTGCGAGAGCTGGTCGACGGTCAGGCCGTGCTGCACCGCGAGTGACACCGGGAGGATCAGCTCGCTGGCACGGGGCGCGACCACCACTCCACCGAGGACGGTGCCGGTGCCGGGACGGCAGAAGAGCTTCACGAAGCCGTCCTCGATGCCCTGCATCTTGGCGCGCGCGTTGGTCGCGAGCGGGAGCTTCACCTCACGGACCTCGCCTCTCCCGGCCGCGGCCTCGGCGGCGAGCAGTCCGACCGTCGCGATCTCCGGGTCGGTGAAGACGTTGGCCGCGACGGTCGCCAGCCGTAGTGGCAGCACCGCGTCGCCGAGCGCGTGCCACATCGCCGTACGACCCTGCATCGCCGCCACCGATGCGAGCAGCAGGAGCCCGGTGCAGTCTCCGGCGGCGTAGACGCCCTGGATGTTGGTGCGGGACACCCGGTCGACCTTGACGTAGCCGGCGTCGTCCGTCGCCACGCCGACGAGGTCGAGGCCCAGATCCTCGGTGTTGGGCACCGACCCGACGGTGACGAGGCAGTGCGATCCGGCAACAGTGCCGCCGTCGCGGAGCAGAACCTCGATGCCGTCGTCGGTACGGCGGACCCCGGCGGCACGCGCCTGTTTCACGATTCGCATGCCCCGCCTGGTGAAGACCTCCTCGATGAGCAGCGCGGCGTCGGCGTCCTCACTCGGCATGACCCGGTCGCGACTGGACACCAAGGTGACCTCGCTGCCGAGCGCGAGGTAGGCGCTGGCGAACTCGGCACCGGTGACGCCCGAGCCCACAACCACGAGGTGTTCGGGAAGCGCCGGAAGGTCGTAGACCTGCTGCCAGTTGAGGATCCGCTCACCGTCAGGCTCCGCTCCGGGCAGCACCCGCGGCGAGGCACCGGTGGCGATCAGGACCACGTCCGCGGCAATCTCCTCGTCGCCGTCGGAGGTGGTCACCGCGATCCGCCCGGGACCGACGAAGCGACCAGTGCCTCTGAGCACCCGGACGCCTTCGCCCGAGACCCGCCGGGTGATGTCGGCAGACTGCGCCGCCGCGAGCGCCTTGACCCGGCTGTAGACGGTCTGCGCATCGACCTCGACATGGTCGGTCGCCGTGCCACCCGCGACCGAGCGGATCCCGAGCGCCTCACCGGCCTCGAGCGCGGCGATCGACTCGCTGGTCGCGATCAGCGTCTTGGACGGCACACAGTCTGCGAGCACACATGCTCCACCGACCCCGTCTCGTTCGACCAGCACCACCTCAGCACCGAGCTGCACGGCGACAAGCGCCGCCTCATAGCCGCCAGGGCCACCACCAAGGATCACGATGCGCGTCACGACGTCCATTCTCGCTGCCGCCTTTTACAGTTCAATGTCGTGGCGATGTATGCGGCGTACGGGTCGAACCTCGACCCGGCGCAGATGCACGACCGCTGCCCCCATTCCCCCTGCCGTGGACCGGGCTGGCTCGAGGGCTGGCGGCTGACGTTCGGTGCCGAGGACCTCGGCTGGGAGGGCTCGCTCGCCACGGTCGTGGAGGATCCGGGCTCGCGGGTCTTCGTCATGCTCTACGACATCGAGACACACGACGAGACCACGCTCGACGAGATCGAGTTCGCAACGACCGGTCTCTATACGAAGATCCGCGTGCGGGTTCACACGCTGGACGGCGTCCAGCTCGCATGGCTGTACGTGCTCAAAGGCTACGAAGGCGGATTGCCGGCGGCGCGTTACCTCGGCGTCATGGCCGACGCGGCGTACGAAGCCGGCGCACCGGCCGACTATGTCGCGGAGCTTCGATCGCGACCGTGCCGTGGCACCGGCGACGAGCAGTGAGGCGGGCAGCCACCATCTCCATATCCGTCGTCGCAAGCGCTGTGACCGTCGCGGGATGCGCTACCGCTCGGGTCGACAACCCGGCCTTCGTTCAAGACCTGCTGACCCACAAAGCCGCTGAGGTCACGGTCCGCGGCGCCGTCACGGCGATCTACCCCGACTCGACGGGGCCGACCGGTCCGCACGAGGACTTCGCGATGAGCGTGTCGGGCCACAGCGTCGAGGTGGATCACAACCTCACCCTCGCGCCACAGGTGCCGCTGGCGGTCGGGGACATCGTCGAGGTGCACGGTCAGTTCAATCCCGACCCGGGCCACCCCGACATCGACTACACCCACCACGCCACCGGCCGGCACCCCGGCGGGTGGATCACCCTTCGCGGCCACCGCTACTGGTAGTGCGTGGGTAGCCTCACCGCGTGGCACTGCCCGATGACGACATCCCTGCCGGGCACACGCCGCTCCAGCGGCACCTCGGGATGCGCTACCTCGACGACTTCACCAACCCGCCCGCGGATGGCTCCGCATCGGTCCAGGTGGAGATGCGTGACGATCTGCGCGGGCCGGCCGGATCGCTGGAAGGCGGACTCGTCGCGACGCTGCTCGACACGGCTGGGGCAACGGCCGCCGCGCGCGCCCTCGACGGGCTCGTCGCCACGCAGTCGCTGAGCATCTCGTTCACCGCTCCCGTCACTGTCGGGCCGGCCGTAGCGACGGGCCATCCGGTGCGGGTCAGCAAGCGATCCGCCGTCGTCGAGGTACGGGTCGTGGATGCCGGCGACGGTGACCGGCTGTGCGCGACGGCGCTGCTGACCGCGGTGCGGATCGGGGATCGTCCCTCGCTGGGCGCCGACGGGTTGGTCCAATAGCCAACTCGGCGCTCCCAGCCGATACCGTTGAGGCGATGCTTCGTCGCCCCGCCGCCGCGCTTCTCGCGACGGCCCTGATCGCGCTGTCCGCCTCGGCCGGCGTAGCTGCGGCATCCCCGCAGCACGCCCCCGCCACGATCGGCGGCCCGCTGCTCGCCAGCGACGGGGTCATCGTCGACGCTGGACCCGAAGCACCGTCGCTGCCGGCGCCGTCCGACCTACCCGCCGCTTCCTGGCTGGTGGCCAACCTGACCACGGGCCAGATCCTGGCAGCCAAGGCGCCGCATGAGAGGTTCCTGCCCGCCAGCACGTTGAAGATGCTCACGGCGGCCACCCTGATCCCGCGGCTCAACCCCGACGCGATGTTCCGGGTGAGCTACCACGACGAGGTGGTCGACGGGACCAAGGCCGGATTGACCGTCGGCATGCACTACAAGATCTCGACCCTGTTCCAGTGCATGCTCGAGATGAGCGCCAATGACGCAGCCGAGGCCCTCGCCGAGGCCTACGGCGGAGTCAAAGAGACACTTCGCGCGATGAACGACGAAGCTCGCGTCCTGCAGGCGAACGACACCCACGCCGACACCCCGAGCGGGCTCGACGGACCTGGCGAGACGACGTCGGCGTACGACCTCGCGCTGATGGCGCAGGCGGACTTCGGGATCCCCGCCTTCCGGCACTACATCACCCAGCTCAGCACCAACATCCCCGCGGCGCATCACAAGCACTTCCAGATCCAGAGCCACAACAACTTGCTCTACTACTACAAGGGCGACGTCGGCGGGAAGAACGGCTACACCGTCGCGGCCGATGCGACGTACGTCGGTGCCGCGACGCGTCACGGCCAGACCATCGTCGTCAGCCTCATGCACGCGTACCCCAGATGGTGGCCGACCGCCGCCAAGCTGCTCGACTGGGGCTTCAAGGCCAACGGCAAGGTGACCCCGGTCGGCCAGCTCGTCCAGCCGATCCCGCCGGCGCCCTTGCCGGTGACCCACGCAGCCGCGGACGTTGCGCCGACAGCAGCCATCGGCACGACGCATCGCACCAACAACGCGCCGCTGATCGAGACCCTTGCGGTGATGGTCACGGCCTTCGGCGCCGGGATGACCGCGGTACGCCGGATCATCCCGAGACGCCGCAAGTCCTCGCTGAGCCTGCCCCCGATCTGACCTGGGCGGCTGCCGCTTGAGCAGCTGCCTTACTTCGGCTCGCGAAGCGAGCGGGGCCAATACCGATCCTGCTTGACGACGTTGACCTGGGCTGCGACGAGCAGCACCTGCGCCTGCAAGTAGAACCACGAAAGCAGCACGATCACGGTCCCGAACGAGCCATACGTCGAGGACACGTGCCGCAGCTTGTGAGAGATCACGGCGGACGCGACCGACTGAAGCAGTGCGAAGACCGCTGCCGCGAGGGCGGCACCCGGTAGGACGTCACGGGCAGTGAGCTTGCGCACGGTGAGCCACCGGAACACAACGACGAAGACCACCGTGTTGCCCACGATCGAGACCACCACCCCGGCCAGCGTGAACCACCAACCCACGGGGATGCCGATCGCATGACCGCTCGCGACGGTGCCCGCGACAAGGGTGGTCACGATCAGCCCGAAGCCGCCCGCGACGACGAGCCGCAGCGCCCGCAGGTTGTTGTCGAGCCAGCTGGGGTTGTCGCTGCGTTCGACGCAGTAGACGGTGTTCCAGGCCTTTTGCGCAGCCTTGGCGACCCCGAGACCGCTGTACAGCGCAAGGATCGCGCCGAGCACCACGACGACAACGCTGCCGTGATGCGGCAATGGTGATCCCTTGATCAGCGGCAGGCTCTTCAGCGCCGAGTTCTCGATGTGCATGCGCCAGCTCGGGTGCCCGGCGAGGACGAAGCCGAGCACCGAAGTCAGTGCGAGCAGCAGCGGGAACACCGACAGGAAGGCGTAGTAGGTGATCACGACCGCGAGATTGCTCGAGTTGTCCTCGCCGAACTTCACGAGCACCGCGACTGGGAACGCCGTCCAGCGACGACGCTGCTGAAAGGTGTCGACCCGGTCCCGAATGCGACCCAGGTCCGGACGCGCTACCACCCTTCGTCCGTGCGCGCGTACCGCTCCTCGGGCGGTCCGGGCAGCCCACCGGAAGAGAACGTGAAGTCGCGCTGAGGGCGCCAGTGCAGGTCCGGTCCCTGCTCGAACAGCGTCAGTCCCCACACCTCGAACACCGCGTTGTAGCCGGCGAGCTCGTCCAGCGCCTGGTGCAGCGCCTCGTCGGGCAGGTCGTGCGCCACGGTGACGTGCGGGTGGTAGGAGTAGTCCAGCGGACGGGTCAACGGACCCGAGCGGACCTGCGCCTCGATCTGCTCGCACTCCGCGATCCCCCGCACCAATGGCACGAAGACCACCGACGAGATCGGCAGGAACGTCGCGGACCCGCGCAACCGGATCTCGAACGGCCGGAACCTCGCAGCGACGCGTCGCAGGTGCTCCTCGATCTCCGGCAGGGCGCCGGACCCGACCACCGTCGGCGGCAGCAGCGTGACGTGAGGCACGATTCGCAGGGCGTTGGGGTCTCCGAGCCGCTCCCGCCAGGTCTGCAGCTCGGCACCGAACGGCTCGGGAATCCCGACCGCGACCCCGATCTTCCGCGTCTCGGTGCTCATCGTCGCGCGGGCAGGAACCCGACCGCGTCATAAGCCGCATGCAACGTCTCGCCCGCGACCTCACGCGCGCGCTGCGCGCCCGCCGCGAGAACGTCGTCCAGTGCCGCTTCGTCGGAAAGCCACTTCTCGGTGCGCTCCCGGATGGGCGTGAAGTACTCGACCACCACCTGCGCGACCTCGGTCTTCAGGTCGCCATAGCCCTTGCCCGCGTACGACGCGACGAGCTCATCCATCGGGCGGCCCGACAACGTCGAGAAGATCGTCAGCAGGTTGCTCACGCCGGGCTGCTGCTCGGGGTTGAAGCGAATCTCAGAGCCGGTGTCGGTGACGGCACGCTTGATCTTCTTCGTGATGGCCGCGGGCTCGTCGAGGATGTCGACGACGCCGGCCTGCGACTCGCTGGACTTGCTCATCTTCGACGCGGGATCCTGCAGGTCGACGATCTTCGCTGTCGCCTTGACGATGAGCGCGTCGGGAACCACGAACGTCTCGCCGAACCGCGAGTTGAAGCGCTGCGCCAGGTCACGGGTCAGCTCGAGATGCTGCCGTTGATCCTCACCGATCGGCACCCCGGCCGCCTGGTACAGCAGAATGTCAGCCGCCTGCAGGATCGGATACGTGAAGACGCCGACCCCGACCTTGTCGGTGCCGTAACGCGCCGTACGGTCCTTGAACTGCGTCATCCGGCTCGCCTCGCCGAAGCCCGTGAGGCACTCCATGACCCACGCGAGCTCGGCGTGCTGCGGGACGTGGCTCTGCACGAACAGCGCGCACCGATCCGGGTCGAGGCCCGCGCCCAGCAGCTGGGCAGCAGCAAGGCGGGTTCGCCGACGCAGAGTCGCCGGGTCGTGCGGGTTGGTGATCGCGTGCAGGTCGACCACGCAGTAGAACGCGTCGTTGTCGTCCTGCAGCGTGACCCAGTTCTTGACCGCGCCGAGGTAGTTGCCCAGGTGGAAGGAGTCGGCCGTCGGCTGGATGCCCGACAGCACTCGAGGTCGCGCGCTCATGGCTTCATTTTCCGCATCATGCGTCGCTGTCGTCATCAGACTTGAGGACCGTCACTCGAACCCGCGCCGCGCGCCGCCCGTCGAGCTTGGTGATCTTGAGCCTCACCCCGGAGAGCTCCACGGCATCGCCGACCTTGGGCAGGCGACCGAGCGTGGCCACCATCGCGCCCGCGACCGTCTCGTACGGGCCGTCGGGGAGCGCGACGCCGACCGCATCGGCGAAGTCGTCGAGGTTCATCAAGCCGTCCACGTCGAGATCGCCGCCTCGTAGCTGGCGTGCCTCGTCGTCGGCGACGTCGTACTCGTCACGGATGTCGCCGACGAGCTCCTCGATGAGGTCCTCGAGCGTCACGATGCCGGCCGTGCCGCCGTACTCGTCCACGACGACGGCGAGATGGTCGCCGGAGCGCCGCATCTCCGACATCGCGGACAGCACCCGCTTCGTCGACGGCACCATCGGCACGTCGCGCACCAGGTCCGCGACCTTGACCCCCCGACGCTGTCCGGTCGGGGGTCGGAACAGGTCGCGGACATGGATGAATCCGACGACGTCGTCCTGCGATCCCCGCACGACCGGAAACCGGCTGTGCGGCGAGTCGTGCGCGGTCTTGGTCGCCTTGGTGAGCGTCCAGGCCGCGTCGAAGAACTCGACCTCGGTACGGGGAACCATGATCTCGCGGACCTGACGGTCACCGGCCTCGAACACCTCGTCGATCAGCCGTCGTTCCTCACGGGAGAGCGCCTCGTGACCAGTGACCAGATCGCGCAGCTCGCCTTCGCTGATGACCTCGCGGTTGAGCGTCGGGTCGCCACCGAGCGTGCGCACGACGAGGTCGGTCGAAGCCGACAACAGCCAGATCACCGGCGTCATCAGCGCGGCGAACCGGTCGATCGCCGGTGCGACGGCACCCGCGACGCCGCCCGCACGTTGCAGCGCCAGCCGCTTAGGCGCGAGCTCGCCGACGACAAGGGTGATGTAGGCGATGACGAGGGTGACCGCGAGAAAGCCGAGGATGTCGGCAAGCGTCTTGCCCATGCCGGCATCGCGGAGCTGATCGGCGAGCGAGTGCGACAACGTCACCGCGCCGAACGCGCTCGACAGCAGGGCGGTCGTCGTCACCCCGATCTGCACCGCCGACAGGAAGCGGTTGGGATTGGAGACCAGGGCCGCCAGCCGCGCGCCGCGCTTGCCGCCGCTCGCCAGCGAGCTGAGCTGCCCCTCGCGCAACGTGACCAGCGCCATCTCGCTCGCGACGAACGCCGCCTCGATCAGGATCAGTACGAGGACAACGACGATGCTGAGCCAGATCACAGCGATCCCGTGGGTCTAAAGGTTCGCGACGTCGGCCTGTTTCGCACGAACCGCCTCCGCGGCGGCTTCGAGACCGGCGCGCTCGGTGTCGCTGAGGTCGCGCTCGACGACCCGGCGTACCCCGCCGGCACCGAGCTCGGCCTCGACGCCGAGATAGACCCCGGCGATGCCGTACTCGCCGTCGACCCAGGTGCAGACCGGCATCACGGCGCCGCTGTCCTCAGCGACGGCCTTGGCCATCCGGGCGGCAGCGGCTGACGGAGCGTAGAAGGCCGAGCCGGTCTTGAGCAGAGCCACGACCTCGGCGCCGCCGTTTCGGGTCTTGTCGACCAGCTCATCGATCGTCGCCTGGTCCAGGACGTCGGTGAGCGGCTTGCCGCCGACGGTGCAGGCGCTGGGCACCGGGACCATCGTGTCGCCGTGTGAGCCAAGGGTCAGCGTCGTCACGGATGCGACGTCGACGCCGGCGGCCTCTGCGACGAAGTTGGTGAAGCGTGCGGTGTCGAGCATCCCGGCCTGGCCGATGACCCGCGCCTTGGGGAACCCGGTGACGTTGGCGGCCAGTGCGGTCATCTCGTCGAGCGGGTTGGACACCACGATGATCACGGCCTCGGGCGAGTGCTTCGCAACCTGCTCCGCGACCGAACGCACGATCTTGGCGTTCGTCTCGATCAGGTCCATGCGGCTCATGCCAGGCTTGCGTGGCAGCCCTGCCGTGATCACGACGATGTCGGAGCCAGCGGTCTTCTCGTAGCCCGAGCCGTCAGTGCCGGTCGTCACGCCGACGACCTTGGTCTCGAAGCCCTCGATCGGCCGCGACTGGTTGAGGTCCAGCGCCAGCCCCTCCGGGCGCCCTTCGAGGATGTCGGTGAGGTAGACGGTGGAGAAGACGTCGTACTCCGCGAGCCGCTGCGCTGTTGTCGCGCCGTAGAAGCCGGCTCCGACGACGGTGACTGTCTTGCCCATGGCTAGGACTTCATCCCTTCGAGACGTTCGATGATCGCGTCGGCGTACTGCGACGTCCCGACCGCGGTGGGGTCGTCGCGGTGCGGCTTGAGGTCATAAGTCACGCTCTTGCCCTCGGCGATCACTCCGGATACCGCGCGCTCGAGGTTGTCGGCGGCGACCGTCTCGCCGATGTGGCGCAGCATCATCTCGCCGGAGAGGATCATCGCCGTCGGGTTGACCTTGTTCTGTCCCTTGTACTTCGGCGCCGAGCCGTGCGTGGCCTCGAACACCGCCGCCTTGGCGCCGATGTTCGCGCCGGGTGCGACGCCGAGGCCACCGACCATTCCGGCGGTGAGGTCGGACAGGATGTCGCCGTAGAGGTTGGGGAGCACGAGCACGTCCCACTCCTCCGGCCGCTGGATCAGGCCCATGCAGGTCGCGTCGACGAGGTTCTCCCACGGCTCGATGTCCGGGAAGTCCTTCGCCACCTCGCGGAACACCGCGAGGAACAGCCCGTCGGTGTACTTCATGATGTTGGACTTCGTCACGCAGTGCACCCGCTTGCGACCGTTGTCGCGGGCGTACTCGAACGCGTACCGGATGATCCGCTCGGAGCCGAACTCGCTCATCGGCTTGATCGAGATGCCGGAACCCTCGCGGATCTTCTTGTCCTGCATCCCGTTGAGGAAGTCGATGACCTTGACCGCGTCCGGGGTGTGGGCTTCGTACTCGATTCCGGCGTAGAGGTCCTCGGTGTTCTCACGAACGATGACGACGTCGACCTTCTCGAAGCGGGTTCGCATGCCCTCGTAGGTCTTGCAGGGGCGCACGCAGGCGTAGAGGTCGAGCTCGTAGCGCAGCGCGACGTTGACCGAGCGGAAGCCGGTGCCGATCGGCGTCGTGATCGGGCCCTTGATCGCCAGCCCGGTACGCCGCACCGACTCCAGCGTGGCGTCAGGCAGCGGCGTGCCCGCCGTCTCCATGATGTCGACGCCGGCCTCTTGCTGGTCCCAGGTGAAGGACGAGCCGGCGGTCGCTGCGGCGGCTTCGAGCACTCGCCGGGTGGCCTCGGTGAGCTCGGGACCGGTCCCGTCGCCGGGAATCAGGGTCACCTCGTGGGTGGTCATGCATGCTCCTGCGTTCCTGGGCTCGGGTTGTCCGGCCCGCCAAGCAGATTAGTGCAGTCGCCCAACACCTCGGTGAGCGTGGTCAGCCTTTGCCTGTCGGGAACGGCGTGACGGCGGCGAGTACGGCGAGAGCAATGGCCAGACCAGCGAGAACGACCACGTCCAGCCGCCTCATCCGGACGACCAGCGAGCCGGCGTCACGCTCCCGCAGCACAAGCCGCAGCACGGCGCCGGCCCCGAGGCCTGCACACACGATCCACATGCCGATCTGCGGCTGGTGGAAGCCGGCGACGATCAGCCCGACCGCCACCACCGCGATGACGACGAGCAGCGGATCGATCCGGCGCCGCGG
>DATAUF010000128.1:0-2048 GCA_036268405.1 Mycobacteriales bacterium
ACGGGCCCGGATCTCGCCGGCCCACGGGCGGTAGCCGTCGAACACCGCGTTGGCGATGCCGGTGCCGCGGGTAAGGGTGAGGAAGTCGGTGCGAAACCCGATCAGGCCGCGGCTAGGCACGATGAAGTCCATCCGGACCCACCCAGCGGCATGGTTGGTCATTTCCTCCATGCGGCCCTTGCGGGCGGCCATCAACTGGGTGATCGCGCCGACGAACTCGTCGGGGCAGTCGATCGTCATCGCCTCGAACGGTTCGTGCAGTTTGCCGTCGATCGACCTCGTGACCACTTGCGGCTTGCCGACGGTGAGCTCGAAACCCTCCCGGCGCATCTGCTCGACCAGCACCGCCAGCGCGAGCTCACCTCGGCCCTGCACCTCCCACGCGTCCGGCCGGTCGATGTCGACGACTTTGATCGACACATTGCCGACCAGTTCGGAGTCCAGCCGCGACTTCACCATGCGGGCGGTCAGCTTGTGTCCGGACACCTTGCCCGCCAACGGCGAGGTGTTGGTCCCGATCGTCACCGAGATGGCCGGCTCGTCGACGGTGATGCGCGGCAACGCGTGGGCGTGATCCGAGTCGGCGAGGGTGTCGCCGATCATGATCTCGGGGAGGCCCGCGACGGCGACGATATCGCCCGCGACAGCCTCGTCGGTGGGCGTCCGCTCGACGCCCTCGGTGACGAGCAGTTCGGTGATCTTGGCGTTCGTGATGACCGGATGGCCGTCCACCTCGCGCATCCAGGCGACCTGCTGACCCTTGCGGATCCGGCCCTTGTAGATGCGGATGAGTGCGAGCCTGCCGAGGAACGCCGAGGCGTCGAGGTTGGTCACCAGGGCCTGCAGCGGGGCCTCGGGGTCGCCCTGCGGCGGCGGGATGTTCTCGAGTAACACGTCGAACAGTGGGTCGAGGTTGTCGCCGTCGGGGTTCTCGCCGTTGGCGGGTTCGGTGGTGCTGGCGATGCCCGCGCGACCGGACGCGTACAGCGTCGGCAGTCCGAGCGCCTTCTCGGCGGCTGCCTGCGCCGCCTCGTCGAGGTCGGAGGCGACGTCGAGCAGCAGGTCGTGGCTCTCCTCGACGACCTCGGCGATCCGGGCGTCGGGCCGATCGGTCTTGTTCACCACCAGGATCACGGGCAGGTGCGCGGCCAGCGCCTTGCGCAGCACGAAGCGGGTCTGCGGCAGCGGCCCCTCGGACGCGTCGACGAGCAGCAGCACGCCGTCGACCATCGACAGACCGCGCTCCACCTCGCCGCCGAAGTCGGCGTGGCCCGGCGTGTCGATGACGTTGATGACGGTCATCGAACCGTCCGCGTGCTGACGGTGCACGGCGGTGTTCTTCGCCAGGATCGTGATGCCCTTTTCCTTCTCCAGGTCACCCGAGTCCATCAGGCGTTCGATGGCGTCGTCGCCGCGATGGGTCAGTGCGCCGGACTGCCGCAACATCGCATCGACCAGGGTCGTCTTGCCGTGATCGACGTGAGCGACGATGGCGACGTTTCGGAAATCCACGTCGGTGATTGTTTCAGTGCAGGTCGTGTATCGCGAAACTGAGCGGCTGTGACGTTTAACGCGGGACTTCTGTCGCGGTGGTCAGCAGACGAGTCAGCGGCGGCAGGAAGCCGCGGTCGGCTGGCACCCAGTCGACGTCGTGCAGCTCCGCCGCAGACACCCAGCGCAGCGAGGCGTGATCGTGCGGCTGCGGCTCGCCGCGGAGCAAAGTGGCCGCGTAGGCACGCAGTGTCATCGTCGGAGTGAGCGCCACGTCGTCGCCGAGCCGCGCGCCAACTTGCACCTCGACGCCGAGTTCCTCGGCGAGTTCGCGGGCCAGGGCCGCGGGTTCGGTCTCCCCCGCGGCGACCTTGCCGCCGGGCAGTTCCCACCGGCCGGCCAGTTCGGGCGGCCGCGTGCGTTGTGCGATCAGCACCACCGACTCGGCGACGATCGCACCGGCGACCACTATCTGGTTGACCATCGCGGCTGACGGTATACGTTTGAAATATGGCTGTGTTAACGGATGACCAAGTAGACGCCGCACTGCCGGACCT
>DATAUF010000129.1:0-11529 GCA_036268405.1 Mycobacteriales bacterium
GCGGCGAGCGCCTCGAGGTCGAAGTTCTGGCCTTGTACGAGCCCCATCTCGACGAGGTGCAGCATGTGGACCGGCAGCATCACGCCATCGTTCTCGCCGGGGAACACCTCGAAGGACAGGTTGTCGGTCGCGACCGCGGCAACGCCGCGCTCGTGAAACCAGCTCACCGACTGCATCGAAGGCCCAGCGGTCGAGATGCAGTACGCCATCTTGTCCCCGGCATGCAGGTGCTGCATCTGCCCGGTGCGCAGCAGGACGATGTCGCCCTCGGCGACGTGGATCTTCCCGAGCTCCTCGGCGGCGTCGAGGTCCGAAGCGGTGATGGCATGGCCGCCCTCGGCTCGCTCCACGCCGAGCGCCCTCGCGATGTCGAGCAGTACGCCGCGACCGACGATGGCGCCGAGCTTGTCCGCGCCGAGCCGGCTTGCGCCGCCGTCGGCTGAGATGGACTCGACCGGGAAGCCGTTGTAGAGCCGGCCGTCGTAGCTCGCGTGTCCAATGGCATCCCAGTGCGTCGCCGCCTGCACGCCCATCGTGACGACGTCGTCGTTGAAGCGAACGCCGCGCTGGTCCTCGCCGTACAGCTCGAAGTGGGCGATGGTCTCGCGGGTCGGGTTCACCCGGCCGGGGACGAACCCTAGTTGAGGCCCGTCGGTCGACATCGGGATCGCGAGCGCGAAGCGCTTGCCCTCGCGGACCTCGGCGGCCGCAACGCGTACGCCGGCATCGGTGATCAGGTTCAGCGTGCCGCGCTCGTCGTCGCTGCCCCAGCGTCCCCAGTTGTTGACCGACTTGGCGAGAGCGAAGAACTCCTCCGGGATCGGCACTAGCTGTCGAGCGGGTTGCAGATCCGGCAGGGCTTGAGTGATGTCCGATCGAGGCTGACTTCCTTCACGTCCGATCTGCCGGCGACGGTCGGGCAGTCCGGCAGGTGGAAGATCGACCCACTCGGCGTGGCGACGTATCGCTTCGGTGCCGGGATCGCGCGTCCGGTGTCATCGACGCTTGCACCCCCCGCGAGCAGTGCCTCGACCCGGGCCAGTGAGTTGGCGAGCTGACGCGTCTGCGTCCGGGACTCGTTGATCCGCACCGTCTGCCAGTAGCCGAAGTAGAGGAAGCCACCGACGAACGTCAGGCCCAGTCCGAGGATGCCGCCGGAGATCAGGTAGTCGGTCTGCTCGAACGGCAGGGGAGTGCGCGCTGCGCCGGCCCAGCCGAAGAGGATCAGCACGATGCCGAGCGGCATCAGGATGCCGCCGGCGACCAGCATCACGCGATCGAAGCCGATCCCGGCTGCCCGGCCACGGACGGCGCGTACCTGTTCGGACAGCCGGTCGATCCGGCCCGCGGCGGCGCCGCGTTCTCCGAGGCTCCCCAAAGTCGTCATGACTCCTCCTCAAGGCTGCAGTCAGCTCCGGCGACGAGCGCGCGGCCAGGAAGCAGGCCGAGTGCGAGGGCAGCGAGCAGGGCGAGCAGTACGCCGCCGACCACCCACCATGAAGACAGGGCGCCTGGCAGTGCCAGGGCGTTGGTCGCGAGCTGGGGCGGCGGCGGAGCGGTGGTCGGTGCGAGGTCGCTGCCCGGTCCGATCGGCGGGGGCGTCACATCCGGCAGGCCACCGCCGCTCGAGGTGCTCGGCGGTGCGCTCGACGGCGTGGTGGGCAGCACAGGCGCCACGTAGCCGCCGATGGCGTTGGCCGAGATGCTGGCGCCACCGAGCTCGAGCACCGTCCCGGTGTCGTTGACGACCGGTTGGTAGCCACCCTGCTTCAACGACACGAGCAGGTCGGCGGCCTGAAGCGAGACCTGCGCGCCATCCACCGACTTCGACGCCGGCGTCACCGTGATCGTGATTCCGGCGACCTTGAGCGCAGAGTTGATCGTCTTGCTCAGCGTGGTGATGAGA
Source organism: Mycobacteriales bacterium (assembly GCA_036268405.1). Taxonomy (GTDB): domain Bacteria; phylum Actinomycetota; class Actinomycetes; order JAFAQI01; family JAFAQI01; genus DASZTV01. The sequence goes on from DATAUF010000129.1 coordinate 1,907, forward strand.
CTGGCCGGCAGGATGCCCTTGTTGGCGAGCTCGATGCCGTTCTGGTCGATCGTCACGTCGATCCCCGCGATCTTGACGTCAGCGATCTTGGTCTGTGTCGTACCGTCCGCGTGCTTGCCGTTCGAGGTGGCATGCGCGGTCGTCACGACGGAGCCGATGTAGAGCGGACCGATCGACAGGTCGGTCAAGGCGGCGTCGGCATCGGCGACGACGGTGTTCGCGCCTTTGAACGCGATGTTGGTCGTGCTCGTGATCAGCGGGCCGGAGTTGTTGCCGAAGCTGCTCAGATTCGACAGGCCGATCGCCGAGCTCGAGTTCACATGTGTTGGCAGCGCGAGGGCTTGCATGATCAGGCCGGGCTTGCTCATCGACACGTTGGTCTGCCCGGTGGTGGTTGGCGCCTCAGCCTTCAGCGGGTCGTTCAAGTTGTTGGAAAGGAACGCCGGGACCTTGCCTCCCGTGAGGACACCCAAGGTCGAACCGAGCGCGCCCCCCGTCGCGCCCGGCCAGAATAACGAGGTGAGCGCGTGGGAAACGCCGCCACCGCCGATGTCGGACAACGCGTACGGCAGCTCCGCCTCGGCGTCCTCACCCTGGTGGGAGTAGAGCGGCATGCGCAGCCCGACCGCGACCGCGTGCACGTTGACCGCGCCCAGCCCGGAGCCCGGGGCCGCTCCCGCGCCGGCTTCGAGCGTCGTCGTCACCGGCGCGATCGATGCGAGACCGACTGCGACCGCGCCGATCGCGAGACGGCGGCGGAGGCTCACGCCTGGGCGCCTCATGCGGCACCGCCGAGATAGGCCTCGGAGACCTGGTCACGGATGTCCTGCGGCTCGCCGACGGCGACGATGCGCCCCTGCGTCATTACTGCGGCGAAGTCCGCCACGCGCAACGCCGTCGTTGCGAACTGCTCGACGAGCAGGATGGTGATCCCCTCCTCGGCGAGCTGTCGGACGAGCGCGTAGAGCTCACTCACGATAATCGGAGCGAGGCCCATAGAGATCTCATCGAGCAGCAGCACGGCGGGTCGCGCGACGAGCGCGCGCGACATTGCGAGCATCTGCTGCTCGCCGCCGCTCATCGTCCCGGCGCGCTGGTGTCGGCGCTCCTGCAGTCGCGGGAAGCGCTCAAACGTCGCCTTTTGCACGTTGCGCAACGAGAGTCCCGCGGCGTACGTCCAGATTCTCAGGTTGTCGTCGACGGTGAGGTTCGGGAAGATTCCGCGGCCCTCGGGGATTCGGGTCACGCCGGCGCGAGCGAGTGCATCGGGTCCGGCGCCGTTGACGTGCGCCCCTGCGATGTGGACGCAACCCGATGTCGGGCGGATCGCGCCGGACAGCACCTGAAGTGTCGTCGACTTGCCGCCGCCGTTGGGTCCGAGCAGCGCGAAGACGGTCCCGCTCGGGATCGCCAGGTTGACGCCGTGCAGCACCTCGATCCGCCCGTAGCCGGCGTGGAGGTCGATCAGCTCGATCGCGTGGGCGCTCATCTCGAGGTCCCCGCGGAAACGTGGAGCGCAGCGGAGCGTTGTTGTGGGGTACTCATGCGACGTCCTCGCTGCCGAGGTACGCGGCCTGCACGACCGGGTCCTGCTGAATCTGCGACGCAGTGCCGTTCGCGATCATGCGCCCGAAGTCGAGCACGTAGATGCGCGCACACACTCGCATCACCAGCTCCACATCGTGTTCAACGAGCAGGATCGCGGTTCCGTCGCTGACGATCTCGAGCATGAGGCTGCCGAGCGCTTCGGTCTCGTCGGAGCTCAGCCCGGAGCCGACCTCGTCGAGCAGCAGCGCACGTGGCCGAGTGGCGAGGGCTCGGCCGAGCTCCACCAGCCGTGAGATGCCGGTCGGCAGCGCGTCGACGCGAGCGTTCGCGACCCGGCGCAGGCCGACCCGTTCGATGACCTCGGCGGCGACTTTGGCCGGCGGAGTCGGGTCGTCCGACCATGATCTGTGAAACTCCGCGGCGGCGAGAACGTTCTCGTAGACGGTGAGTGATCCGAAGACCTCGAGTCGCTGAAAGGTGCGAGCGAGGCCCCGGCGCGCCCGCTTGTAGGGCGGCAGGTCGCTGACCTCCTCGCCGTCGATGTAGACGCGGCCGTGAGTCGGCTCCTGCAGGCCGGTGATCACGTTGAACGTCGTCGTCTTGCCGGCGCCGTTGGGACCGATCAGCCCCGTGACCTGGCCCGGGAGTGCCGTGAGCGTGACGTCGGAGACCGCGTTGATGCCGCCGAACCGCACCGACACGTTGGCGACCTCGAGCACCGGCGTGGGCTGCGCGGTCTCGCCCTTAGTGGCCGGCATGCGCCAGCTCCTGCTCTTCGGTGAAGAAGACCGACCCGGCGGTGCCCGCATCGCTCGACGATGCGAGCTCCGGCGGTAGCTCGTCGGACTGCGGCCGCAGCCATTCGCCAAGCTTGGCGACTCGGCCGACGATCCCGTTGGGGCCGCGTCCGACGCTGATCGCGGCCAGGCCGGTCAGCGTGAACTGCAGCTGTCCCACCCAGATCGGCAGATGCGGCTGCGCAACCTGGAAGGCGGTCAAGGTTGTCGCGCCGAGCAGTGCGCCCGTCACGGTGTTGATGCCCCCGACGCGCGCGAGCAACAGCACGACCAAGCTGCCGAGTGCAGCGAAGTCCGGGGCGGACACCTGGCCGGGCACGCCGCCGAACAGCGCGCCGGCAAGACCAGCGAGCCCAGCCGCGATGGTGAAGGTGATCAGCTTGGTCCCGTTGACGTTGACGCCGAGGGTCGCGCAGGCGGCCGGCGAGTCGTTGGTCGCCACGAGCTTGCGTCCGAACGGTGCGCGCCGCAACGCCAGCACACCGAGCGCGACGAGCACGAACACGACCGCGCAGAGGACGAAGTACGCGCGATCAGAGCTGGTCGGGACACCGGGGATGTGCACCCGAGCCACGGGCAGGCTCCCGCCGGTACCGAGAATCTGAGTGAAGACGGCCCCGTCCATGACGGTGGCGAATGCGAACGTCGCGAGGGCGAGATAGAGACCGCGCAGCCGCAACGTCGGGAGCGCGACGATCGCGCCCGCGGCGCCCGCGAGGCCGATCGCGGCGAGGACGCCGACCAGCGAACCGTGGGTCCCGCCGACATGAGACATCGCGAACGCGCCCAGTCCGACGAACGACAGCACGCAGAGCGAGACCATGCCGCCGTAGCCGGTGAGCAACACCAGTGAGAGCAGCTCGATCCCGGTCACGAACCCGTTCGCGCCGATCTTGAGGTTCGGGCCGGACAGGAGCGTCGAGGCGATCACCACGGCGAGGATCAGGAATGCGCCGCCGCCGAGCGATGCCCGGAGACTCGCCACGCGGGGGGCGATCGCGTTGGCAAAGGACGCGCTGCGAAGCCGGTCCTGAGGCAGGGCGATCAGCACGATGAACAGGACGATCATCGGAATGATCGACTGGATCCGGGTCAGGAAGCCCGAGGTCGGCAGGTATCCCTGCGTCATGGTCTGACCCACGGCGATCGCGAGCGCACCACCTACCGCGAGCGGCAGATTGCGGAGCCGGCCGATGATCGCTGCTGCGTAACCGTCGACGACGAGCAGCGTGAGACTGAGGATGTTGAGCTGCTGGATCGGCGCCAGCAGCATGCCGCCGAGTGCGGCAAGCGTGCAGGACAGCATCCAAGACAGCTGCTGCACCCGGACCGGCCGGCCACCCGCCATGGCGAGCAGGTCGGAGTTGTCGACGACCGCGCGCATCGCGATTCCGAGCCGCGCGCGAGTGAAGAGCGCGCGCAGCAGAATCGAGGCGGCCACGAGCGCCACGACCGTGATGACCTCGTGATAGCTGACAAGGATGGCCCCAACCCGAAATCCCCTGCCGTTGTCGAGCTCAGGGAGCACTCGAGTGTCCGTCGGGCTCCACGCGCTGTTGGCGATCCCGACCAGAGCGAGCAGCAAGCCAAGCGTGACGACCACGGTCAGGTCGACGGGCGCGCCACGCAGTGGCCGCATCAGCCCGACTTCGATCAGTAACCCGAACAGCGGCGCGATGACGAGCAGGACGAGCAGGAACGACAGGATGACGTTGAGGCCCCAACCCTGCCAGAGCTGCCAGAACATGTACGCCGCGACCATGGCGATCGCGCCGTGGGAGAAGTTGAAGATTCCTGTCGTGGTGTACGTGACGACGAGGCCCATCGCGATCAGGGCATAGATGCACCCCGTCACCAGTCCGGTGATCAGGAAGCCCTCGAACGCGGTCATGGTGTTTTGACTGCCCCTAGGCCGGCAGGAACTTGCCGTCGCAGCGGAAGCCGCCGGTCGATCCTGAGATCGGCGGATCAGCCTGGCGCTGGAACTGCCCGTTCACGAACTGCCAGAGGACGTAGCAATGCACCCCGGTGCCCTTGGAGCCTGGGTCCTCCGGCGCGACCATGCCGTTGGAGGTGAAGTTCTTGATCTTGTGAAGCGCCGCGAGCACGGTCTTGCGGTTGAGGACCGACCCGGCGTTCTCGACGGCCTGCTGGAACAGCCGGCCTGATGCCCACGCGAACATCGCGTAGAGGTTGAGTGGTTGACCGGGATACGTCCGCGCGAACCACTCCTGCAGCAGCTTCAACTCCGGGATCTGCGCCGCGTCCTGCGGGTTGAAGAACATCGCGTACTGGTTGTAGCCCTGCAGCCCGTTGATCGCCGACGTGTCGCCGTTGAATGCGGAGAGGAACGCCGGGTCGTACGCGATCGGGATGATGTTGATCAGGCTCTTGGGGCAGCCTGCTTGGTTCTCGTTGCGAATCATCGTCGCCGCGTTCTGGGCGTCCTCGGTGACCGTGAAGAAGATCTGGATGTGATCGCTGTTGCACATCTTGTTGAAGTCGCTGACGAAGTTGGTGTTCGTCGGCGCCTCCGCCACCTGGTAGGTGAACTTCCAGCCCTGGCTCTCGGCGGCATGGACCTGCGCGTGCTGCTTCTCGCTGGCTGAGGTCAGGTCCTCGGAGATGGTGCCGACGTGCTGCACCTTGCTGCCGTACTTCTGCGCGTAGTACTTGAACATGCCCGTCGCGTAGCCGAGCTGGCCCGGCTCGATGTCGAAGTGGTTGGCCAGCTGCGTCGCGGCCGGGTCCAGCGAGTCGTGGATATCGGGGATGGTCGGGTGTTGTTTGAGGATCGTCGCTGCGCAGTTGTCGTACAGCGCGAAGGTGCCGACGAACGCGAACACCTTGCTGGCGAGGTCCTGCGCGGCGTTCTCGGTCTGCGTGCAGTTGGTGCCCCCGTCGCGGAAGTCCACGCTGAGCTGGTGACCGCAGATTCCGTTGTTGGTGGCGTTGACGAACGACTTGAACGTTTGGATGCCCTCCGCCGCTCCCTGGAACAGGCCGCTCACCGGACCGGTGACATCGGCGATCGTGCCGAGGGCGAGGGTGGAAGCCGTCAGGCCTACGTCGGTGCCGGTGCCGCAGCTAGGTCCCTGCGCCGATGTCGTCTGCGACGTCGAAGGACCGCTCGAGCCCTTCGTGCTCCCGGGCTGAGTGCCGCTCGTCGGCACCGTCCCGGGGCCGTTGCCGGTCGAGGGTGCGCTGGTGTCGGTGCCGCCGGGCAGTACGCCCGTCGAGCCGTTGTCGCCGGTCGATCCATTGTTGGCGGTCGATCCCGTGACGGGGTTGAGGATTGCGTTCTGAGCCTGCTGCTGGACGCCGTCAGGAAGCCGCGCACCGCAAGCGGTCGCGACGAGTCCGGCGATCATGACCAGGGCAGCTGCGCGGGGGGTGCGCATGTGACTCCTTCGCCTCGTCGTTGGGGCGGTTCGTCAGCGGGGCCGACGACCGGCGACCGTCATGGTTGACCCTGCGGGAGGCCCTGTCGAGGACATCCCGAGCTTGCGGTGGTCCCATGAGCGGGTGCGTTCTGTGGTGACGCGCACGGCGACGCGCTTGTTGAGCATGGCTTCGACGAACGGCTTCACTTCGTCGGTGTAGGGCGCGTAGTAGCGCTCCCAGACGCTCACACCGATCTGCCACAGCAGGTCCGCATCGTCAATCACCTCGGCCGTGCCTTCGATCGCGACGCCGCGAAGCTCTTCGTACGTCGCACCGTCTTCGACGAGGCAGCTGACCTTCGGGTTCCGGCGGAGGTTGACCGCCTTCTGCGACTTGGCCTTTGTCTCGAAGCAGATGTTCCCGTCGATGACCGCGAACCACATCGCGACGAGATGGGGCTGACCGTCCGGGCCAACGGTGGCGAGCGTCATCGACCTGGTGCCCGCGAGGAAGGTGTCGATCTCCTCGGGGGTCAGGACGATGCCGGACCGCTGATTGACGCCCACCGTCGGATCAGCCGGCCGCCGAGTCGTCGAGCAAGCCGGAAAGCCGCTCGGTCGTCGCGATCCACTCTTCGACCATCTCGAGGATGACCTCCTGGGTCGGGCGCACCTTGTTCATGCGTCCGACGATCTGCCCGACGGGGAAGCCCGAGAGCTCCTTGGTGCGCGAGCGAGCGACGCGGCGTGCCATGGCGTTCCAGAGGATTCCCTGCAGCGGCATCGGCAACGTCTTGGGTGCGCCCTCGCGCTCCCATGCGTCGGTCCACGCGGTGCGGAGCTGACGAGCCGACTTGCCGGTCATCGTCTTCGATCGGACCGTCCCGCGAGAGTCGGCGGCCAGGAGGTTCGCGAGCGGCTCGGGCTGCGTGTCCGCCTCAGCGACGGTGAGCCAGATCGACCCGGTCCACACGCCTTGCGCGCCGAGCGCGAGGGCGGCCGTCATCTGGCGTCCGCAGCCGATGCCGCCCGCGGCGAGCACCGGCACTGTGTCGCCGACTGCGTCGACGATCTCGGGGACCAGCACCATCGTGGCTACGTCGCCGGTGTGACCACCGGCCTCGCCACCCTGGGCGACGAGGATGTCGACGCCGATGTCGATCTGCTTCTGAGCGTGGTGCATGTTGCCGATCAGCGCGCCGACGAGCACACCATGCTCGTGCGCCTTGTCGACGACCTCTTTCGGGGGCGGGCCGAGCGCGTTGACGAGGAGGCGCACGCCGGGATGGGCCAGCGCGATGTCGACGGAGCGGCCGGCCTGGTCATCGACGCCGAGTCCGGCCGCCTTCGCACGGTCCTCGAGCATGTCGTCCGGCAGCGGCGGCACGTCGTACTCGGTCATGATGCTTTCGAGGAAGTCCCAGTACTCCTGCGGGATCATCGCTCGCAGCTCGGCCTCGTCGGGCTGCTTGCCGCCCTTGCCGATGTAGTTGGCGGGCATCACGAGGTCGACGCCGTAGGGCTTGCCGTCGATGTTCTCGTCGATCCACTTCAGCTCGATCTCGAGCTCCTCGGGCGTGAACGCAAGGGCGCCGAGCACCCCGAGACCGCCCGCGCGGCTGACCGCAGCCACCACGTCACGGCAGTGGGAGAACGCGAAGATCGGGAACTCGATCCCGAACTTCTCGCAGACCGGGGTACGCACTGTTGCCTCCGTCTCACTGTCCCCGACTGCCTCACCGGCCACCGGGGACTCGAAATCTGACGCCTCGTCAGGTCTGTGTCAGGTTGCAGAGTACGGTGCCTGGCGTGACCTCACAACGGTCTACGGACTTCACGACGCCCACGCGTGACGAGATCGTTGCGATCAGCGCTCAGCACGTCGCGCTGATGGAGAGCTCTGACGACGACAGCGCGTGGGTTTGGGTCAACATGCATCACGTGCTGCTGCGCACGATCGGACGGCGTAGCGGCAACGAGCACAAGGTCGCGCTGCCGTTCTGGATGGACGCCTCCGGCGTACGCGTGGTTGCCGGATCGTTCGCCGGTGCCGAGAAGCATCCGGCGTGGTTTTTGAACCTCTCCGACCGCGTGGCGAACCCCGAGGTGCACGTCCGGGTGCAGGGCGGTTCGTACCGGTCGGTGCCCGAGATCCTCGAGGGCGAGGAGTACGACGCCACGTGGGCGGCGATGCTCGTCGACCGCCCCCACTACGCGGACTACCAGGTCAAGACCGAGCGCCGCATCCCACTAGTCCGCCTCGTGGAGTCCCGCCCCGCCTGACCAGAGTTGTCAGGTCCAAACGACGCTATAGCGCGCTGAGAGCCTGACAGCTTGGCTTGTTAGGCGTCGAGGGTGACCGGCAGGGTCTTGTAGCTGTTGTTGAGGTTGCTTCGTAGCCGCTTGGGTTCTCCTGCGCGCTCGATCTTTGTGAAGCGGGTCAACAGCTCCTCGTAGAAGATGCGGCCTTCGAGGCGGGCGAGGTGCACGCCCACGCAGAAGTGCTCGGCCTGGCCGAAACCGAGGTGTTTGTTCGGCGTACGACTGGTGTCGAACTCCTGGCTGTCGCCGAAGACGTCCTCGTCGCGGTTGCAGGACGTGTAATACATCGCGACCGCGTCGCCGGCCTTGATGTCCTTCTCGCCCAGCACGGTGTCCGCGGTCGCGGTACGCCGGAAGTAGTGCAGTGGGTTGGCCCAGCGCACGATCTCCTCGACCGCGGCCGGGATGCGACGTGGGTCCTCGCGAAGGGCGGCGAGCTGCTCGGGGTGGTCGAGCAGCGCGAGAAGGCCGGACGACAGCATCGTCTGCGTCGTGTCCTGCCCGGCGGTCACCAGCTGGATGAACAGCATCGCGAAGGCGACCGGGTCCATCACGGCGAGCATGGCGTCGGTGATGTCACCATCGCCAATCGGCTCTCGGCCAGCCCGGTCCACGGCGAACTGATAGGCGTACGTGCCCATCTCCGTCGTCGCGTCCGCCGCCGATCCTGACTTGCTGGCGTAGTCCGGGTCCTGACCGTGGGTCACCGCCTCGGACATGCGGTGGACCCGCTCCCAGTCCTCGCGCGGCAAGCCCATGAGCGACCCGATGACCCGAGTCGGCAGCGCCGCCGCAACGTCGTCGACAAACTCCACCTCGCGTTGTTCCGCCGCGGCGTCAAAGATGTCGGTGCAGATCGCACGGATGACGTCGGCCAGACCCGACAACGCTCGCGGCGTCATCCGTGGTGTGAGGGGCTTGCGGACCTGCCGGTGCTTCGGCGGGTCCATCGCGAGCAACATGCCGCGCATCTGCTCGAGCCGCTCGCCCTCGAGATCCTCGAGCACGATGCCCCGCTCGGCGGAAGAGAAGAGGAGTGGTTGCCGTGCGACGGTCTCGACGTCGGCGTGCTTGAGCACCGCCCAGTAGCCGTGGCCGCCAACCGTCGACTGCCAGTGGACGGGGTCGGTCGCGCGCAGCTCGGTGAAGTAGTCGTGTGGCGGTCCGTCGGCGTAGGTGTCGGGGTCCGAGAGATCGAGCGGGCCCACTGTCAGGTGACGAGGACGTTCGGCCGCCCGAAGCCCTGCTTCTCGGCGAGGTAGTAGTACGCCGCCAGCGTTCCCGCACCGTCGGTGACCGACTCGATCGTGCCGTCCTCGGTGAGGTTGAGGTTGGCGCCGTACATCTGGAACCACACCTGCGTGTTGTCCTCGAGCACGGTCAACGTGTGCACCGAGTTGGCGGGCTCGTAGAGGAACGAGCCGGCGCGGTTCACGTAGTCGTACTCCTTGTACTTCCACGCACCCGACACCGTGTAGCCGTAGACCGGGCCGGTGTGGCGGTGGATCTGCGCCTCGAAGTTGGACTGAAAGATGTTCTCGACGATCCAGAGGCTCTCGGCCTCGTCGACGCG
>DATAUF010000130.1:0-107832 GCA_036268405.1 Mycobacteriales bacterium
CACCACCGACCCCGACAACAACACACCCCTCGACCGCCGATGGCACCGCGCCAAAACCCACACCGACTGGACCTGGACCTACCACCCCAACCGATCCATCACCTGGACCAGCCCCACAGGCCTCACCCAAACCGTCGAACCGCACGATTATCGGTTGGGTCCTTAGCCGAACTACGACACGATCGAGCCGTGACCGACGTGACGGAGTGGATGCTCGACCCCGAGGTGGCCTACCTCAACCAGGGCGCGTTCGGGGCGCTGCCGCGAGTGGTCTGGGATGCGGCCAGCGAGCTTCGGCAGCGCATGGAACGAGATCCCACCCAGCTGCTCGTCCGCAGCCTGCCGGGGCAAATCGATGAAGTGCGCGCGCGACTGTCGCAACTGTTCAACGCTGACGAGGCGGGTGCGGTGTTCGTACCGAACGCGACCGGCGGAACCCAGGCCGTGATCGCCTCACTGTCCCGGACCTTCGAACCGGGCGACGAACTGCTCACCACCGACCACCGGTACGCCGCCGTGCTGGCGCAGTTCATCCGTACCGCAAGCGAACGTGGAACCAAGACGGTCGTCGCGCACGTTCCGCTCGACGCCCAGACGACCTCCGATGTCGTCAACGCAATCGTGGAACGCATCACACCGCGGACCAAGCTGCTCGTCGTCGACTCGATCGCCTCGCTGTCCGGCTTCGTCTTTCCCCTGGTCGAGATCGTCGCCGCAGCACACGAGCGCGGCGTGCCGGTGCTCGTCGACGCGGCGCACGCGCCCGGCCAGCTCGCTGTCGACCTCACGCGAGTCGGCGCGGACTTCTGGGTCGGCAACCTGCACAAGTGGATCTGCTCGCCGCGTGCCGCGGCGTATCTGCATGTTGCGCCGCAGTGGCGGGACACAGTTCGCCCACTCGCCGCTTCGCATGGCTACGCGGGCAGCCTGCACGATGCGTTCGACTGGACCGGCACGTTCGATCCCGTCACGATCCTGGCAGTTCCCGCCGCGCTCGACTTCTGGGAGCGAAAGGGATGGAACGAGATACGCGGCCAACAGCGCGCGATCGTCGACGACGGTGCAGTGCACGTGGCGACGGCACTGGGCACGAACGGGCCCGTTGGCACCGCCTTCCGGGCAGCGATGCGGATCATCGAGCTGCCGGTCCAGTTGGCTCCGGGCTCGGCGCGGGACGTCGAGAGTGCCCTGGCGGAGAAGTACCGCGTGGAGACCTCGCTGATGCCACTGCATGGCAAGAGCTGGGTGCGCGTCTGCGGGCAGATCTACAACACGCCGGACGACTACGAACGCCTGGCAGACGCTCTGACGGAGCTACTCGAGTCCGAGTAGGCCGTCGATCCCGATAGTCAGGCCTGGCCTGGACGCGACATTGCGCACCGCGAGCAGCACCCCCGGCATGAAGGACTCGCGCGACAGCGAGTCGTGGCGGATGCTCAGCGTCTCGCCGTCCCCACCGAGCAGGACTTCCTGGTGCGCGACGAGTCCCGCCAGCCGTACCGCGTGGATCCGGACGTGATCGATGTCGGCGCCGCGTGCGCCCGCGATCTCCTGAGTCGTCGCGTCCGGCGATCGCTTGTCGCCACGCGCCTGCGCGATCAGCTCGGCAGTACGGCGCGCAGTGCCACTCGGAGCGTCGATCTTGTTGGGATGGTGCAGCTCGATGATCTCGACGGAGTCGAAGTGCGGAGCCGCGGCGGCGGCGAATCGCATCATCAGGACAGCCGCGATCCCGAAGTTCGGCGCCACCAACACGCTCGTCTCCTTCGGAGACTTGCTCAGCCACTCCCGGATCTGAGTGAGCCGCGCGTCGTCGAAGCCGGTGGTCCCGACGACGCAGTGAAGGTCGTGCTCGATGCACCAGGCGATGTTGTCCATCACGGCGTCGGGCGTCGTGAAGTCGACGACGACATCAGCCGCTGTCAGCGCATCGCGGTCGTCGCCGACATCGACCTGCGCAACCAGCTCGAGGTCTTCGGCGGCGTCGACTGCTCGGCAGACCTCGGCACCCATCCGGCCGCGTGCGCCGGAGACGCCGACCTTGATCTTCATGCTGCGAACACTGTCATGCGGCAAACTCAACGCCCTCGTCGTACGGGCCGATGACCGCCAACGAGGTGGGGCGGGTGAACAGCTCGGCGGCAACTCCACAGGCGTCATCGAGGGTGACCGCGTCGATCGCGGCGATCACTTCGTCGACCGTCATCAGCTCGCCGTAGACCAGCTCGCTCTTGCCGAGGCGGCTCATCCGAGAGCCGGTGTCCTCGAGACCGAGCACGAACCCGCCGCGCATCTGGCCACGACCTCGCTCGAGCTCTGCGGCCGTGAGGCCGCCGGCGGCAACAACTGCCAGCTCCTCGCGACAGAGCTCGAGAACCTGCGGCACCCGGCCCGGATGGCATCCGGCGTAGACGCCGAACATCCCCGCGTCGGCGTAGTGCGAGGCGAACGAGTACACGGAGTACGCCAGGCCGTGACGTTCCCGCACCTGCTGGAACAGTCGCGAGGACATTCCCCCGCCGACTGCCGCGTTGAGCACACCCAGCGCGAAGCGGCGATCGTCACCACGTGTCAGTCCGGCACATCCGAGCACCAGGTTGGCTTGCTCGGTCGGGCGGTGATGCACCGTCGACGCCACCGTGAACGCCGGTGACCGGCGCGCCGCCCGCGGGCCTGCGGGCACTGCGGACTCGTCGATCGGCACGTTGGCGAACGCCTTCTTCACGAGACGCACGAGGGCGGCATGGTCGACGTTGCCGGCCGCGGTGATGACGAGCTGCTCGGGCCGGTAGCGGCGCCGGTAGTAGCCGGCCACCGCGTTGCGGCTCATCGCCTCGATCGTCTCGACCGAGCCGAGCACCGGTCGGCCCAGCGGATCCGCCGGCCACACCAGCGAAGCGAATGCGTCATGCACCGAGTCGCCCGGGTCGTCCTCGTGCATGGCGATCTCTTCGAGGATCACGCCTCGCTCGTTGTCGACTTCCTTCGACGACAGCACGGAGGATGTGACCATGTCGCAGATCACGTCCACCGCGATCGGGACGTCGACGTCGAGCACTCGCGCGTAGAAGCAGGTGTACTCCTTCGCCGTGAACGCGTTGAGCTCTCCACCGACCTCGTCGAGGGCAGCGGAGATCTCAAGCGCGTCGCGGCGACGGGTGCCCTTGAAGAGCAGGTGCTCGAGGTAGTGCGAGGCGCCGGACAGCGACGGCGTCTCATCGCGAGAGCCGACGCCGATCCAGACGCCGAACGCCACCGACCGGACGCCCGGAACCGACTCCGAGAGGACCCGGATCCCGCCCGGCAGGACGGTACGCCGCATCACCCCGCCGTCAGGCGCGGTGAGCAGCGTCTGCGTCGAGCCGGCTCGCTGCGCCCGTCCCGCGAGGTCGACGGGCACCTCTACTCCTCTACAGAGTCCGAAGCCGCCGCGGCCGCAGCGTCGTCGAGCACCGGCACCAGCGACAGCTTGCCGCGGGGGTCGATCTCGCCGATCTCGACCTGCACCTTCTGGCCGACCGCGAGCACGTCCTCGACGTTCTCCACCCGCTTGCCACCGGCAAGCTTGCGGATCTGCGAGATGTGCAGCAGGCCGTCCTTGCCCGGCGTCAGCGAGATGAACGCGCCGAACGTCGTCGTCTTCACGACGGTGCCCAGGTAGCGCTCGCCGATCTCGGGGAGCTGCGGCGACACGATCGAACGGATGGCACGCAACGCGGCCTCGGCCGCTTCGCCGGCCACTGCCGAGATGTAGATCGTGCCGTCGTCCTCGACGGTGAGATCCGCGCCGGTGTCGGCCTGGATCTGGTTGATGATCTTGCCCTTCGGCCCGATGATCTCGCCGATCTTGTCGACCGGGATCTTCTCAGTGATGATTCGCGGCGCGAACGGCGACATCTCCCCCGGCATGTCGATGGCGTCAGCCATCACGTCGAGGATCGCCATGCGGGCCTCGCGGGCCTGCTGCAGCGCACCGGCGAGAACCGAGGCCGGGATACCGGTCAGCTTGGTGTCGAGCTGCAACGCCGTGACGAACTCACGGGTACCGGCGACCTTGAAGTCCATGTCGCCGTACGCGTCCTCGGCACCGAGGATGTCGGTGAGGGTGACGAAGTCGTCACCCTCGTTGATCAGGCCCATCGCGATACCCGCGACCGCAGCCTTGATCGGAACGCCCGCAGCCATCAGCGACATGGTGGACGCACACACCGAGCCCATCGAGGTCGAGCCGTTGGAGCCCAGCGCCTCGGACACCGCACGGATCGCGTACGGGAAGTCCTCCTTGCTCGGCAGCACCGGCAGAAGCGCACGCTCAGCAAGCGCACCGTGGCCGATCTCGCGACGCTTCGGCGACCCGACCCGGCCGGTCTCACCGGTGGAGTAGGGCGGGAAGTTGTAGTGATGCATGTAGCGCTTGCGCGTCTCCGGCGACAGCGTGTCGACCATCTGCTCCATGCGCAGCATGTTCAACGTAGAGACGCTGAGGATCTGCGTCTCGCCGCGCTCGAACAGCGCCGAGCCGTGCACCCGCGGCACCACGCCGACCTCAGCGGACAGCGAGCGGATGTCCCGCACACCGCGGCCGTCGATCCGCACGCCGTCCTTGATGACCCGCTGGCGAACAACCTTCTTGGTGACCGAGCGGTACGCCGCGCCGATCTCCTTCTCGCGACCCTCGAACGAGACAGCGAGTGAGTCCTTCGCGACGTCCTTGAGGCGGTCGAGCTCGATCTCGCGCTCCTGCTTGTCCGCGATCGTCAGCGCCTTGGAAAGCTCGGCGCCCACGGCGGCCGAAACCGCGTCGAGGACGTCGTCGGCGTAGTCGAGGTAGACCGGGAACTCCCTCGTCGGCTTGGCCGCGAGGTCTGCCAGCTGCTGCTGGGCTGCTGCGAGCTGGGCGAGGAACGGCTTGGCCGCCTCGAGACCCTGCGCCACGACCTCCTCGGTCGGCGCCTGCGCGCCGCCGGCGATGAGCCCGATCGTGTTGGTGGTGGCCTCGGCCTCGACCATCATGATCGCGACGTCACCGCCCTCGACAACACGACCCGCGACGACCATGTCGAACACCGCGCCCTCGAGCTCGGAGTACGACGGGAAGGGGACCCACTCGCCATCGATCAACGCAACCCGGACGGCCGCGACCGGACCGGAGAACGGCAGGCCGGCGAGCAGCACGGAGCACGCAGCGCCGTTGATCGCCAGGACGTCGTAGAGGTGGTCGGGGTCGAGCGAGAGGATCGTCGAGACGATCTGGATCTCGTTGCGCAGACCCTTGGCGAAGCTGGGGCGCAGCGGACGGTCGGTGAGCCGGCAGGTGAGGATCGCGTCCTCGCTGGGCCGACCCTCGCGGCGGAAGAACGAGCCTGGGATCTTGCCGGCGGCGTACTGCCGCTCCTCGACGTCAACCGTGAGCGGAAAGAAGTCGAGATTGTCCTTGGGGTTCTTCGAGGCGGTGGTCGCCGAGAGGATCATCGTGTCGTCGTTGAGGAACGTGACCACGGATCCGGCGGCCTGCTGGGCGAGTCGCCCGGCCTCGAAGCGGATGGTGCGCTCGCCGAGCGAGGACTTGAGTACTGCTTCGGCGGTGTGTGTTTCGTTGTCTGCGGGGCCCGTCACGGGCTTCTCCGTTCGTTTCGGCGCGCTTGGCCGATTCGCCGCGGGCCCGGTCATCGATCGAAGTGGACGGAGGTGATCCGGCCACCACTACCGAGGACCGGGGCTCGTGTGTTGCGGCCGGCGCGCGGTTGGTGATCGAGCTAGCGGCGCAAGCCGAGTCGCTCGATCAATGCGCGGTAGCGCTGCACGTCCACGCTCTCCAGGTAGCGCAGCATCCGACGGCGACGGCCGACGAGCAGCAGCAGACCACGCTGGGTGTGGAAGTCGTGCTTGTGCACCTTCATGTGCTCGGTGAGGTCAGCGATGCGCCGCGACAGCAGCGCGACCTGTACCTCGGGAGATCCGGTGTCACCGTCGCCGGTGGCGTATTCGGTCATGATCTGTTGCTTGACGGCGGCGTCGAGCGGCACTTGGGAATCTCCTGTTTGATCAGCCCGCAGGGTTACACCTCAGGGGCAGACTCGTCTGACCCGTCGAGTGTAGCCGAACGGGGGCTAACCGAGCGTGTCGCGCGTTACCGCGACATCGCGACCCATCTGGTCGATCAGCTCCTCGATGTCCGCGAAGCGCTCCATGCCGCGCAACCGGCTGGCGAACTCCACCACCACATGCTCGTCATAGAGCTCGAGATCGTGGCCGACGTCGATCGCGTACGCCTCGACCCGCCGCTCCACCCCGTCGAACGTCGGGTTCGTGCCGACGCTGATTGCAGCCTTGATCCTCGTGCCGTCGGCGCGGGTCAGCCACCCGGCGTAGACCCCGTCCTGGGGCACCGCGATGCCCTCGTCGACCGCAACGTTGGCGGTAGGAAAGCCGAGCGCGCGACCGCGGGCGTCGCCGCGCACGACCGGACCTTCGACGAGGTGCAGCCGGCCGAGCGCACCCGCAGCGCCGCGGACGTCGCCGTGGACGACGAAGTCGCGGACCATGGTGGAAGAGACCGGGCTGGGGTCGCTCAGCAGCGGCACGTCATCGACGGCGAGGTCGTGCTTGCGCAGGAGGGCCACGTCACCCGAGGCGCGGTGGCCGAACCGGAAGTTTTGCCCGACCACGATCTGGACTGCCGATAGCTGCCCCACCAGTACCTGGTCGATGAACTCGTCGGCGGTCTGCCTTGCCAGCTCGCGAGTGAACTCGAGCACCAGCACGTCGTCGGCGCCGTGCTCATGCAGCAGGTCCAGGCGACGCTTGAGCGTCGTCAGCATCGGCGGCACGTGACCGGGCGCGAGGATCGCGGTCGGGTGTGGATGGAACGTGACCACAACCACGCGGGCGTCGCGGTCGCGCGCGGCATCGACGGCATGGCGCAAAACCACCTGGTGTCCGCGATGGACGCCGTCGAAGACCCCGATCGGCACGACGCTGGACTTCGCCACGTCAGACAGTCTCAATCATGTGAAAACACAGAGTGGCTGCGCCACTCCGTCGCGCTGCTCGACAAGCGCGACCACGCGGCCATCCGGAGCGAACACCCCGGCCGGCGAGCCCGGGAAATCCAGGAGCAGCCGTTGGCCGTGACCGAGTCGCTGGGCTTCCTCGTCGCTGACGTCGATCCTCGGGAAGACCTTGCCCACGGCATCAGCAAGCGGGGTGACTTCGAAGCTCGCCTCCAGCTCCTCGAGTGATCGCGCTTCCGTCACGCGGTACGGACCGCTTCTTGTTCTGCGGAGCGCAGTGAGGTGGCCGCCGACACCGAGGGCGGCACCGAGGTCGCGGGCGAGGGCACGCACATAGGTGCCGGTCGTGCACTCCACGCGGACGTCGAGCTCGTTGCCGCGGCGGGCGATCAGGTCGAACTTCGTGACGGTGACCGCGCGCGGGTTGAGCTCGACGGCTTCGCCGTCTCGTACCCGCTTGTACGCCCTCACCCCGTCCACCTTGATCGCCGACACCGAGCTCGGAACCTGCTCGATCTCACCGGTCATCGCGCTCATCGCTTGCGCGATTCGCGCTTCGGTGATCTTGGCGGCCTCGCCTTCGGCGTCGGCTCCGACGAACTCGCCTTCGGCGTCGTCCGTGGTGGTCGACCTGCCCATGCGGATCGTCGCTTCGTACTCCTTGTCGTGCAGCGCGAGGTGACCGAGCAGGCGGGTCGCCCGGTCAACGCCGAGGACGAGGACGCCGGTCGCCATCGGGTCGAGCGTGCCGGCGTGGCCGACCCGGCGGGTGCCGGCCAGGCGCCGAACCTTGCCGACCACGTCGTGCGAAGTCCAGCCGGCCGGCTTGTCGACGACGACCAGACCATCGGTCACTCGGGTTCGGCAGCGGTGTCGGACGTGGCGTCGCGATAGGGATTCGGGTCGCCCGCCGGCGTCGCGCCGGCGGCGAGACCGTGAACCCGTTCGTCCTCCTCGCGAGCACGGGCGAGCACCTCTTCGATGTGCTGCGCGTTCTCCGGCACCGCATCGAGGATGAACGACAGCGACGGCGTGTGCTTCAGGCCCGTCGCTCGCCCGATCGCCGTGCGGATCATGCCCTTCGATGCCTCGAGCGCCGCCGCACTGTCGGCTCGCACGGTCTCATCACCCCAGACCGTCCAGAAGACCGCGACCTCACGCAGGTCCGGTGTCATCCGGGCGTCGGTGATCGTCACCATGCCGAGGCGCACGTCCTTGACCTGGTGCTCGACCGCCTGAGCGACCACCTCGCGGACCCGCACGCTCATCCGGCGGACGCGACCGTCATCCGCCATTAGCTACGTGGCTTCTCGCGCAGCTCGAACGTCTCGATGACGTCGTCGACGTTGATGTCGTTGTAGTTGCCGAGGCTGATACCGCACTCGAAACCTTCACGCACCTCAGTCGCGTCGTCCTTGAAACGCCGAAGCGTCGAGATCGACAGGTTGTCCGCCACCACAGCGCCGTCCCTGACGAGGCGGGCCTTGGCGTTTCGGACGATCGTGCCGGACCGGACGATGCAACCCGCGATGTTGCCGGCCTTGCTGGAGCGGAACACCTCGCGGATCTCCGCCGTACCGAGCTGCACCTCTTCGTACTCGGGCTTGAGCATGCCCTTGAGGGCGTTCTCGACGTCCTCGATGGCGGCGTAGATGACCGAGTAGAAGCGGACATCGACCTTCTCGCGCTCCGCGAGCTCGCGCGCCTTGCCCTCCGGACGGACGTTGTAGCCGATGACGACGGCGTCCGACGCGCGAGCGAGGTTGATGTCGTTCTCGGTGATCGCGCCGACTCCGCGGCCGATGACCCGCAGGCCGACCTCCTCGCCGATGCCGAGATCCACCTTGAGCAACGCGTCCTCGAGGGCCTCGACCGAACCGGAGACATCTCCCTTGAGGATCAGGTTGAGCTGGTTGATCTCGCCCTGCTGGATCCGCTCGAGGACATCCTCCAACGTCATCCGGCCACGGCTCTTGGCGAGCTCGGCAAAGCGCTCACGCGCCTGGCGCTGCTCGGCGATCTGCCGCGCCATCCGGTCCTCAGGTACGACGAGGAAGTTGTCGCCGGCACCGGGCACGCTGGTGAAGCCGAGCACCTGTACGGGACGCGACGGACCTGCTTCGGTCACCGGGTCGCCGTACTCGTCGAGCATCGCCCGGACTCGGCCGTAGGCGTCACCGGCGACGATCGAGTCACCGACTCGCAGCGTGCCCCGCTGGATCAGCACCGTGGCCACGGGGCCACGACCCTTGTCGAGGTTCGCCTCGATCGCGACACCCTCGGCGTCGCGGGTCGGGTTGGCCCGCAGATCCAGCGCCGCGTCGGCGGTCAGCGCGACCGCCTCGAGAAGCGTCTCGAGGCCCTGGCCGGTCTTCGCGGAGACGTCGATGAACAGCGTCTCGCCGCCGTACTCCTCCGCGACCAGGCCGTACTCGGTCAGCTGCTGGCGCACCTTTGCCGGGTTCGCGTCTTCCTTGTCCACCTTGTTGACCGCCACCACGATCGGCACATCCGCCGCTTGCGCGTGGTTGAGCGCCTCGATGGTCTGCGGCATGACGCCGTCGTCGGCCGCGACGACGAGTACGGCGATGTCGGTGACCTGGGCACCACGCGCACGCATGGCGGTGAACGCCTCGTGACCTGGGGTGTCGATGAAGGTCAGCGTCCGCGGCTTGTCCTCGACGGTCGCGTGGACCTGGTAGGCGCCGATGTGCTGCGTGATGCCACCGTGCTCCTTGGCCGCGACATCCGTCGTCCGGATCGCATCGAGCAGCTTGGTCTTTCCATGGTCGACGTGACCCATGACAGTGACGACCGGCGCTCGAGCAACCAGGTCCTCCTCGTTCTCGTCACTGTCGAACTCGAGATCGAAGCGAGACAGGATCTCGGCGTCCTCCTCCTCGGGAGTGACGATCCGGACGTTCCAGCCGAGCTCGGTGCCGAGCAGCTGCAACGTCTCCTCTGGCGCCGACTGGGTCGCGGTCACCATCTCACCGAGCTGGGTGAAGACGACCTGGACCAACGAGCCCGGGTTGGCGCCGATCCGGTCGGCGAAGTCCGCCAGGCTGGCGCCACGGGGAAGGCGAATCTCCTCGCCGTTCCCGTGCGGGACCTGGACGCCACCGATACTCGGCGCCTGCATGTTGTCGAACTCCTGGCGCCGCTGCTTCTTCGACTTCCGCCCGCGAGTCGGGCGCCCGCCCGGACCGCGACCGAACGCGCCCTGGGTCGGCGCACCACGGCCACGACCGCCGGGACCACCGGGACGACCGCCGCCGAAGCCACCGGGACGACCGGGCGCACCAGCACCGGGTCCACCGGCACCGCCGCCGCCACCACCGGGACGCGGACTGAATCCACCGGGACCGCCGGGACCGCCGCGGCCACCGCCGGGGCCGCCAGTGCCACCAGGACCACTCGGCCGCATCGGACGCGGCGGCATCATGCCCGGGCCGGGGCGCAGGCCGCCGGGTCGCGGTGGCATGCCGCCAGGCGCTGCCGGACGCTGCGGCGGAGCCGCGGGCCGGTCACGCGTCGTGAACGGGTTGTTGCCCGCCGGACGCACGGTGAAGGGGTTGTTGCCTGCCGGACGGGGAGCGGCCGGACGAGGCGGCAGTCCGGTGGACGGAGCCGACGGAGCGAGGGGCGTCGCGCTCGCGGCGGCGGGAGCCTCGACGGCCGGCGCGGGCGGCTCGGGCGCGCTGACGGGCAGCGGCTCGGAGACGACTGGCGCTTCGACCAACGTCGGTGCGTCGGGCGCGGGTGCCGCCTTCTTTGCGGCCTTCGGTGCCGGCTTCTCAGCCTCGACAACCGGGGGGAACGCCGCAAACACCTTCGCGACGACGGGTGCTTCTACGGTCGATGACGGTGTCTTGACGTACTCACCGTTGTTGTTCAGCCACTCGATCAGCGCCTTCGACGGCATGCCGACCTGCTTGGCGAGCGCGGATACTCGCTCCTTGGCCACAGACTCTCCTTCGTGGCCCACGGAGAGTTCCGCAAGCCGTTGTCAGTGCAGGGTGGTTCTCATCGGTGGTTGCTCATCGAGCGCTCATCGTTCGTTCCGTCCTGTTATTTCGTCGAGGTACGTGCCGAGTGCGGTGCCGTCGAGCGGCCCACCGAGCCGTAGAGCCCGAGGGAATGCCCGGCGACGCTCCGCCAACGCCAGGCAAGTCGGGTCAGGATGCAGGTGAGCCCCGCGACCTGGCAACGTGCCTCGCGGGTCGGGGGTAAGGGTGCCCTCGACCGAAACGACGCGTAACAGTGCTGACTTTGCGGCTGTGACCCGGCACCCGACACATGTTCGGACCGGCTCCCGCCTGGAAGCCGTCGTCAAGTCTAGCCCTGATCGTCGGGACGGATGTCGATCCGCCAGCCGGTCAGCCGGTTGGCCAGGCGGGCGTTCTGCCCCTCCTTGCCGATCGCGAGCGACAGCTGGAAGTCCGGAACGATCACCCGCGCCGCTTTCATAGCGGCATCGACGACGGTCACGCTGATCACCTGCGCCGGCGAAAGCGCGTTTCCGACGAACCTCGCTGGGTCCTCTGCCCAGTCGATGATGTCGATCTTCTCCCCGTGCAGCTCGGTCACGACCGCGCGCACCCGGGCACCCATCGGACCGATGCACGCCCCGCGCGCCCGGACCGACGCCGAGTTGGAACGCACCGCCACCTTGGTCCGGTGCCCTGCCTCGCGGGCGATCGCGGCGATCTCCACGGTCCCGTCGGCGATCTCCGGCACCTCCATCGCGAACAGCTTTCGCACCAGGTTGGGATGTGAGCGCGACAGCGTCACCTGTGCGCCGCGAAGGCCGCGGTTGACGCTGATCACAAGGCACCGCAGGCGCTCGCCGTGGACGTAACGCTCGCCGGGCACCTGCTCCCCGGGCGGGAGGACGCCCTCGAGATCACCGAGATCCACCAGGACCGGCCCGTCGGCGCGCATTCCCGCGTGCTGCTGGATCACGCCACTGACCAGGTCGCCTTCCTTGCCGACGTACTCGCCGTAGGTCGTCTCCTGGGCGTGGTCGCGCAGCCGCGACATGATCACGTGCTTCGCGGTCATCGCCGCGATCCGGCCGAAGTCGCCAGGGGTGTCCTCGTACTCCCGGACCACCTCTCCGGTCTCGTCGACCTCCTGCGCCCAGACCGTCACCTCGCCTGACTTGCGGTCGAGCGAGACCCGCGCGTGCGGCTGGGCTCCCTCGGTTCGCTCGTACGCCGCGAGCATCGCGGACTCGAGTGCCTCCACGACCGTGTCGAGCGAGACGTCCTTCTCCCGGACCAGGCTCTTGAGCGCTGCGATGTCGATGTTCACGACGGGTTTTCGCCCCGGCTGAACTCGACCTCGACCTTGCCGGGACCGAGGTCGGTGAAGGCGACGAACATCTCCTTGCCGGCGACCTCGACGGCTATGCCGTCATCGGCGACCCTCTTGACTCGTCCTGTGAACCCGTCGGTTTTCACGAGACGTCCTACGTTGCGGCGCCAGTGGCGCGGCTCGGTCAGCGGGCGGTCGACCCCTGGGGAGGTCACCTCGAGGACGTACGCCGAATCGCCGAAGGCATCGGAGGCGTCGAGCGCATCGGACACCGCGCGGGAGACATCGGCGACCGCGTCGAGGTCGACGCCGCCATCGCGGTCGACGATCACGCGAAGCACGCTCCTTCGGCCGGCCGTGCTCAGCTCGACGTCCTCGAGGTCGTAGCCAACCGCCGTCACAACGGGATCCAACAACGCGCGCAGCTGCGCCGGGGTGGTCCTCGCCATGCGCCGAAGGCTAGTGCGACTACTCGGAATGACACACTCGATGCGGTGCGAGGCGCCGTGACGATTACCCGGCGGTCGTTGCTCGCGGGATGCCTCCTCACTCTTGCGGGATGCCGGCAGAAGGCTCCTCGCCCCAAGACCCGGGTGGTCTCGCTGGACGCGGCCGCACTCGCTGAGGCTCAAGCGACGGAAGCCGCATTGATCGCGGCATGTGAGGCGGCTGGACAGGTCGACGAAGTTGGCATTCACACCCTGCACCTCGCCGCACTTGGAGGTTCGCTGCCGACGCCATCTGCAACCAGTGCGCCGTCACGCTCGATCAAACCGTTGCTTCGCAGCAGCGCGGTCGCACTCCGCCGAGCGGCAGTCGCCGCGGTCGAAGGAACGCATGCCGCAGTGTTCGCGAGCATCGCCGCCTCGCACGAGGTGTCTGGTCGTGACTGATCTTGTCGCGCTTCGCGAGGCACTGGCCGCGGAGCAGGCCATCGTCTACGGGTACGGCGTCGTCGGCGCGCACCTTTCCGGAAAATATGAGCAGCTTGCCGCAGCTCGGCTCGTGATCCATCAGAACCGGCGAGACCAGATCGCATCATTGATCACCGGACTGGGTGCGGTGCCACCTCCCTCGCAGCCCGCCTACAAGCTCCCGTACCCCGTGACCGGCGCCGTCACGGCGAAGCGGCTTGCCGCCCAGCTCGAGGTCGGCGCCGCCGGCGCAGCGTGGGACCTCGCGGCTGCAACCGAATCGCAGTCATCAGCCCGCGACATCGCCGTGGACTGGCTCACCGACGCGGCAATCGCAACGAGCGGCTGGGATCTTGAGATCCCGTCGCTGCCGGGAAGACCGGGCGCTACTGCAGCTGGCTGAGTTCGGCAGCTGCATCGGCGAGCGCGACTGTGCGACGCTCTCCGGTCCTGCGGTCCTTGACCTCGACGTTGCCGTCGACCAGCGCCTTGCCGACGACGACGATCACCGGCATCCCGAGCAGGTCGGCGTCCGCGAACTTCGCACCGGCCGAGCCGTCGCGGTCATCGAGCAGGACCCGGCGTCCTGCCGCCTCGAGCTGCTCGGCGAGGGCCACTGCCGCCTCGAGCTGCTCGGTGCCCTTGCCGACCGGCACGACGTGGATGTCATAGGGCGCGATCGATGCCGGCCAGCACAGGCCGGCGTCGTCGAGAGTCTGCTCAGCGACCGCCGCCACCGCACGGCTGACACCGATGCCGTACGAGCCCATCGTGATCCGGATCGGCTCGCCCTCAGGACCCTGCGCGTCGAGCGAGAAGGCGTCGGCGTACTTGCGGCCGAGCTGGAAGACGTGGCCGATCTCGATGCCACGTGCGATCGACAGCTCGCCGCCGCAGCGGCCACACCGGTCGCCGTCCCGAATCTCGACCGCGCCGATCTCACCGGCCGGCTCGAAGTCGCGGCCGCGAACGACCTGCTTCGCGTGACGATCCTGCTCGTTCGCTCCGGTGACCCACGAGCTACCAGGGACGACGGTCGGATCGACCAGGTAGCGGACGCCCCACTCGGCGAGTCGCTGCGGACCGATGTAACCGGGAACCAGCTCGGGCCGGGTCTTGATCAGCTCGGCGTCTGCGACCTCGACCTCGACCGGCTCGAGCTGCCCGCCAAGCCGCTTCATGTCCACCTCGCGGTCGCCGGGGATGCCGACGATCAACAGCTGCCACTCCTCCCCGGGTGCTCTCGTCTTGAGCACGACGTTCTTCAACGTGTCGGCCGCGCCCGCGGCTGCGCCGCTGCGCTTCAGCAGCTCGACCAGGCTGTCGATCGTCGGCGTGTTCGGGGTGTCGATGACCTCGCTCGACGGGTGGTCCTTCGGGTCGTGAGGCTCCGGCGTGCGGATCTCGACGGCTTCGGTGTTTGCGGTGTAGTCGCAGTTCGCGCACTGCACGAACGTGTCCTCGCCGAACTCGGCCGGCGCGAGGAACTCCTCGCTCGCGGATCCGCCCATTGCGCCGGAAACCGCGAACGCGATGCGGTAGTCGAGGCCGAGGCGAGCGAAGATGCGCTGGTAGGCGCCGCGATGCGCGTCGTACGACGCCTGCAGGCCCGCGTCGTCGAGATCGAAGGAGTAGGAGTCCTTCATCACGAACTCGCGACCGCGCAGCAGACCGGCGCGCGGCCGGGCCTCGTCGCGGTACTTCGTCTGGATCTGGAACAGCGAAACCGGGTAGTCGCGGTAGGACGACAGCTCGCTCTTCACGAGCAGCGTGAACATCTCCTCGTGAGTCGGACCGAGCAGGTGATCGGCGCCCTTGCGGTCCGTGAGCCGGAAGAGGTTGTCGCCGTAGGCAGTCCAGCGACCACTCGACTCGTAGATCTCGCGCGGGAGAAGCGCGGGGAACTGGACCTCCTGAGCCCCGATCCCCTCCATCTCCTCGCGGACGACGGCAGCGACGTTGTCGAGCATCCGCTTGCCGAGGGGCAGCCAGGTGTAGACGCCAGGCGAGACGCGTCGGATGTAACCGGCGCGCACCAGAAGCCGGTGGCTCGGCAGCTCGGCATCAGCCGGGTCGTCGCGCAGCGTACGAAGGAACAGCTGCGACATCCGGGTAGGCATGCGGACGAGACTAAACGGGTGCTTGCGGCGCCTCTCGATATTTGAGGCAGGCCACCTGGACCTGGCCGAGATCGTAGAGGGGCGGATCGATCGCATCGTCACGGAAGTCGACCGCAACGTCATTGGCCTCTGTGCGGATCTCGCGGACCCCGGTCCAAAGCGGTTCGGAAGGGGTCTCGGCGCGGATCGCATCCAGAAGTGCTGCGACGTCCTTGCCACTCCCTCGCTCGCCTGCGGCGAGCACCGCTTCGGTTGCTGGCCGCTCCAGTGCCTCGAGCGATCCCACAACGGGCCGCTCGATCTCGTAGTCGGCTCCGGCGCGCACCCAATGCCGCTCGAGCAGGTCGGCGAGGTCACGGCTCTCCCAGCCGCACTGGTCGAACGCCACCGGACACCGCGGATGGAAGGAGCAGCCCAGCGGCGGGCTGGCGGCGTCGGGAACCTCGCCCCGCGGCAGGTCCTTTGCGAGTCTCCGCGATGGGTCGGGCTCGGGAATCGCCCGCAGCAGCGCCTGCGTATAGGGGTGGCGGGGATCGGCGTAGATCCGCTCCGCCGGCCCGTACTCCACCACCCGGCCGAGATACATGATCGCGATGCTGTCGCAGAAGAACTTGGCGGTCGCGAGGTCGTGCGTGACGTACATGTAGGTCAGCCCGAGATCGCGTTTGAGATCGAGCATCAGCTCGAGGATCCGGGCCCTGACACTCATGTCGAGCATCGAGACCGGCTCGTCTGCCACGAGCAGGTCGGGCCCGCAGATGATTGCCCGCGCGATCACCGCCCGCTGCTTCTGACCGCCGGACAGGTCGCCGGGATATTTGTCCATGTAGCGCTCGGCCGGCGTGAGACCGACCCGCTCCAAGGCTTCCGCGACAAGCTCCTTTCGGTGCGCGGCGTCTGTCGCAATGCCGTGGATCTGCAACGGATGGCCCACCGCCTGGCCGATCGTCATCGCCGGGTTGAGCGAGGCGTTGGGATCCTGGAACACCATCTGCATCCGTCGCCGCAGCGGCCGGAGCCCGGACTCACGCAGATCGGTGATGTCGGCGCCGTTGTAGCGGACCTTCCCCGACGTGACCGCAACCGTCCGCAATGCCGCGCGACCCAATGTCGTCTTGCCGCTCCCGGACTCGCCGACGACCCCGAGCACCTCGCCGCGGCGCAGCGAAAGGCTGACGCCGTCGACGGCCTTCACCGATCCCACATCACGACCGGCCATGCGCTGCAGGAAGCTGCCGCGCAGCCCGAAGTGGACGCGCACGTCGTCCAGCTCGAGCAGCGGCTCCTCAGACATGTAACCAGCACTCCACGGGGTGTCCGCCGCCGAGGTCGACGGCCTGCGGGAAACGCTCGAGGCACACCGGCATCACGTCGGGACACCGTGGGTTGAATCGGCAACCGGCGGGTGGCGCGAGCAGATCCGGAGGCGAGCCGTCGATGTAGTGCAGCCCGGTCGTCGACAGGCTGATCGTCGAGGCGAGCAGCTCCCGGGTGTACGGGTGCTGCGGTTCCGCGAAGACCGATGACACAGGGCCCTGCTCGACGATCCGTCCGGCGTACATCACGGCCACCCGGTCGCAGGACTCGGCGACGATCCCGAGGTTGTGTGTGATGAACAGCACCGCGGTGTCGAAGTTGCGTTTGATGTCCGCGATGATCTCGAGGATCTGCGCCTCGACGAGTACGTCGAGCGCGGTGGTCGGCTCGTCCGCGATCACGAACTTCGGGCCCATGACGAGGGTCAGCGCGATCAAGATCCGCTGTCTCATGCCGCCCGAGAACTCGTACGGGTAGTTGTCGAAGCGGGTGGGCGGAATCCCCATGCCCGCGAGTGCGTCGAGTGACCGCCGGCGGACCTCGTCATCCGGCAGCTGCGGCTCGTGGGTGTGCAACGCCTCCGCG
Organism: Mycobacteriales bacterium; assembly: GCA_036268405.1. Taxonomy (GTDB): domain Bacteria; phylum Actinomycetota; class Actinomycetes; order JAFAQI01; family JAFAQI01; genus DASZTV01. The sequence goes on from DATAUF010000130.1 coordinate 17,269, forward strand.
AAATGGGCGCTCACCCGCATCAGTGGGTCCAGACGGGTCATCGGCTCCTGGAAGACCATGCCGAGCGACGGCCCACGCAACCACCGAAGCTCCTCCTGCGGGAGCGTCACGAGGTTGCGCCCCTCGAACTCGACGACGCCATCGCTGATGGCGCCCGGCGGCAGCAGCCCGAGCAGGCCCCGCGCGAGCGTGGACTTGCCGCAGCCGGACTCGCCGACGACTCCGAGGGTCTCGCCCTGTCGCACATCGAGCGACACTCCGTCGACGGCCTGCACAGGTCCTCGCTCGCTGCCGTACCAGACGCGCAGGTCACGCACCTTGATGACCGGCGTGGCGGGGAGCTCGGCCGGAATCGAGACCTCTGGTCCGCTGTCCGGCATGCGCATGCCGATGAAACGCCGTTGGCGCAGCAGCGGGTTGATCGAGTCGTTGAGGCTCTCGCCGACCAGTGTCAGACCGGTGACGAGCAGGATGATCGCGAGGCCGGGGAACAGGCCGGTCCACCAGTAGCCGGCCTGCGCGTCGTCGATGCCTCGCGAGATGTCGTATCCCCACTCCGACGCCGCCGACGGGTCGATGCCGATGCCGAGGAACGACAGGGCAGCCAACGTGAGGATCGCGTCCGCCGCGTTGAGCGAGGCCAGCACCGGGACCGACTGCACGACGTTGGTGAAGACGTACCGCCGGATCACGGTGCGGGGCGGCGCGCCGAGGACCCGGCCGGCCTCGACGTACGGTTCCTCGCGCACCGAGAGCACGCTGTTGCGCACGACTCGGAAGTACTGCGGGATGTAGACGACGGTGATGGCGATCGCGGCTGTGGCGACGCCTCCGCCGATCGACCCCTGCAGCAGGAACGCAATGACGATCGCGAGCAGGAGATACGGAAATGCGATCAGTGAGTCGTTGATGAGCACGAGGATCCGGTCAAGCCAGCCGCCGAAGTATCCGGAGATCAGACCGAGCGGCACTCCGATCGCGATGCTCAGGACCAGAGCGAGAGCGACGACCTCGAGTGACGTGCGGGCGCCCCAGATCAACCGCGACAGGACATCGTCGGACTGCACCGTCGTGCCCAGCAAGTGGTGCGGCCACGACGGAGGCGCCTGCTGCGCGAAGCGGATGCCGTGCGCGGTGTACTGGTTGAACCCATACGGTGCGATCAGCGGCGCGAAGACCGCGAGCACCACGAAGATCGCAGTGATCGACAGGCCGACCCAGAGCAGCACACGCGGCAGACCGCGGGCCGCGAACAGCGGTGCGAGCATCCGCCGCAGGCTCCGCATCCGGAAGCTGGCCATCAGTACCTCACCCGCGGATCGATCCAGGCGTTGATGATGTCGATCAGCAGGCTGATCACCACGACCGCGAGGGTGAACGCCGTGACGATCCCCTGCACCGCTGTGTAGTCGCGCGCCTCGAGGTAGAACACGAGGCGATTGCCGATGCCGGGCCAGTTGAACGTCTGCTCGGTGAGCACCGCGCCGGACATCAACAGCGCCGCCTGCAGCCCGGTCACCGTCACGATCGGGACGAGGGCGTTTCGCAGTGCGTGGCGCACCACGACGCCGCGCTCGCTGATGCCCCGGGCTCGGGCGGCCTCGATGTAGTCACCGCGAAGCGTCTGGATGACGTTGACCCGGACCAGTCGGACCACGACACCGGAGATGGTGAGGCCGAGCACCATGGCGGGCAGCACCAAATGGCTGAGCAGGTTGGGGATGTCGCCCCACTTCCCGTCGATCATCGCGTCGAGGATCAACAGGTTCGAGTGCGTCTTGATGTCGAGCTGCGTCACGATGCCGGCCTGGCTGGTCATCGGCAGCCAGCCCAGCACGTGCCCGAACAGCTCCTGCGCGAGCAGACCGAGGAAGAAGACCGGCGCCGCGTAGATCACGATTCCGAACATCCGGGATGAGACATCGACCCACGTGTCGCGCATCCGGCCCGCGAGCAGGCCGAGCGGGACGCCGACAACGACCGCGACGAACATCGCCGCCATGGTCAGCTCGAGAGTTGCCCCGCCGTTCTGCTCGATGATCTGAGTCACGGGCCGGTGATCGGTGATGGTGGTGCCGAAGTTTCCGGAGAACACCTGCTTGAGGTACTCGCCGTACTGCACGATCAGCGGCTTGTCGAAGCCCGCTTGGTGTTCCCGCAGCTTCAGCGCCGCCGGCGTCAGGTGCGCTCCGACGGAGGCCTGGATGGGGTTGCCCGGCGCGACCCGCATCAGGACGAACACGATGGTGAGCAGGATGAACACCATCGGTACCACCAAGAGCAGCCGCGTCACCAGGTAGCGACGTAGCGACGCTGTTCCTGATGACCCAGGACTAGAGGCCATCTAGTGACGGAGTCTTAGCTCTTGCCCACCAGCCAGAACCGGAAGTCGTACGCCGGGTCGAGCGTCCCCTGCACGCCCGTGACACCGGAGTGCACAGCCGCCACCTGACCGCCCTGCCAGAGCGGGATCAGCGGGACATCCGTCGCGAGCTGCGTCTGCATCTGCGCGAAGTCATCGAGCCGCTGCGCGGCATTGGTCGATGCCTCCTCGGCGGCGATCAGGCTGTCCACCTTCGCGTTGCAGTAGTGGTCGTTGAGGAACGCCGTCTTGCACGGGAAGAACGGGCCTGTGTAGTCGTCCGCGTCCGGGTAGTCCGGGAACCAGCCGAACAGGAACGCGCCGTAGCTGTCGGAGAGCGCGGCCTTGTCGTACGTCGCCCACTCCGCGGTCTGGAGCTTGACGTTGAACAGCCCGCTCGCGTTGAGCTCTCGCATGAGCTCGGTGGCGAGGTCGGCGTCGTTGTAGTGGTTGACGTTGTACCAAAGTGTCAGCGGCACCGGCGTGGTCACGCCCGCGGCGGTCAGCGTCTGCTTCGCCTTCGCGACGTCTGGGCTCGCGCCGTACGCCGTCTTGAGCGCCTCGGTCGCGCCGTTGAGACCCTGCGGCACGATCGAGTACAGCGGCTGCACCGTGCTCCGATAGACCTGCGAGGCGATCGTCGAACGGTCGACGACCTGGGCGGCCGCCTGCCGGATCGCGAGTCCATGCGCATCGTTGGTGCCCGGCCCGAGCCTCTCGTTGAAGACCAGGTAGCGGATCTCGATTCCCTTGCCCTGCTCGAGCGAGATGCCGCTCGAGCCCTGCAAGGCTTGGAGCTGCGTCGGTGACAGGGTCCGGTACGCGATGTCGACCGCGCCGGACTGCGCGTCCGAGACCAGTGTCGATGCGTCCTGCTCGTACTTCACGATGAACTTTGCGTTCGAGAGGTGGTCGGTGCCGCCGTAATGGGGGTTCGGCGTGAACTCGGCCAGCTGGTTCGGCGTGTACGTCGACAGCTGGTACGGGCCCGACCCGACGACCTTGTCATCGGCCAGCAGCTTGTCGGCCGGGAAGACGTTCTTGTCGACGATCGACGCAGCCGCGGTCGTCAACACGTCGGGCCAGGTCGCGTCGGGGGCCTTGAGCGTGAACGTCACGGTGTTGCCCGACGCGGTCACGCTCTTCATCGGCGCGAAAAGGCTTCCCGGACCGGACGGGTCGTTGATCTTCAGCACGCGGTTGAACGAGTACACGACGTCATCTGCGGTGACGGGGTCACCGTTGGAGAACGCCTGACCCGCGATCAGCTTGCAGACGTAGGTCGTGTTGCCGTTGAACTGGCAGTTCGCAGCCTGCGGTGCGATGTCGCTCGTGCCCGGCGGCACTCCAAGAAGCGTTTGGTAGACGTTGTACTGAAGCGTCCACGACGCCAGGTCGTAGGAGCCGGCTGGGTCCGCAGAAACGATCGTGTCCGTCGTACCGAGAACGACGGTGCCCTTGGCGGCTCCGCCGCCGCCCGTCGATGGTCCAGATCCCCCGCTGCTGCCCGAACCGCAGGCGACGGCGGCGAGCGCAAGCACGACCCCGACGATGCCGAGACGGACCTTGGACGACTGCCAACCAACACGCATCAAGCACTCCTGACATCGACGCAACTAGCCGCATCAAACCGAACCCCGGGGTGCTGCGCAAGGATGCGGCGAAAGGAGATCGTTTCGTTACCTACGCGACTCAGAACAGAATCGACGCGAAACTTCCCACTTGTTCGAAGCCGACACGCTCGTACGCCCGACGCGCCGGAAGGTTGAAGTCGTTCACGTAGAGCGACACCGCAGGGGCGATGTCCCGCAGGCATGCCTCGACGACCGCCGCCATTCCGCTGACGGAGATGCCACGGCCGCGCAGAGCCGGCTCGACCCACACTCCCTGCAGCTGACACGCGTGCTTGGTGGACGCGCCCACCTCGGCCTTGAAAACGACCCGCTCGCCGTCGAATCGGGCGAACGCGCGTCCCGCCATGACGAGCTCCCGGACCCGCGCGCGGTAGAGCACGCCCCCATCGCCGGCAACCGGCGATACGCCGACCTCCTCGGTGAACATCGCGACGCTGGCCGGCAACAGCAGGTCCAGCTCGTCCGGCCGCACTCTGCGGACCGCGGTGTCGATCGACGTCCGTGGCGCGCTCGTGGTCAGCATCACGGGCTGACACATGCGCAGATCCCGCGCCGGACCCCAGATCGGCTCGAGCCCCTCCCACAGCACGGACACCATGTCCGAGGGCCCCACGATCGAGGAACAGCGGCGTCCCTGCCGGGTCGCGAACTCCGCGAACGCGCGCAGGGCCGTCTCGTCGGCGCCGACCGGGACCAGGTTGGCACCGGCATAACAAAGTGCGGACGGACGGCTCCGGGTGCCGTAGCCCCACAGCTGCGCGCCGAGCCGCTCGGGGGCAAGCCCAGCGGCGTCGACCCGGGACGCGACGAAGACGTTCGCAATCGGGTCGCGATCCAGCAGCTCGAGGACGGCGGGCAGGTCCCGGTCATCAAGGACACGCAGCATCGCTAGCTATCCGACGGAGACACTCGGCTCGCCACCGGCAACGACAGATCCGTCCGCCTCCATCTGCTCGGCCAACCGCATGGCCTCCTCGATGAGGGTCTCGACGATCTGCGCCTCCGGCACGGTCTTGATGACCTCGCCTCTGACGAAGATCTGGCCCTTCCCGTTTCCGGAGGCCACACCCAGGTCCGCCTCGCGCGCCTCTCCCGGGCCATTCACGACACACCCCATGACAGCGACCCGCAACGGGACGGTCATGCCTTCCAGCCCCGCCTGCACCTTCTCCGCGAGCGCGTACACGTCGACCTGGGCACGGCCGCACGAAGGACACGAGACGATCTCGAGGCGGCGCTGTCGCAATCCGAGCGAAGCCAGGATCGCGATCCCGACCTTGACCTCCTCGACCGGCGGCGCCGACAAGGACACCCGGATCGTGTCGCCGATCCCCTCGGCAAGCAGGGCGCCGAATGCGACGGCCGACTTGATCGTTCCCTGGAAGGTGGGCCCGGCCTCGGTCACGCCAAGGTGCAGCGGATAGTCGCAACGCTCGGCGAGCAGTCGGTACGCCGAGACCATCACCACCGGGTCGTGGTGCTTGACCGAGATCTTGATGTCGGTGAAGTCGTGCTCCTCGAACAGCGAGCACTCCCACAGCGCGCTTTCGACCAGCGCCTCGGGCGTCGCGCTGCCGTGCTTTTCCAGGAACCGCTTGTCCAGCGAGCCCGCGTTGACCCCGATCCGGATCGGGATGCCGGCCGATTTCGCGGCGAGTGCGACGTCGCGCACCCGGCCGTCGAACTCCTTGATGTTCCCGGGGTTGACGCGCACCGCCGCACAGCCGGCATCGATCGCGGAGAAGATGTAGCGCGGCTGGAAGTGAATGTCGGCGATCACCGGGATCTGCGAGTGCTTGGCGATCTCGGGCAAGGCGTCGGCGTCGTCCTGGCTCGGCACCGCGACTCGTACGATCTGGCAACCGGCGGCGGTGAGCTCGGCGATCTGCTGGAGGGTTGCGTCGACATCGACGGTCTTGGTCGTCGTCATCGACTGCACGCTGACCGGCGCGTCGCCGCCGACCGCGACTCCTCCGACGTTGATCTGCCGGCTCGCGCGGCGAGAAGCCAGCGTGCGCGACTCCGGACGCTTTCCGATCGCCAGATCCGTCTTGATGGCTGCCCCTTCCTTTGCTACAGGCGGATCGGGTTGGTGATGCCGGCGTAGAGCAGGATCAGCGACAGGCCCACCAACGCCGCAAACAAGGCATAGGTCAGCGGCAGCACCTTCATGATGTCCACGCGTCCCGGGTCACGCCGTCCGATCGTCCGGTAGAGGCGGGTCCGACCTTCTTCGAATCCGAGAATCGCGACGTGCCCGCCGTCCATGGGCAGCAACGGCAGCAGGTTGAACAGCCCGAAGAACAGATTCAGCTCGGCGAGGATCAGCAGCAGCGACGCGATGATGTCGCCGACGGACGCCCCGGAGGACGAGATCTGCCCGCTGACCCGAGCGACGTCGACGATGCTCGCCGCCGACGTACCGCCCCGCTGCTCACCCGCGAAGACCTGATGCACCTCGTGCGGCAGCCCGCTGATCGCACTTCCGGTCTCCTTGATGAAGTCGCCCAGCAGGCTGAAGGTGCGACCGAATGCGCCGCTCACCGAGACATGCGCAGCGTTCGGCTCGGTCTGGAGGCCGATCCGGCCCTCGACCTGGTGGCCCACGGTCAGCGGCACCGGCGTCATGACCACCGTTCGAGTGGTCCCGTCGCGCTGGTAGACGATTGTGGCGGGTTGACCGGGATGGTGCCGCAAGGTCTGGACAAAGTTCAGACCCGACGAGTCGAGCGTCAGACCATCGATCGACAACAGCACGTCGCCCGATCGAAACACGCCGTACGCCGGTGCCGCTGGAGCCCCGGTGCAGGAGCCCGCACCCGATGCGGTCAGGCACTTGCTCACGCCGGCGACCTGCAGCCCATTGGTACGGATCGGGTCTTTGCCGGTCGCAGCGAGGATGCCGAAGACCAGCAGGATCGCTATCACGAAATGAACGAAGGAGCCGGCACACAGCACGATCGTCCGCCTGCCGGGGGGCTGGCGGTAGAACGCGCGCGCCTCGTCCTCGGGCGCGATCTCCTCGAGCGAGGTCATCCCGTCGATCTTGACGAAGCCGCCGAACGGCAGCGCCTTCACGCCGTACTCGGTCTCGCCGCGCCGGAACGACCACAACGTGGGACCGAACCCGACGAAGAACCGCGAGGCCTTCATGCCGAAGGCCTTCGCGGTCGTGAAGTGTCCGGCCTCGTGCAACATCACCGAGAGCAGCAGGCCGACCGCGAAGGCGATCACGCCGAGCGTGTAGCTCACCGGGCGCCCCCACTGAGCTCGACCGCGCGGGCGCGAGCCCAGCTTTCGGCATGCTCCACGTCTTCCAGGGTAAGGCCGGATCCTGAAGGCGCGCTGTGCTCGCCCACCACGGTGGCGATGGTGTCGACGATGTCGAGGAAGCCGATACGGCCGGCGACGAATGCAGCGACCGCCTCCTCGTTGGCGGCGTTGAACACCGCCGGAGTGGTCCCGCCCGCTCGTCCCGCGTCGCGCGCGAGGTCCACCGCCGGGAAGGTCACAGTGTCCAGCGGCTCGAACGTCCAGGTCGCCGCCGCGGTCCAGTCGATCGGGGTGGCCGCGTCGGGGACGCGCTCGGGCCATGCGAGCGCGAGGGCGATCGGCAATGCCATGTCGGGGGGGCTTGCCGCGGCCATCGTCGTCCCGTCGACGTACTCGACCATCGAATGCACGATCGACTGCGGATGTACGACGACGTCGATCGCGTCGAACCCGACATCGAACAACCAGTGCGCCTCGATCAGCTCCAGCCCCTTGTTGACGAGCGTGGCGGAGTTGACGGTGATGACCGGGCCCATGTCCCAGGTCGGATGCGCGGCAGCCTGCTCGGGAGTGACGGCGGCGAGCTCGGCGCGAGTCCGTCCCCGAAACGGGCCACCGCTCGCGGTGAGCACGAGCTTGCGAACGTCGGCCGCACTGCCGGCGCGCAGACACTGCGCGAGCGCAGAGTGCTCGGAGTCCACCGGAACGATCTGACCGGGTTTGGCGCGTTCGGCCACCAACGGTCCACCGGCGATCAGCGACTCCTTGTTGGCGAGCGCCAGGATGCGGCCGGCATCGAGCGCGGCGAGTGTCGGCTCGAGGCCGACCGATCCGGTGATGCCATTGAGGACGACGTCGCAGGGCCAGGACGCGACCTCGGCCGCCGCCTGCGGTCCCCCTAACAGCTTCGGCAGCTCGAACTGGCCGCGCTCGAAACCACGCCGCTGCGCCTCGGCATACAACGCCAGCTGGACATCCTCGAGCGCGGAGGACTTGGCCACCGCAACGACCTGGACTTTCAGCTCGATCGCCTGCGCGGCTATCAGCTCCGGCCGATCGCCCCGCGCGGCAAGTCCCACGACGCGGAACAGCGCCGGATTTGCCCGGACCAGGTCGACGGCCTGCGTCCCGACCGAACCGGTCGAGCCGAGGATCACCACGTCGCGCACGAGGTCCATTGTGCGGGTCTACGCTCGCCGATCATGGCTGAGTCGCCGCTCCCCCAGTCGCGGCTGGTCAACACGGCGGTTCCGGGGCCCCGCTCGCAGGCCCTGCTCGCTCGCCGCGCTGCTGCACTTCCGGCAGGGGTGGGGCACCGGTGACCTCGTCTCGACGCTGGCGTTCCTCGACAAGACGGTCGGTGCCGACTCTGTTGCCGCGGTCGTCGTCGAGCCGATCGCCGGCGAGGGCGGCGGCCAAGGGCCTCGGCGGCGGTCTGCCCATCGCCGGCATCACGGCGCGCGCCGACATCGTCGACCAGGTACATGCCGGTGGGCTCGGCGGCACGTTCGGCGGCAACCCGCTGTCGTGCGCCGCAGCGCTCGCGGCGATGGAGACGATCGAGCTCGTCGGCCCGGATGGGCACACTCCCGACGCCGAGCTGACGCGCGCCATCGCCTCACGGTGTCACCAGGAAGGAGTGCTCGTCCTCACCGCCGGCAGCTACGGCAACGTGTTGCGCTTCCTACCGCCGCTCGTCATCTCCGACGACCTGCTGGACGATGCCCTGGGTGTGTTGGAGAAGGCGATCAGCGCGAGCGCCTAGCGAGGCGTTCGTTCAACCGTGCGCTCTGTCATCCCCCATGGCGCGCCGTAGTCCGGCAGCAGATCGAGGAACGGTTGCGGCTCGAGTGCCTCGGGCCCGAGCACCCCGGCGCCTGACCACGTGCCCGCCGCGATCAGCTCCAATGCGGCTACGGGGTTGACGGCGGTCTGCCACACGACCGCCTGTGATCCCCACTCGCGCATGCACCGCTCGTTGTCGGCGACCTGGTAGAGGTAGACCTCGCGCGGCGATCCGTCCGTCCCGATCCCGTTGACGACCGTGCCGGCGCAGGTCAGACCGCGCATCGCGTCGCCGAGTGTCGAAGGGTCGGGAAGACAGGCCGCCACGACATCCCGCGGCGAGACCTTGCTCTGGCCGACCGCGACCGGATCCGTACGGTCGAGTCCGAGCCGGTGCAACGTCTGCAGGACCGAGATGAACTCCTCGCCGAGGCCGTACTTGAACGTCACACGTTTGGCATCCACCCAGCGCGGGATCAGCAGGACCTCTTCGTGCTCGACGTTCACACACTCGACCGGGCCGATTCCCTCCGGGAAGTCGAAGGTCTCCGGCTCCGAGAACGGCTCGGTGGTGAACCAGCCCCGATCTCGTTCCCAGATCACCGGCGGGTTGAGGCACTCCTCGATCGTGGTCCAGATCGAGAACGTCGGCGCGAAGTCGTAGCCCTCAACGACGAGGTTCGCCCCGTCCCGTACGCCGACCTCGTCGATCGACTCGAAGAGCTGGTCGGCGGCGTAGCGGGCGAAGACGTCCGACAAGCCTGGCTCGACCCCGATCCCGACGAGCGCGAGGATTCCCGCCGCCTTCCAGTCATCGGCGACCGCGAACTGCTCATCGCCGAGCATCACGCCCGTTTGGGTGTGCGGTTCGGAGGGATGCGGATGTGACAGCGACATCGCCATGTCGAGGTACGTCGTGCCCGTCTCCCTGGCCGCGTCGAAGATCGGCATCACGAACCGCGGGTCGCAGGCGTTGAGGACCGCGTCGGCCTTGGAGGTCCGCAGCAGCTCGGCCACCGCGGTCTTGTCGCCGGCATCGATCTGCGCGCTGCGCAGCCGGTCGTCTCCGATCCGGTCGACCACCGTCCTGGCACGCCTCTCGTCGTAGTCCGCCACCACGAGCTCGGTGGCGAAGTCACGGCGCGCCGCAATCGAAGCGGCGGCGCTTCCGACGCCCCCGGCGCCGATCATGACAATGCGCATGCGGGGACAGTAGCGTCAGCGCCAACGCGCCCCGCTATCACAAACCATGGGCGACACGGGGAGGCCTGCAATGGCGGCAGCGGTCGAAACTCAGGCACCGGCGAGCAAGGGTCTGAAGACCGGAGCGCTCGGCCTCTGGTCGACCGTCGTGGTCGGTGTCGCCTCGACGGCTCCTGCCTACAGCTTGGCCGCGACCTTGGGCTACATCGTGCTTCACGCGACGGTGCACACGCCGATCGTCGTGGTGCTCGCGTTCATCCCGATGTGGATGATCTCCATCGGCTACAACGAGCTCAACAAGGTGGATCCGGACTGCGGCACGACGTTCACCTGGGCGACCCGCACGTTCGGTCCCAAGACCGGGTGGTACTTCGGCGGCTGGGGCATCATCGCCTCCGACGTCCTGATCATGGCCAGTCTGGCGCAGATCGCGGGTCAGTACGTCTTCCTGCTGTTCGGCGCGCACGGGATCGGAAACAACCCGGCGAGCGGCTGGGTGCTGCTCGTCGGCCTGCTCTGGCTCGTCGTGATGACCTACATCTGCTACCGCGGCATCGAGGTCTCGGCGAACATGCAGAAGGGCCTCCTCGCCATCGAGGCCGGGATGCTGGTGGTCTTCGCGGCGGTAGCGCTGATCCGGGTTGCGACCGGACATGCTCCGGCCAGCCACATCTCCCCTGCTTGGGGATGGCTCAACCCGTTCGGCATCTCGTCGGTATCGGCGTTCGTCGCGGCCTTCATCCTGATGATCTTCATCTACTGGGGGTGGGACACCGCCGTCACCGTCAACGAGGAAACCGAGGACCCGCAACGAACGGCCGGGCGCGCGGCCATCATCTCCACGATCCTGCTGCTCGCGATCTACTTCGTCGTCACCTTCGCCGCGCAGACGTTCGCGGGCATCGGCGACACAGGCATCGGCCTGGCGAACGGCAACAACGTGAACGACGTGCTGTCCGTGCTGGGCCACGCGGTGTTCGGCCACAACTGGGTCGGCACGGTCTTTCTGAAGCTGCTGTTGATCATGGTGCTCAGTTCGGCAGCAGCGTCGACCCAGACCACCATCCTGCCGACGGCACGTACCACTCTCGCAATGGCGGTGTACCGGGCCATCCCATCGGCCTTCGCGAAGGTTCACCCCCGCTACCTGACACCCTCTTTTTCGACCATCGCCATGGGGGCCGTCTCCGGCGTCCTGTACGTCGTCTTCAACTACCTGTCACACGGCAACGTGATCGCGGACTCAGTGACGTCGTGCGGCGTGTTCATTGCGCTCTACTACGGGACCACTGGTGTGGCATGCACGTGGTACTACCGGAAGACGTTGACGAAGAACGCCCGTGACTTCTTCATGCAGGGTGTCGTCCCGACCCTCGGCGCCGCGATCCTGTTCTTCGTCGGCGGGTGGAGCATGTATCTCAACTGGCTCAGCCCGACCTCGTCGAGCGACAGCGTCCTGAGCATCGAGTCGAGCTTCACGTCGTGGCAGATGCCGTTCGCTCCACATTGGGACATCGGCGGGGTCGCGCTGCTCGTCATCTTCGCAGCGGTGGTCGGGTTGCTCGCGATGGTCGCGTACCGGGTCGCACGTCCGGCGTTCTTCCTCGGCGAGGTCCTGAACAGCTCAACACCGATCCTCGTCCCCGAGTCGAGCGGCTTGGCAATCGGCACGCCGCCATCTCTCGGCGCAGCGGATGTGCCGCCCGGCGCGCCTCTGGTGCCGCCGGAAGTGCTCGACGGCGAGTGATCGACCTTCTCAGCTGTCCAAGTTCGTCATGACGTGCTTGATGCGCGTGTAGTCCTCGAAGCCGTACATCGACAGGTCCTTGCCGTAGCCCGAGTGCTTGAAGCCGCCGTGCGGCATCTCGGCGACGAGGGGGATGTGGGTATTGATCCAGACGCAGCCGAAGTCCAGCGACTTGGCCATTCGCATGGCGCGACCGTGGTCGCGGGTCCACACCGATGACGCCAGGCCGTACTTCACCCCGTTCGCCCAGCGCAACGCCTCCGCTTCGTCGCTGAAGCGCTGCACGGTGATCACCGGTCCGAACATCTCGTTCTGCACCATCTCGTCGTCCTGCACGAGATCGGCGACAACGGTCGGCGCGTAGAAGAAGCCTCGCTCGCCGACCCGCGAACCACCGGTTCGCACGCTGGCATGCGACGGAGTCCGATCGACGAATCCCGACACGCGCTCGAGCTGGCCGGCGTTGTTCAACGGGCCGAAATCGGCGTCGTCGTCCGGCGCGCCGACCTTCTGGCCTCTCGCCGCCTCGGTCAGGGCGTCGACGAAGTCGCCATAGACGCCGGGCGCAGCCAGCACCCGGGTTGCCGCGGTGCAGTCCTGTCCGGCGTTGAAGTATCCGGCAATCGAGATTCCCTCGACCGCCGCCTCGATGTCCGCGTCGTCGAACACGATGCACGGTGCTTTTCCGCCGAGCTCGAGATGCACCCGCTTGAGATCCGTCGAAGCCGCCGCTGCCACCTCGCTGCCCGCCCGAACACTGCCCGTGATCGAGACCATCTGCGGGACCGGATGCGTGACAAGCGCGCGCCCGGTGTCGCGATCACCACACACCACGTTCAGCACTCCAGGCGGCAGGAACTCCGCCGCGATCTCGGCGAGCATCACCGTGCTGACCGGAGTTGTGTCGGACGGCTTGAGGACAACCGCATTTCCGGCGGCGATCGCGGGCGCAAACTTCCAGATCGCCATCATCATCGGGTAGTTCCACGGCGTGACCTGGGCGCAGACGCCGATCGGCTCTCTACGGATCATCGAAGTGTGACCCGCGAGGTACTCGCCGGCAGCGCGTCCCTCGAGCTGTCGCGCGGCCCCGGCGAAGAACCGGATCTGGTCGACAGCGGGCGGGATCTCCTCGGAGCGGGTCAGCGCGCGGGGCTTGCCGGTGTTGCGGCATTCGGCATCGACGATCGCATCCGCGTTGGCCTCGATCGCGTCGGCAATCCGCAACAGCGCGCGTGACCGCTCGGACGGCGTTGCGTCCCGCCACACCTCGAAGCCCGCCAGCGCCGCCGTCATCGCGGCGTCGACATCGGCGTCCGACGACACCGGCGCCTGGGCGTAGACCTCGCCGGTTGCCGGGTCGATCACGTCACTGGAGCGGCCGCTCTTGGCTGTGACCTGCTGGCCGTTGACGAAGTTGGTGAGCTCCATCCACTCATCTTGCCGCGTGGGTGTCGGTTACTGTCGAGCCAAGGCGATCTTGGAGGCTCTGTTGACCTCGTTGTCCGACGCAGCGCGCCGGCACCTCTGGATGCACTTCACCCGAATGTCGGCCTATGCCGACCACGAGGTGCCGATCATCGAGCGAGGTGAGGGCGCCTACGTCTGGGACTCGAAAGGCAAGCGCTACCTCGACGGCCTGTCGGGACTGTTCGTCGTACAGGTCGGCCATGGGCGTCAGGAGCTCGCTGACGCCGCCGCCAAGCAGGCCGCGCAGCTCGCGTACTTCCCGCTTTGGTCATACGCCCATCCGTCAGCGATCGAGCTGGCCGAGCGGCTCGCGTCGTACGCACCCGGAGACATCAACCGGGTGTTCTTCACCACGGGTGGCTCGGAGGCAGTGGAAAGCGCGTGGAAGCTCTCCCGCCAGTACTTCCGGCTCACCGGGCAACCGGGCCGCTACAAGGTGCTCAGCCGCGACATCGCGTATCACGGCACGACGATGGGGGCTCTTTCGATCACCGGCGTCCCGGCGATCAAGGCACCGTTCGAGCCACTCGTGCCCGGCAGCGTGCGGGTGCCCAACACGAACTTCTACCGCGCGTCCGAGCACGGCGACAACCTTGAGCGCTTCGGTGAATGGGCGGCAGATGAGATCGAGCGCGCAATCCTCCGCGAGGGCCCCGAGTCGGTCGCCGCAGTTTTCCTCGAGCCGGTACAGAACTCCGGCGGCTGTTTCCCGCCGCCGCCGGGCTACTTCCAGCGGGTCCGGCAGATCTGTGACAAGTACGGCGTGCTGTTGGTGAGCGACGACACGATCTGCGCGTTCGGTCGACTCGGCCACTGGTTCGGCGCGGATCGCTACGGCTTCCAGCCGGACATCATCACCACCGCCAAGGGCCTGACGAGCGGGTACTCGCCGATCGGCGCCATGCTCGTCTCTGACCGGTTGATCGAGCCGTTCCTCTCCGGGCCCGCGTCGTTCCTGCACGGCATCACGTTCGCCGGGCATCCGGTTTCGTGCGCGGTGGCACTGGCCAACCTCGACGTCTTCGAGCACGAGGACCTGCTCGCGCACGTGCGCGCGAACGAAGCTGCATTTCGGTCGACGCTGGAGCGGCTGACCGACCTGCCGATCGTCGGTGACATACGCGGGGACGGCTACTTCTACGGGATCGAGATGGTGAAGGACAAGGCCACGCGGGAGACCTTCGACGACGACGAGAGTGAACGGCTGCTGCGAGGCTTCCTGTCCGGCGCGCTCTTCGAGGCCGGTCTGATCTGTCGTGCCGACGATCGGGGCGACCCCGTGATCCAGCTGTCGCCGCCGTTGATCTGTGAGCAGCCGCAGTTCGACGAGATGGAGCAGATCCTGCGCGCGGTGCTCACCGAGGCCTGGTCGCGGCTCTAGGACTGCGATGACCGAGCGCACCACGGTTCGACGGCTACCGGACAAGGCCGTCACCAACCGTGACGATCTCGACGCGGTGCTCGACGCCGGCTTGGTCGCTCACGTCGGGATCTCCGTCGAGGACCAGCCGTTCGTGCTGCCGTGCGGCTACGCCCGCGACGGGGACCGGGTGTTGCTGCACGGTTCGACCGGCAGCAGGCTGTTTCGCGCGCTGGCCGAAGGCACGCCGGCTTGTGTGTCGGTCACGCTGCTCGACGGCCTCGTCGTCGCCCGATCGCTGTTCGAGTCCTCGATGCACTACCGCTCGGCGATGGTTCTGGGCGCGGGAGTCGGGGTGACCGGCAAGGAGAAGCGCCGCGCCCTCGACCTGCTCTCCGACGCGCTTCTCCCCGGCCGCCGACCCGATGCCCGGCCGCCGACCCGTCGCGAGCTCGCCGCGACCTGCGTCGTCGCGATTCCGATCCGCGAGTGGTCGCTGAAGGTCAGCGATGGACCTCCAGAGGTGGTCGCCGACGACGACGGCTGGGGCCCATGGACCGGCGTGGTTCCGCTGCGGTTGGCGCCACTCACTCCGATCACCGTCGAAGGCAGACAGCCACCGCCCTACGTTGCGACCTGGCAGCAATGAGCAGCCGCTCGCTGTGGCTGGTCGCGCCTTGCATCCCGGTCAGCCGGTGCGTTCGGTCGTGCTCGCAACCGAACCACTGGAACAGGGCACGAAACGCCTGTGCGGCACTCGCGGGGCAAACACTCGCGGACCGCGCGGAGCGGCGGACCGGCCATCCGGCGAAACGTGCGGCCGGCGCTGGAACGGCTGACGTTAGCTGCTCTCGAAGGTGAGAGTGAAGTCCTCGCGTGACACAAGCGGACCGGCCGACACGAGCGTGGTGCCATCGCGCACCCACTGGTAGCGGATCGGCTTCTCGGATCCGAGCGGGTGCGCGTTGATCAGGACATCGCTGACCTGCGTCGGAGTGAATGGGTCGAGCTTGCCGCTGTCACTCACCCCGTCCACCACGACGCTGTTGTCGCCGATGAAGGCCTGTACGCCGGTGTGGCCATGACCCGTTCGGGTCTTTGAAACGTCGGCGGTGGTGTCGTCAACCGTCACCGTCGTCCCGGCCGGTACGACACGCACGCTGACATCGACGACATCGCCTGCCTGAAGCGTCAGGTCATTGAACGGCTTGTCGTTGACGATCATGACGGACTCGTAGATCGCGTTGCCGTTCTCACACGCGACGCCGAGTCCGGCACCGGACGTGATGTGCGCGGCGGTCTTCGGGTTGACGTTGCTGTAGACCAGCACCGAAGGGCCGACGCCACTGAAGCTGCTGTCGCAGGTGATGGTCGGCACGATGAATGTCGAGGTGACGTGCTTGACGTGCGCGGTCGGCTTCGACACCGCGAAGCCGGCGAAGATGGGGCTATGCGCCCGGACCGCCGATCCTGCCGCTGCTACGGCAGCACCGCTGCCGCCGAGCACGGTCGCCAAGGCGACTACCGCCGGTACGACCGACCGCGCGGTGAAGCGCCTCATCACGTTCCTCCATCGTCGTTCGGGTGCGATCCGTACGGCACTTCTACGGTGCCTCTGCTGCCGCGAGCTGACCGCAAGCGCCGTCGATCTCGCGCCCTCTCGTGTCCCTCACGGTAGTCGGCACACCGTAGGACCGCAGAATCCTGACCATCTCCCGCTCCCGGTCCGGCGTGGTCGCCGTCCATTCCGAGCCCGGGGTCGGGTTGAGGGGGATCAGGTTCACGTGGGCCAGCTGCCCGGCGAGGAGGCGGCCTAGCAGGTGTGCCCGCTCGGGCTGGTCATTGACGTCTCGAATCATCGCGTACTCCAACGAAACCCGTCGCCCGGACGTGGCGGCGTACCGCCAAGCCGCGTCGAGCACCTCGGCGACCTTCCAGCGGAGGTTGACCGGGACCAGCGTGTCGCGCAGCTCGTCGTCCGGTGCGTGCAACGACACCGCAAGCGTCACCTGGAGCTTCTCGGCGGCCAGCCGGTCGATCGCCGGAACCAGCCCGACGGTCGAGACCGTGATGTGGCGCTGCCCGATTCCCAAGCCGGCCGGCACCGGATCGACCAGCCGGCGAAGCACTCGCGCGACGGCGGCATAGTTGGCGAGCGGCTCCCCCATCCCCATGAACACGACGTTGTCGACCTCACCGGCGCCACCCATGACGACCTGCTCGACGATCTCGGCGGTCGACAGGTTGCGGGTCAGGCCCGCCTGACCCGTCGCGCAGAACGGGCACCCCATGCCACATCCGGCCTGCGAGGAGATGCACATCGTCACGCGGTCCGGGTAGCGCATCAACACGCTCTCGACCAGCGAACCGTCGCCTAGTCGCCACACGGTCTTGCGGGTCATTCCGGCATCGCACTCGACCGAGCGCACCTCGGTGAGCAGGCGCGGCAGGAACTCATTGGTCAACCGCTCGCGGTCGCGAGCCGGCACGTCTGTCATCGATCCCTCGGCGGCAAAGTGCGCGAAGTAGTGGCGGGAGAGCTGCTCGGCGCGGTACGCCGGCTCACCGGCCGCGACGAGCGCCTCGCGTCGCTCGGCGACGTCGAGATCCGCGAGATGACGTGGTGGCTTCATCAGTGAAGGGGAACGAATGCTGAGAGCAGCGCCCATGCCACGGGTGCGGAGGGCAGCAACGAGTCCAGTCGATCCATCAGGCCGCCATGCCCGGGCAGCAGCGTCCCCATGTCCTTGATCCCGAGGTCGCGCTTGACCATCGACTCGCCGAGGTCGCCGAGGGTTGCAGACGTGACGAGCGCGAGCCCGAGCAACACCCCCTGCCACCAGTAGGTGTGCAGCAACGTCGTGCAAAGCAGCCAGCCGATGAACGCGCACATCAGGGTGGAGCCGGCCAGACCCTCCCACGATTTCTTCGGGCTGATCCGTGGCGCGAGCGGATGCTTGCCGAACATCGCACCGATCGCGTATCCACCGACGTCGCTGGCAACCACCGTCGCGACGAAGCACGTCACGCGCCGGTCGCCGTCATGCGCACCCAGCAGCAGCCCGCAGAAACCGGCCAGGAAGCCGACGTAGACCAGCGCCAGGACTCCCGACGACAGGTCGGCGACCAGACCATCGGTCCCCTTCCAGACGCGGCACACGACAACCGCCGGAATGGTCAGCAGCATGGCAGTCGTCATGGCGTCACGACCGACCGCGTAGGAGAGGCAAAGGATCGTCGTCGCGCCGGCGAGCAACGGGATGAACGGCGGATGCATGTCCTTGGCGCCGAGCGCGCGCGTGAGCTCATACATGCCCATGCCGATCGCCAGCACGACGACCGCGAGGAACGCCGGACGGTAGAGGTAGAGCGTCGTCAGGACGAGGCCGCCTAACCCGAGGCCGACGACAAGCGCAACCGGCAGGTTGCGGCCGGCGCGCCCAGGCTCCGCCACGGTCATACCTCGAGGAGCTCGGCTTCCTTGACCTGCAGGGCGTCGTCGATCTGCGCGACGTAGTTGTGGGTGGTCTTCTCGAGCTCCTTCTCCGCCCGTGCCACGTCGTCCTCGCCGGTCTCGCCGTCCTTCGCAAGCTTGTCGAGCGTCTCCTTGGCGTGGCGACGGATGTTGCGAATCGAGACCCGGCTGTCCTCGGCCTTGGCACGTGCCACCTTGATCAGGTCGCGGCGCCGCTCCTCCGTCAGCTGCGGAAAGACGACCCGGATGATCGTGCCGTCGCTCGTCGGGTTCACACCGAGGTCGCTGTCGCGCAGGGCCTTCTCGATCGCGGTCAGCGAGCCCTTGTCATACGGCGAGATGATCGCCATCCGCGGCTCGGGGACGTTGAAGGACGCAAGCTGGTTCACCGGCGTCGGCGTGCCGTAGTAGTCGACGACGATCTTCGAGAACATCTGCGGAGTCGCACGACCCGTGCGGATCGTGCCCAGGTCGTCACGGAAGACCGAGACGGCCTTCTCCATCTTCTCCTCGGCCTCGAACATCGTCTCGTCGATCACTGCCGGTTACCTCCTGCCAAGCCGCCGTCCACGAGGGTCCCGATGGTCTCACCACGTACCGCGCGAGCGATGTTGCCGTCGACGAGGAGGTCGAACACCACGATCGGCAGCGAGTTGTCCATGCACAGGGTGAATGCGGTCAGGTCGGCCACCTTCAGCCCGCGCGCGAGCACCTCGGAATAGGTGATGTGGTCGAAGCGCTTGGCGGTGGGGTTGGCGCGCGGATCGTCGTCGTACACCCCGTCGACGGCTTTGGCCATCAACAGCACCTCGGCGCCGATCTCCAACGCACGCTGTGCAGCAGTGGTGTCGGTCGAGAAGAACGGCGCACCGAGGCCGGCGCCGAAGATGACGACGCGGCCCTTCTCGAGGTGCCGCATCGCACGACGCGGGACGTAGGGCTCGGCGACCTGCCCCATCGTGATCGCCGTCTGGACCCGGGTCTCGACGCCTTCCTTCTCGAGAAAGTCCTGAAGCGCCAGGCAGTTCATGACGGTCCCGAGCATCCCCATGTAGTCGGCGCGACCACGATCCATGCCGCGCTCCGACAGCTGTGCGCCCCGGAAGAAGTTGCCTCCGCCAATGACGACCGCAACCTCTACGCCGGTGCTCACGACGTCGCGGATCTGCCGTGCGACGTCCTGCACGACGTCGGGGTCGACCCCGACGGACCCGCCGCCGAACATCTCCCCGCCCAGCTTGAGCATCACGCGGCGCCACTTCGCCGGGGCATCAGCCATGCGTCAGGCGCCCACCGCGAACCGGACGAACCGGCTGATCGAGATGCCGGCCTCGTCCAGCACAGCCTGCACCGACTTCTTGTTGTCGCGAACGTACGACTGGTCGAGCAGCACGTTGTCCTTGAAGAAACCGGTCAGCCGGCCCTCGATGATCTTGGGCAGCGCCTGCTCGGGCTTGCCCTCTTCGCGCGCCGTCGCCTCGGCAATGCGCCGTTCGCTCGCCACCACGTCTTCCGGCACGTCGTCACGCGAGAGGTACGGAGGGTTGTACGTCGCGATCTGCATCGCGACACCGCGCGCGGTCTCCGCGTCATCGCCCGCGAACTCCACGAGCACACCGATCTGCGGAGGCAGATCGGTCGCGCGCTTGTGCAGGTAGGTCGTGGTCCTGCCGTCGTACACGACGACCTGGCCGAGCTCCAGCTTCTCGCCGATCGCCGCTGCGGTCTGCTCGATCGCTGTGGCAACGGTGCGGCCGTCGGAGAGCGTCTCGGCGTTCAGCGCCTCGATGTCAGCCGGCTTGGACTGCGCCGCGAGCGCGACGATGTCCGCCGCCAGGGTCTGGAACTCCTCGTTCTTGGCCACGAAGTCGGTCTCGCTGTTGAGCGTGATCATCACGCCCTCCGCGGCAGCGACCAGGCCATTGGTGGCCTCTCGCTCGCTGCCGCGCCGAGCCACCTTCGCGCCCTGCTTGACCCGCAGCAGCTCGATGGCCTTTTCGAAGTCGCCGTCAGCCTCTTCGAGGGCACGCTTGCAGTCCATCATCCCCGCGCCGGTCAGGTCGCGGAGCTTCTTCACGTCAGCAGCGCTGACCGCCATCGCTTTCGCTCTTCCTAGTCGTGGGGAACGGATTCAGGAGGCCGGCTCGGCCGGCGGCTCTGCCGCGGATGACTCAGCCTCCGCCGTGGGAGCCTCAGCCACAGCCTCAGCCGCCGGAACCTCGGCTTCCGCCGGGGCCTCGGCCGGCGGGGCTTGCACTGCCGCGGCTTCCGCGGGAGCGCCTTCGAGCAGCTCTCGCTCCCAGTCGGCCAGCGGCTCGTCAGCACCGAGCGCACCCGGCTCGGGGCTTTCGTCCGCCTCGGCGGCGCCGGCACGGGCGATCAGGCCCTCCGCGACGGCGTCGGCGATGACTCGCGTAAGGGTCGCTACCGAGCGGATCGCGTCGTCGTTGCCCGGAATCGGGTAGTCGACGACGTCGGGGTCACAGTTGCTGTCGAGGATGGCAACGACCGGGATGCCCAGCTTGCGGGCCTCGGCGACCGCGATGTGCTCCTTGTTGGTGTCGACCACCCATACCGCGCTCGGCGTCTTGGCCATGTCGCGGATGCCGCCGAGCGTGCGGGCGAGCTTCTCACGCTCGCGGGACAACACGAGGGCTTCCTTCTTGGTGGTGACGTTTGCCCCACCGGTCGCCTCGATGACCTCGAGCTCCTTGAGGCGCTGCAGCCGCTTGTGCACGGTCTGGAAGTTGGTGAGCATCCCGCCGAGCCAGCGCTGGTTGACGTATGGCATGCCGACGCGGGTTGCCTGCTCGGCGATCGCGTCCTGGCCCTGCTTCTTCGTCCCGATGAACAGGACGGTGCCGCCGTGGGCGACGGTCTGCTTGATGAAGTCGTACGCGCGGTCGATGTAGGACAGCGACTGCTGCAGATCGATGATGTAGATGCCGTTGCGCTCGGTGAAGATGAATCGCTTCATCTTCGGGTTCCAACGACGGGTCTGATGCCCGAAGTGGACGCCGCTCTCGAGCAGCTGGCGCATCGTGACGACGGCCATGGGTGGTTTCCTCTCGGTTCTCTCGCGACGACCGGTTGGTCGCCACGCCTGACTCCGTCGACGTGCCGAACCCCTGTGTCCAAATCAACCCAAGGGACCGTACGGCGCGTCCCGCGCTGTCGAGCAGTGCGGTCTGACGGCGTGCGAAGTCGGCCCGCTTCCGCGAACCGCTTCGGCCAGTCTACGTCGGTTACCGGGCCCGCGTCGTCCACAGCCGGGCACGCTCAGCTGGCCGGGCCACTGCGCCCGACGCAGGCTGCTCGCTGTGATCCGTACGTCGCTCGTCATCAGCTCGCTGGCGCTCGCCACCTTCGGTGGCACAGCGCCTGCGTCACAGGTCGTCCACGCCGCGCCCGTCGCGGGCTTCAGCTGGCCGCTGCAACCCGGTCCGGACACCATCGTGTCCGATTTCGACCCGCCGCAGCGGCCGTGGCTGGCCGGCAACCGAGGCGTCGACCTCGCGGGCGTGGCGGGAGAGGCGGTGCATGCATCCGGAGCCGGAATCGTGAGCTTCGCCGGAAGGGTCGCCGGTGTGGGCGTCGTGTCGATCACCTCGGGCGCACTCCGCACCACGTACGAGCCGCTGCAGGTCACCATCCACCAGGGCGAGCAAGTCCTCGCCGGTGCGTTGATCGGCCGGCTGAGTCTCGCCGGCTCTCACTGCGTGCCGCGCGCCTGCCTGCACTGGGGACTGCTGCGAGGGACTGACTACCTGGATCCGCTCGCCCTGCTCGGTCTTGAGCACGTGCGGCTGCTGCCGCTGGACGCCCTGTAGTCCTTGGCTAGTCCTTCGGTTCTGCGAGCTTTCCGCGCAGCTGGAGCACCGCCTTGGTGTGCATCTGGCAGATCCGGCTCTCTGTGACGCCGAGGACCTGGCCGATCTCGGCGAGGGTGAGGCCTTCGTAGTAGTAGAGGGTGACGACGATCTTCTCTCGCTCCGGCAGCGTGTTGATCGCCCGCGCCAGGAGGTATTTCGTCTCCTCGGTCTCGAATACCGCGACCGGGTCCTCGGCCTTGGTGTCCTCGAGGGTGTCGACCAGGGAGAGCTTGTCGCCTCGCTCGCCGCCGACGTTGAGGAGCTCGTCGAGGGCGATCACGTTGACAAACGACACCTGCGAGAAGATCGCGTGCAGCTCTTCCAGCGCGATGCCCAGCTCCCCTGCGACCTCGGTCTCGCTCGGCGTGCGGTGCAGTCGCGACTCCAGAGCGGCATAGGCCTTCTCCACCTCGCGAGCCTTGTAGCGCACCGAACGCGGGATCCAGTCGATCGCACGGAGCTCATCGATGATCGCGCCCTTGATACGGCTGATCGCATAGGTCTCGAACTTGATCGCCCGGCTGATGTCGAACTTCTCGATCGCGTCGATCAGCCCGAAGATGCCGTACGAGACGAGGTCGGCCTGCTCGATATTCGGTGGCAGCCCTACGCCGACCCGGCCTGCGACGTACTTGACGAGTGGGGAGTAGTGCAGGATCAGCCGCTCGCGCAGCGGCTGATCGCCGGTGTCCTTGAAGCTGCGCCAGAGGGCAGCGAGCGCCGCGTCGACAGCAGCCGGATCCGGCTTCTGCTCGTCGTCCTCGAGCGCGACCTTGTCACGCTCTGGGGTGCGCGGACTCATACGTCCTTCTCAGCCGGTCAATAGACACATGGGTGTAGATCTGAGTCGTTGCGAGCGTAGCGTGACCGAGCAGTTCCTGAACGCTTCTGAGGTCCGCGCCGCCCTCCAAAAGATGTGTCGCCGCGGTGTGACGCAGCCCATGCGGGCCGAGGTCACCGGTACCCGGCACCGCGGCAACCCGCTCATGGACCACTCTTCGCGCCGCCCGAGGGTCGAGTCGCCCGCCACGGGCGCCGAGCAGCAGCGCCGGCGGGCTGTCCGGCACCGCGAGGGCCGGACGCCCGGTTGCCAGCCAGGCTGAGGTCGCCCGTGCCGCCGGGACCCCAAGCGGCACCACGCGTTCCTTCGCGCCCTTTCCGAACAGCCGGACGGTACGGCGCTCGCCATCGAGATCATCGACGTCGAGGCCGCACAGCTCGCTGACACGGGCGCCCGTCGCATACAACAGCTCGACGATCGCGGCATCCCGCAGCCCGGTCGCCGACCGGTCGACGGCTGCCTCCTTCATCACAGCGGCCGCCTGGTCGACTCGCAGCACCTCAGGGAGCCGCCGCTCCGCGCGCGGCGAGGCAAGCCGCGCACCGGCATCCTCCTCGGCAAGCCCGTCGCGCACGGCCCAGGCCGTGAACATTCGCGCCGCGGATGCCCGCCGCGCCAGCGTGGCGCGGCTCGCGCCCATGGAACGGAGCTTCGCCAGCCACGACCGCAGGACGGTCAGGTCGATCCCGTCGACGCGGTCGCGTTCGAGGCGGGCGGCATGAACGAGCAGGCTCTCAAGGTCCGTGGCGTAGGCCCGGACCGTATGCGCGGACAGCCCGCGCTCGAACTCCAGGTGCTCGAGGTAGCGGCTGCGGGCGTCAGCCAGCGCGCCCGGCACCTCGAGCAGCTCGTTCGGCGGTGTCGACATCGGCCCCAACGCTCGGTCCGAGCAACGCCGACGTCAAGTCGCCACGCTCATTCAGGCTCTGCCCACGCCCCCGGTCTCACCACCAACCGAGTGGCAGCTCCCCCGTGCCATCCCCGACATCCGCGAATCGCTCGTCACGACCCAGCGAGGTCATGTGCCAGCCCTGCTCGCCCTCGGAGACCAGATCGGCGGCAGCAAGCGCCGCGAGCGCAGCCGCGACCGCCTCGACCCGCAGGCCGGCGGTGACCGCGATCCGTCCCAGCGGCGCGGGTCGATACACGGGCACCGCCTCAAAGACGCGGCTGACCACCGGCCCGAGCAGATCCCGTCGACGCACCGGACCGCTCACCCGCTCCGCGAACTGGCCAAGCGGCCCTACCTGCTCGATCACCTCGTCGGCCTTCGTGACGAGCACGGTGTCCGGGCGGTCGCGCAGCAGCTGATGGCACCCGGCAGAAGTAATAGAGCTCACCGGCCCCGGTACCGCCATGACATGACGGAACAGCTCCGCCGCATGGCGTGCGGTCGAGCGGGCGCCGCTGCGCGGCGCGGCCTCGACGACCACCGTTCCTGATGAGAGTGCGGCGATCAGCCGGTTGCGCACCAGGAACCGGTGCCGATGCGGCGCACTGCCGAGCGGGTGCTCGCTGACCACGGCGCCGGTCTCGGCGCAGGCATCTCCTAGCTCGCGGTGGGCCCTCGGGTAAGGGACGTCGACCCCACATGCGAGGACCGCCACCGTGGCTCCGCCGGCGGCCAGAGCACCCCGGTGTGCCGCTGCGTCGATCCCGAGGGCGAGCCCGGACACGACGGTCCAGCCTTGCTCAGAAAGACCGATCGCGAGCGACCGTGCCACCCCGGCGCCGTAGTCGGTGGCAACTCGGGTGCCGACGATCGCCACCGCCCGGTCACAGAGCTCGGCGAGCGACGAGCCGCCGCGTACCCAGATCGCGATGCAGTCCGCCCCGATGCAAGCCAGGTCATCGAGACCGATCGGCCACTCCTCCTCACCCGGACAGACCAGGCGCACCGCCATCGCGGCAGCCGCGGCGATCTCCCGCTCGCCATCGACACCCGCTATCCGGGCGGCACATGCCGCCACATCGACGTCGCCGAGTCGCGCGCCGCGCCTGATGTCCGCGACCGCCTGCTCCGCTCCGACCTCCCGGATGTGTCTCAGCAAGGAGACGCTCCCGGGCTCTGCCGCCCGCAGCAGCAACGCGCGTGCGGCACGCTCGGAGTCCGACGCGGACCCTGATCCGCCGCTCATGCGCTTCTCGCTAGCTCGGTGCTCTCGCCCACGACGCGAAGCGAGATCGCCCGGTCGACGTCCTCCCGCACCGGGATGTCTCGACCCGCGAGATCGGCAAGCGTCCACGCCACCTTCATGACGCGGTCCAGCCCGCGCGTCGACAGCGAGCCGCGGTCGAGGTCCGCCGACAGAGGTCGCAACGCCTCCTGGGGGATCGGCCATCGGCGACGAAGGTCTGGGCCCGGCACTTCGGCATTGGTGGTCCACGGCGTTCCCGCGAGCCTTCGGACGGTGCGGTCGCGCGCGGCAAGCACTCGCTCGCGCACCGCCGCGGTCGGCTCACCGGACGCACCGGCCGACAGCACCGCGCGGCTGACCGGTGCAAGGCGCGCCCGCAAGTCGATGCGGTCCATCAGCGGTCCGGACAGCCGATTGCGATATGAGCGCAGCTGGGTCGAGCTGCACCGGCAGGAGGACGCATCAGTGGAGCGGCCTCCTCGGGCGCAGGGACAGGGATTCGCGGCAAGGACCAGCTGAAACCTCGCGGGATACGTCGCCGTTCCGCCTGCACGATGGATGCTCACCGACCCTGACTCGAGCGGTTGCCTGAGCGCATCGAGCGCCCGACGATCGAACTCGGTCGCCTCATCGAGGAACAGGACTCCGCGGTGAGCCAGCGAGATCGTCCCCGGTGTCGGGATTCCGGTTCCGCCGCCGACCAGGGCGGCAACGGTCGCCGAGTGGTGCGGCGAGCAGAAGGGTGGCCGGCTCAACAAGGGCCTTCCCGCGGCCAGTCGCCCGAGCAAGGAGTGGATCGAGGTGACCTCGAGCGCCTCGTCGCCGACGAGATCCGGCAGCAGACCGGGCAGCCGCTCGGCGAGCATCGTCTTGCCGACCCCGGGCGGTCCGGTCAGCAACACGTGGTGGCCACCGGCAGCGGCGACCTCGACGGCATGGCGCGCTTCGTCCTGGCCCACGACGTCTGCAAGATCGAGCGGTTGCTCCGCCGGCACCGGCAGCCTCACCGGATCGTCGTCGAGCTCGACGGGCTCGCCGCGCAACCAGGCACAGAGCTCCGCAAGGGAGCGCACCGCGAACACCTCGATGCCGGGGACGAGGTTCGCCTCGCGCGCATTTCCGTGCGGAACGACGACCCGCGCATGTCCGAGACGGGCGGCGCCGATCACTGCCGGCAGGACGCCGGTCACCGGATGGACCCGGCCGTCGAGCCCGAGCTCGCCGAGGACCACCAGGTCGCGGACCGCCAGCGGATCTAACGCACGCTGTGCGGCGAGGACCGCGATCGCGACCGAAAGATCGAAGTGACTACCGCTCTTTCGCAGTGAGGCCGGAAGCAGGCCAACAGTGATCTTGGAGGTGGGCCACGGCTCGTGGCTGCTCGTGATCGCCGATCTGACCCGCTCGCCCGACTCCCGGACTGCGGTGTCCGGCAGGCCGGTCCACACCGTCCCCGGCAAGCCGTCCCTGACGTTGGCCTCGACAGTGACGACGTGGGCGGTCAGCCCGCTCAACACGATCGAACGCGTGCACCCGAGGCTCATCAGAACGCCGCCCTTACGTGCTGGAGCTCCGGTCGGGCGTTTTTGGGCATGACGATGCTGATGACGTCGAATCGAATCGGGCCGCGATGGGGGCGCTCACGCAACCAGCACATCGCGAGGGTCTTCAGCTTCTCCGACTTGCGCCAGGTGACCGCCTCGAGCGGGAGGCCATAGGCAGTTGAGGTCCTTGTCTTCACTTCGACGACGACGAGGGTGTTGCCGTCCATCGCGAGGATGTCGACCTCGCCCTCAGGGCAGCGCCAGTTGCGCGTCACGATCGTGAAGCCGGCTCCGACGAGATAGCGCACGGCGTAGTCCTCGCCGGCAATGCCAAGCTGATCTTTCGTATGCATCCGGCCAGGCTGGGATCGTGCGCCGACGGGATGCGGTGTCGCGGCTACCGCCTGTGGACCAGGCGGTCGGGTGTCGCGGTTTGGGGACTACCGCTCTTCAGGAACTTCGAGATCCGCGGGTGGAAGCTCCTCGATGTTGACGTCCTTGAATGTCAGCACTCGTACGTTCTTCACGAACCTCGCCGGCCGGTACATGTCCCAGACCCACGCGTCGTTCATGACGGCCTCGAAATAGGTCTCGCCGGCATCGGTGTGCTGGATCACCTGAACATCGTTGGTGAGGTAGAAGCGCCGCTCCGTCTCGACGACGAACCTGAACAGCCGGACCACGTCTCGGTACTCGCGATAGAGCTGAAGCTCCATATCGGTTTCATACTTCTCGAGGTCCTCGGCGCTCACGACACCCATTCTTCCTGATCGAGTGCGGTTGCAGCATCCACCAGGTCAGCGGTCCCGAAGCTGAGTTCTACATTGCGAACGTTGACGTATGACCGGCGATGCTCCGGGCACGGCCCGTGTGCGGCGAGCGCCGTCTGATGTTCGGGGGTGACGTAGCCCTTGTGGCTGGCGAAGTCATAGACCGGCCACTCAGCATGCAACCCAGTCATCATCCGGTCTCGCGTGACCTTCGCGAGCACTGAGGCGGCCGCGATGCAGGCAGCAACCCGATCGCCCTTCCACACCGCGAGCCCGGGAACGTCGAGCCCTGGGACCGGGAAGCCGTCGGTGAGCACATAGCCGGGCCGCAACGGCAGGGACGCGAGCGCGCGCCGCATCCCCATGACGTTGCTGACGTGCAAGCCCACCCGGTCGACCTCGGCAGCCGGAATCACCACCACGGAGTACGCCGCCGCACGGCGGACGACCTGGGCATAGACCCGGTCCCGCGCCAAGGGCGTCAGCAGCTTGGAGTCCGCGAGGCCGGGAATCTCGCCACCCTTGCCGGGCTTGAGCACCGCGGCGGCAACGACCAGCGGGCCGGCGCATGCCCCGCGGCCGGCTTCGTCCGCCCCGGCAACAGGCGTCAGCCCGCGGCGGGCAAGGGCGCGCTCGTAGCCGTAGATCCCGGCATCACGCCGTACGGTCAGTCCCGGAGCACCCATCGACAGCGAGCGTACGACTCCTCTTGCGTCGCCGACGGATCAACCCGACCGGTGCGACGAGGGCAGCACCTCCGACCACGGGGGTCAGCGGCGAGCCGGCGGCAGCGAGCCCGGCCTGCTTGAACGTCGACGGGATGGGCAGCGTCCGCCAGTCCGAGACCGGCCAGATCACCACGAAGGCGCGCCCGACAACGTCCTTCACAGGCACCGGCCCGTTGACCCGCGAGTCGTCGGAGTCGCCGCGGTGATCACCCATGACGAACAGCTCGCCCTTGGGTACGACCTTCGACCTGTTGTCGAAGTTCGCGTCCGAGCAGGGCCGCGAGCCCGGGTATAGATACGGCTCGTGCAGTACGTGTCCGTTGACCGACAGCACATCGTTCGTGCAGGACACGGTGTCGCCACCGATGCCGATCACCCGCTTGATGAAGTCGCTGCCGCCGGAGGGCGCAATGCCGATCGCCGACCCGATGCCGTGGAAGAACCGCAGAACCGGATTGCCCGGTGGGGAGTAGCTCGACTCGTTCGGCCAGCCCGGAGGCTTCTTGAACACCACGATCTCGCCGCGGCGCGGAGACCGGAAGTCATAGACCAGCTTGTTCACGAGAACCCGGTCGAAGGGGTGACTGCCAGTGGCAGCCGAGTTGGTGAAGTCACCGCCGCCCTGCAGCGTGTTCTCCATCGAGGCGGACGGGATGTAGAACGCCTGGACCAGGAAGGTCTTGATCAGCAGCGCGAGGACGAGCGCGATCAGGACGAGAAATGGCAGCTCACGCCAGAACGAGCCGTGCTCGGAGCGGGTGCCCTCCTGCGGAGCCGAGTCAGCCGGGTCAGCAGCCGGGCTTTCGTCGGGTTCGACGGTCGGGTCAGACGCGATGGCAGCGTCGGACTCGACAGGAGGTTCGGTCACGAGGCGACGTTGAGAGCTTTCGCTCAGCTTGCCGGGTGAGCGTCGCGGCGCTCCTTGATCTTCGCCTTCTTGCCGCGAAGGTCACGCAGGTAGTACAGCTTCGCTCGCCGGACGTCACCCCGGGTGACGACCTCGAGATGATCGACGATCGGCGAGTGCACCGGGAACGTCCGCTCGACTCCGACGCCGAAGCTCACCTTGCGAACGGTGAACGTCTCGCGCACCCCGCCACCGTGCCGGCGAATGACCACGCCCTGGAACACCTGCACACGCGTCCGGTTGCCCTCGACGACCCGCACGTGCACCTTGACGGTGTCACCGGGGCGGAAAGCGGGGATGTCGCTGCGAAGCGAGGCGGCATCGATCGCGTCGAGCGTCTGCATGGTGGTCTCAGTTCCTCGTTCAGGGGGACGCGCGCGAACGGCGCGGTCGGTCAGGCGGTGCCATCCACTGTGCCACAGGGACCGTGGCAGGCGTTAATGCGGCGTTCAGGCAAGCAGGTCTGGGCGGCGCTCTCGCGTCAGGCGCTCCGACTGCTCCTCACGCCATCGCGCCACCGCCTGGTGGTCACCTGAGCGCAGGATCTCGGGCACCTCCAGCTCGCGCCAGCTCGCCGGTCGCGTGTATGCGGGCGCCTCGAGGGACCTGCCGGCGGAGAACGAGTCGTCGAGCGGCGACTCCGGGTTGCCCATGAATCCGGGCAGCAAGCGCACGACCGCCTCGACCAGCACGAGTGACGCGGCCTCGCCACCGGCCAGCACGTAGTCACCGATCGAGACCTCGGCGACGTCCATCCGTCGTGCGGCGTCCTGCGCGACGCGCGCGTCGATGCCCTCGTAGCGGCCGCAGCCGATGATCAGCCACGTCCGTTGCGACCATTCGCGGGCGACGACCTGGGTGAAGCGAGTGCCTGCCGGAGTAGGCAGCACCAGCAACGGCGTGCCCCCTTCTGCCGGCGGATCCACGACAAGCGCGTCCAGCGCCCGTCCCCAGGGCTCGGGACGCATCAGCATCCCCGGACCTCCGCCGTACGGCGAGTCATCAACGGTCCGGTGCACATCGTCCGTGTGCTCGCGCAGATCGTGAACCCGAAGATCGACGTCGCCGCGCTCGTGCGCCTTGCCGAGCAGTGACACGGAAAGCGGTCCGAAGTAGTCCGGGAAGATCGTGACGATGTCGATGCGCATCGTCATTCGGTCCCGAGCTCGAGCAGGCCTTCGGGCGGATCGACCACCAGACGCCCCGCCGGCAGGTCCACCAACGGCACGATCTCCTCGACGAACGGGACGAGCGCATCGTCGCCGGCCTCTCGACGCACGACGAGGACGGCGGGTCCCGGTGGGTGCAGGACGTCGACGACGTCCCCGATGACGACGCCGGCACGATCTTCGACGCGCAGGCCGATCAGGTCGTGGTCCCAGTAGTCGTCGTCATTGCTCGCCGCGCGACTGGTCGCCGAGTCCGCGACGAGCAGCGTGCCCCGCAACACCTCGGCGGCGTTGCGGTCGTGCACGCCCTCGAAGCGGACGAGCAGCCGGCCAGAGTGCCATCGGGTGGTCTGCACTTTGAGCGGTCCACGCTCGGCGGGATCGGTGTCCAGCAAGACGCCGGAGGCGTAGCGATGGCCGGGATCGTCGGTGCGTACGTCGACCGTGACCTCACCGGCAATGCCGTGAGCCTTCGCGATTCGCCCAACCACGAGCTGCACGGTGTTGAGAGCAGCTAGTCGACGAGATCGACGCGGATGCCCTTGCCGCCGATCGCGGACATCACCGCGCGCAGCGCCTTCGCGGTGCGTCCGGCGCGGCCGATGACCTTGCCGAGGTCATCGGGATGCACCCGGACCTCGAGGACCCGGCCGGTACGCCGCTCGCGCAAGTCGACCTGGACGTCATCCGGGTGGTCGACGATTCCTCGGACCAGGTGGTCGAGTGCCTCGGTGAGCACGTCTTACTCGGCGGGGGCTTCGTCGGCGGGCGAAGCTTCCTCGGCGGGGGCTTCGTCGGCGGGCGGAGCTTCCTCGGCTGGAGCCTCTGCCGCCGGGGCCTCCTCAGCTACGGCCTCGGCAGCGGGGGCTTCCTCGGCTGGAGCCTCGGCAGCGGCTGCTTTCTTCGCGGGGGCCTTCTTCGCGGCGGTCTTCTTGGCCGGCGCGTCCTCGTGGGTCTCCTTGGCGGCTGCCTCGAACACCGACTTGCGGTCGACCTTCGGTGCTGCGGTGCGGACGCCCTCAGTCGGTGCCGGAAGTCCCTTGTGCGCCTGCCAGTCGCCGGTCAGCTTCAGGATCGCCGCGACCGGCTCGGTCGGCTGCGCGCCGACCGACAGCCAGTACCGCGCCCGCTCGGAGTCGACCTCGATGAAGGACGGGTCCGCCTTCGGGTGATACTTGCCGATCGTCTCGATGACGCGGCCGTCACGCTTGGTTCGCGCGTCCGCGACCACGATGCGGTAGTACGGGGCACGGATCTTGCCGAGCCGCATGAGCCTGATCTTGGTTGCCACGAGGCGATGCTCTCCAAAGCCGATTCAAAGTTGTTGGTTCGAGGCGCGAACGTTCACGCGCACCGCGACGGAGGAGTCTACCCGGCCGGGAGCGAGCCTGCTTTCCAGATGTCCCGCAAGGCCCACGGCATGATGATGAACAACCAGATTCCGACCCCGACGATGCACGGGATGATGCCAACAACCGTTCCGACGATCATCGGCGGCAGTGGGATAAGTAGCGCGACGGTCCAGGAGACCCGACCGATCGGGCCGAACGTGGTCGTCGTCTTGCGCCAGCGGGTCCGGACCGTCGGCGGGGCGGGTCGCGCGAACACCTGCTGGCGGTTGCCGGACATGATCGAGAACTCGCTCGCCGGACCGGCAGCAGAAGGCCCCGCGGCCGGCATGACGGGCGCCGAGACGGGCGTCTGAGCGGCACCACGCGGCAGGAAGCACTGTCCGCACCAGGTCGCCGCCGCGGCCAACACCGCGCCACACCCGCCGCACTGCTCCACGCCGGGGATATCGGCCGGTGTGCCCGCCCGCTTCAGTCCGTGCCGGGAAGCTTCAGGTTCGACAGATCGGGCGCGAGGCCAGGTGGCAGCTTCATCCCCGGTGGCAGGCCGAGTCCCTGCGTTGCATTGAAACCCGGTGGCATTGCGCCGGATCGGGCCGGGCCGCGACCCCGCTTCGAGCCGCCCTTCTTGCCGCCCTTGCGCGACGAGGGGCGTCGGGCTCCCGGAAGTCCGCCGGTCATCTGCTTCATCATCTTGCGCGCGTCGTAGAAGCGCTCGACCAGCCGGTTGACCTCGGTGACGGTCGTGCCCGACCCTTTCGAGATTCGCAGCCGACGAGAGCCGTTGAGGATCTTCGGATCCTGCCGCTCCGCGGGAGTCATCGACCGGATGATCGCCGCGATCCGATCGAGATCACGGTCGTCGATGGAGGCGATCGCCTCCTTCATCTGTCCCATTCCGGGCAGCATCCCGAGCAGATTGCCGATTGGGCCCATCTTCCTGACCATCATCATCTGCTCGAGAAAGTCCTCGAGGGTCAGGTCGCCGCCGCCGAGCATCTTCTCGGTCATCCGCTCGGCTTCGCCGGCGTCGAATGTCTGCTCAGCCTGCTCGATCAGGGTGAGCATGTCCCCCATCCCGAGAATGCGTGACGCCATGCGCTCGGGGTGGAAGACGTCGAAGTCGGAGAGCTTCTCGCCGGTTGACGCGAACATGATCGGCCGGCCCGTGACCTTGGCGACCGACAGCGCGGCGCCACCACGGGCATCGCCGTCAAGCTTGGTCAGCACGACGCCGGTGAACCCGACACCGTCCCGGAAGGCCTCAGCTGTCGTGACCGCGTCCTGGCCGATCATCGCGTCGACGACGAAGAGCGTCTCTTCCGGCGACACCGCGTCGCGGATCGCCGCGGCTTGCGCCATCATCTCGGCGTCGATGCCGAGTCGACCCGCCGTGTCGACGACGACGACGTCGTGACCCAAGCGCCGCGCGTGCTCGATCGCAGCCCGGGCGACCTCGACGGGATCCCCGATGCCGTTGCCGGGTTCCGGTGCGAACACGTCAACGCCGGCTTGTGACCCGACGACACGCAGCTGGTCAACCGCGTTGGGCCGCTGGAGATCCGCCGCCACCAGGAGTGGTGCGTGCCGCTGCTGTTTGAGCCAGCGGCCGAGCTTGCCGGCAAGCGTGGTCTTTCCGGTCCCTTGCAGACCCGCGAGCATCACCACGGTGGGTGACACCTTCGCGAGCGTCAGCGGTCGCGTCTCACCACCGAGGATGCCGACAAGCTCCTCGTTGACGATCTTGATGACCTGCTGAGCCGGGTTGAGCGCCTGGCTGACCGCAACGCCCCGCGCGCGCTCCTTGATCGCGGCGATGAAGTCCTTGACGACAGGCAGCGCGACATCGGCCTCGAGCAACGCGATGCGGATCTCGCGGGCCGTAGCGTCGATGTCAGCCTCGGACAGCCGCCCCTTGCCACGCAGCGTGCTGAAGGCCGACTCGAGCCGGTCGGAGAGGGTGTCGAACATTGCCCGTCAGGCTACGTTGCGGCGAGCTCCGGGGCTGTGGTGATCTCGATGCCCGCACCGGCGTACGTCGCCTCGATGACGTCGCCGTAGCGCGCCAGGACGCCGCGCCGTTTCAGCTTCATCGTCGGCGTCAGCACGTCGGAGTCAGGCAGCCAGTCATCGTCGAGGATGACCACCCGACGCGGCTGCTCGACCCTCGAGAGCCGCTGGTTGCCCACCGCGACGCCCTCGGCAACTTCCGCGACGACCTCGGGATCATCCGCAAGCTCGGCGATCGCCCGCCCCGGGTAGCGCGCGGCAACCGCGTCGGGGTCCAGGGTGAGCAGCGCGATCAGGTACGGACGGGAATCTCCGATCGCCATTGCCTGTCCGACCAGCGGAACGGTCTTCAACACGGCTTCGACGTTGGCCGGCGAGACGTTCTTGCCACCGGCGGTGATGATCAGCTCCTTCTTGCGGTCGACGATCTTGAGATAGCCGTCGGCGTCGAACTCCCCGATGTCACCGCTGTGCAGCCACCCGTCGGCGTCGAGCGCCTCCGCCGTCCGTTCGGGATCGTCGAGATAGCCGGTGAAGACGATCGGGCCGCGGCAGAGCACCTCGCCGTCGTCTGCGGTCCTGACCTCGACGCCGGGGTACGCCCGACCCACCCTGCCCGGCTTGACCAGGTACGGATCCCAGGTCATGCCACCGCAGTTCTCGCTCATTCCGTATACCTCGCTCATCGGCAGCCCGATGTCGCGCAGGAAGTCGATGACCTCAGGCGGCACTGGCGCCGCTCCGGAGAAGACGTACTCACACTCATCGAGCCCGACCGCGGCGCGGATGGGCGCGAAGACCATCGCGTCCACGAAGTCCCAGGTTTCGGAGAGCTCACCGCTGGGCTCCTCGCCACGAGCTCGCAGCTGCTGCACCTCACGCCCGACCCGAAGCGCATCGGCAAACCTCGCCTGCGTCTCGGCATCGCGTCCGGCTACCTGAGCCTGGATTCCGGCGACGATCTTCTCCCAGACCCTTGGCGGACCGAACAGCGCCGATGGATGGACGGCCAGGAGGTACTCGGTCATGCGGGCGATCTCCGGACACGGCACGACCTGCGATCCGCGAAGGATCGGGCTGTAGTGCGTGACCATGCGCTCGGCGATGTGTGCCATGGGCAGGTAGGAGATCAGCCGGCGACCCTCGTCGGTGTCCCGCCCGCTGTAGCTGGAGAAGGCCGTCACCGCCGCAAGCACGTTGGTGTGGCTGAGCATCACGCCTTTTGGCGGACCGGTGGTGCCTGAGGTGTAGATGACCGTGAGCAGGTCGCTCGGATCGGCCGCTGCCTCCGCCGCGACGAGGTCGACCGGATCGCCGTCAAGCAGCTGCTGCCAAGGCTCGGTTCCCTGCGAGGTGTCGTCGAGAACCACGACGGTCCTCAGCAGCGAGCACTCCGGAGCCGCAGCAAGCATCCGCTCGGCGAACTCGCCACCATCGACAATCGCGACCTTCGCCTTGCAGTGGTCGACCACATACGCGATCTGGTCCGGGGATGACGAGTTGTAGACCGAGATCGGAGTCGCGCCTGCCGCGAGGATGCCCATGTCCGCGGCGTGGAACTCCCAGCGGTTGCGCATCATCAGCACAACCCGGTCCCCACGACCGACGCCGAGCGCCGCGAGCCCGCCGGCGATGCGTGCCGCACAGTCGGCGTACTCCCGCCAGGTCACCTCGGGCCCAGCCAGCTCCCGCAAGGCAACGTCGTCGGGCTGGCGCTCGACGGTGCGAAGGAATGCGTCGAGCACGGTCCGGGGCGATGTCATGCGCCGAACCGTACGACGCACAATGCCAGTGTGACGAGAGAGGTAGGCGATGGGTGAAATCAACAGGGCGGCGTGGCAGGCGCGCTATCCGGACCTGACCGGCAAGGTGGCCGTCGTCACCGGCACGTCGAGTGTGCTGGTCCACGTGATGCGTGAGCTATGCCGCAACCGCGTGACGACTGCGCTGGTGGTCGAGGACCGGGCGCTGGTCAGCGCTGCAACCGACTACGCCGACGAGCTCGACCTCGCCTCGCTCGGGATCGTCGCGGACCCGTCGCAGCGCGAAACCTGGACGCGAATCGCTCCGCACATCGAGCAGCGGCTCGGGCCGATCGACATCGCGGTGGTCATCGCCCCGGAAGCAACCCGGATGCTCGTGGCGACCGTACTGATGCCGGACATGGCGGCTCGCCGGCACGGCGTGATCGTCGAAGCTGGAGCCAAGGTCGCGGCGCGCGACATGCCAGATGGACTGCGCCATCGGTCCGTCACAGGCGGGCCAGGCGCGTCCCCCACCGATCTGGCAGCCGCGGTGACTCTGTGCGCGAGCGATGTCCTCACTGCCTCGCGGGTCGCCATCGTGCTGGACTAACAGGCTGCGAGTAGCGCCGCCTCGATCTCGTCACGACGGCCATGATCGTCGATCGTGGCGCCCTCTCCGTCAACGACGTAGAACGCGTCTACGCACTCAGCGCCAAGCGTTTGGATCCGGGCAGACCGCACATCGAGCCCCTCGTCCGCGAGCACCTTGGTGAGTCGGTGCAGCAGTCCCTCCGAGTCATGCGTCCGCAGCTCGACGATCGTCGAGTGGTGCGACTCGTCGTCGAACCACAGCACGAGCGGCGGGGCAATCGACGGAGGTGCCGCGGCGGCGTAGGTCCGCTCGCGTTCCTGCAGCCGCTCTTCGATGGGCAGCATGTCGTCGTACGCCCGCCGCACGTCGGCGGCGATCGCTTCCACGTCGGGAAGCGATCCGAACTTCGGCGCGACCTCGAGCGTGGTGATCGCCATCCGGCCCGCGGTGGTCGACATCGACGTCGCCGTCGCCGACCGGATCGCGAGGCGGTGCAGGGCGGCAACACCGGCCCACCGGGACATCAGTCCCGGCCGGTCGGGCGCGACGATCGTGAGCTGGGAACCCATAAGCTCGACCGCGAGCTCGCCGCCTTCCGCAAGCGCACGTTGCTCCGCCGTGATCGTCTCGAACTCCGCAAGCCGCTGGCCGGCGACAGCCGCCGATGCACGACGCACCAACTCAGCGATCAAGCCCCCCTTCCACTCGCTCCACGCCGCAGGACCGGTCGCCGCGGCGTCAGCCTCGGTGAGCGCATGCAACAGCTCGAGTGTCTCCACATCGCGCACTGCCCGAGTGACGATCTCGATCGTCGCGGGATCGTTCAGATCGCGCCGGGTTGCGGTATCAGGCAGCAACAGGTGGTGATGGACAAGCGCGGTGACCGTCGTCACGTCCTCTTCAGGGAGACCGATGCGTCGCGCGATCCCGGGGACCCGCTCGACACCGGCGTCTGTGTGGTCACCCGGAAAGCCCTTGCCGATGTCGTGGAACAGCGCGCCGAGCAGGAGCAGGTCCGGGCGAGCAACGCGTCGTGTGAGAGCTGAGGCTTCAACCGCGGCCTCGATCAGATGGCGGTCGACGGTGAAACGATGGACTGGGTTGTGCTGGGGCTTGCACCGCACTGCTTCCCACTCCGGGATGAGCCGGACGAGCATCCCGGCCTGGTCGAGCGCCTCCAACACTGCGACCGCCGGGCGGCCCGCGCCGAGCGTCGCGATGAGCGCGTCTCGAGCCGCAGCCGGCCACGGCTCCGGCAGCGGTGCCGACTCCTCAGCCAGTCGGCTCGCAACGCTGGTGGCAATCGGCAGGTTCGCCTGCGCTGCTGCCGCCGCGACCCGCAGTGCCAGCACCGGGTCAGCAGCAGGATTTGCTTCGCGGGCGAGATGCACCTCGCCGTCCTGCTCGACCACGCCGTCGGCAAGCGGCCGGCGGCTGACCGCCGAGCTGCGTCGGCCCCAGCGGCGCGGCGGCCGGCTCGCGGTCATCGCCCGGCGACACGCCTCGTCCGTGGCAAAGGCGATCGTGCGACCCGCCTCGAAGACTCGGCGCATGAGCTCGTCGGGATCGTCGATGCCGAGCGCGTTCGCAACCGGAATCTGTTCCTGCGCGATCAGCCGATCACTGGCGCGCGCCGCTCGTCGATGCAACTCGCCGCGGACGTCGAGCAGCCACTGGTAGGCATCGCGAACCGGCGCGCCGGGGGCGTCGGCGACCCAAGCCGCGGCGATCGCCGTGATGGCGTGGACGTCGCGAATCCCGCCGCGGGCATCCTTGAGGTCGGGCTCCAGCAGGAAGGCGAGCTCACCTACCCGTTCACCTCGCTCCCGGACGGCCGCGACAAGCTCCGGCAGGCGTCGCCGGGAATCCCGCCGCCAGGTTTCGAACACTCGATCGCGCAGCGTGGACGTCATGGCCGCGTCACCCGCAACATGGCGAAGGTCGAGCAGACCGAGCATTGCCTTGAGGTCGTCGTGGGCGACGCTGATCGCGCCCTCGACAGTGCGGACCGAGTGATCGAGCCCTACTCCTGAGTCCCAGATCGGGTACCAGATCGAGTTCGCCAGCTCATCGACGTCGATGCCGTCCTGGTGCAGCAACACCAGGTCCAGATCGCTGCCGACTGCCGGCTCGCGGCGGCCGTAGCCTCCGACCGCGACCAGCGCCACGCCCGTCCCATCTCCCAGACGCGCGACCAGCCACCGGTCCGCGACATCTGTCAGCGCCTCTCGGAGACCCTGCCCGGTCAGTCCTTCGGTCGCGACGACTGCGGCGCGCGCCTCACGAAGATCGGCCGAGGGGTCGTCTGACACGAGCGCTACGAACCGATCCGAGTCGCATGCACGCTGCCGAACTCGTATGCGGACTCGGCATGGATCGTGGCATCGAGCCCTTGCACCTCATCGCTCTCATCAACCCGCAAGCCGATCGTTCGCTGCACCGCGGTGGCGATCAGCCAGGACATGGTGAAGGCCCAGCCAATCGTCACAACCACAGCCAGCACCTGCACCCCGAGCAGGTGGGCGCTGCCGCCGTCGATGAGGCCGTCGAAGCGGATGGCAGGGTCCACCGCAGTGCTGGCGAAGACTCCGACGAGCAGTGTCCCAACGATGCCGGCCGCTCCGTGGACGCCGACGACGTCGAGGGCGTCGTCGTAGCCGCCGCGATGCTTCATGTTCACGGCGAACAGCGCCACGACACCACCAGCAGCGCCGATCACGATCGCGGCCATGCTGTTGACGAAGCCTGCGGCCGGCGTGATTGCGACCAATCCCGCGACCGCGCCCGACGCCGCGCCCAGCGTCGTGGCGTGCCCGGTCCGCCACTTCTCCAGACCGCACCACGCGAGCAGTCCGGCACAGGCCGCGAGCTGGGTGCCGACCAGCGCCTGCGCGGCGAGTGCGCCGGAGGACAGTGCCGACCCCGCGTTGAAGCCAAACCAGCCGAACCACAGGATGCCGGCTCCGAGCATCGTGAACGGCAACGAGTGCGGTGCGATGACCTCGCGCGGCCAGCCGTGGCGCCGGCCGATCACCAGGGCGATGGCGAGCGCCGACGCCCCGGAGTCGATCTCGACGACGTTGCCGCCAGCGAAGTCAAGGACGCCGCGATGTGCCAGCCATCCACCGGGCGAGAACACCCAATGGGCGATCGGCGCATAGACGATCACAACCCAAAGAACCGAGAAGACGAGGAAGCCGCCGAAGCGAGCTCTCTCGGCCACGGTTCCGGTGAGCAACGCCGCGGTGATGACGGCGAACATCATCTGAAACCCCGCGAATGCCAGCGGGGGGACGGTGAGGTGCAGACCGGGCACCTGCTGGTCGGGATGCGCCAGGCCCGCAAGGTGGAGAGTGCCGAGCAGACCTCCGCCGGCATCCGGGCCGAACGCCATCGAATACGCGACGAGCGCCCACACAATGCTGACGACTGCGATCGTCGCGAAGTTGGCGATGATCATGGCGAGCACGTTCTTGGAGCGGATCATGCCGCCGTAGAACAAGGCCAGGCCGGGCGTCATGAACAGGACAAGCCCCGCGCTGCCCAACACCCAGGCGGTATCCCCCGAATCAACGTGCACGGCGGTGAGCCTAGAGACTCCGAGGAGCCCAGCATCACCGCCGTCGAGAGTCGCGCGCCCGACATGCGGCCCGGAGCAGCGTTGGACCTGCTTGCACGGTCCACCGCCGCGGAGGGTCGTATGTCGGGCGCGCGGCCCAGTACAACTACAGAGCGTCCGCACCCTTCTCGCCGGTGCGCACCCGGACGATCGACTCGACCGGTGTCACCCAGACCTTGCCGTCGCCGATCTGGCCGGTGTTCGCAGCCTTGACGACGACTCCCACCACGCCGTCAGCATCCTTGTCATCGACAAGGACTTCGATGCGGACCTTGGGGACGAAGTCGACCTTGTACTCCGCGCCCCGGTAGACCTCGGTGTGGCCCTTCTGCCGACCGAAGCCCTGCACCTCGCTGACCGTGAGGCCGGCGACACCGTAGGTCTCGAGGGCGCTTGTCACGTCGTCGAGCTTGAACGGCTTGATGATCGCGGTGACGAGCTTCACGCCTGCACCTCCGTGCGCTGACCGAATGACGAGGACGAAATCGGGCTGGCAACAGCACCGGACGGGGCCGTGCCCCAGTCGTACGCGGACTCGCCGTGCTCGTTGACGTCGATGCCTTCAACCTCTGCATTGGACGTGACTCGCCAGCCAATCGTGTACTTGATCAGCATCGCGATGACCAGCGTGCCGACTCCGCACCACACGATAGTGAACGCCACACCGAGGAACTGGTGCCAGAGCAGGGTGGCGTTGCCGCCGTACAGCAGGCCGCCACCGCCGCTCGGGAACAGCCCGTCGATGCCCTGCGGCGACTTGATCGTGCCGAAGAACCCGATCAGCAGCGCGCCGATGATGCCACCGGTGAGGTGGACACCGACGACGTCGAGCGAGTCGTCCAGACCGATCTTGTACTTCAGGCCGATCGCCACTGCGCACACGGCACCGGCGATCGCGCCGACGCAGATCGCGCCGAGCGTGTTCACCGAGCCACAGGACGGGGTGATCGCAACCAGGCCGGCCACCACGCCGGAGGCCGCGCCAAGTGACGTCGCCTTGCCGCGCAGCATCCGCTCAACCAAGAGCCAGGCCAGCATCGCTGCCATCGTCGCGAGGGTCGTGTTCATGAAGGTCACGCCGGTCTCGTGTGTGAACTGCGTGATGAACTGGCACGTGGTGTCGCCCTTGCAGCCACCGATCGAGTTCCACGGGTTGTCACTACCGCCCGGGTTGAAGACGATCGACCCGACGTTGAACCCGTACCAGCCGAACCACAGCAGGCCGGCGCCGAGCATCGTGAGCGTGACGTTGTGCGGCTTGCCAGGGTTCTTCGGCCATCCGACGCGTCTACCTATCACCAACGCCAGGACGCCACCGGCGACACCGGCGTTGATATGGACGACCGTTCCACCGGCGTAGTCGAGGTTCGGGAAGTGCGAGTAGAACCAACCGCCCCCCCAGACGTTGTGGGCGATGACGACGTAGACGCAGGTGACCCACAGGACTGAGAAGACGATCCAGGAGGACATCTTCACGCGGTCTGCGATCGAGCCTGAGATCAGTGCCACCGTGATCACCGCGAAGGTGAGCTGGAAGAGCACGAACACGAAGTTCGAGCTCGACACGTGCAACAAGCCAAATGTGTTGGCCGGGCTCGCGATCAGCTTCCCGTTCCCGTTTCCGACGCCGTCGGCACCCCAGCCGATCGACCAGCCCCAGAGCACGAAGACGATGCCGACGACACCCATCGCGGTGAACGACATCATCATCATGTTGAGAGTGGACTTGGTGCGAGTCATTCCTCCGTAGAAGAACGCAAGCGCCGGAGTCGTCATCATGAGAACGAGCGCGGTGGCTACGATCATCCAGGCGTAGTAGCCGTCTTCCATCAACCCTCCATCGTCTGGTGACAGGCAGTCGGAGTGCGCGACAGGATGACCCGTCGCCCGACCCCTCGTCGATCAGCACTCTGCGGGAGACAAGTTTCAGCAAGCGACGCGGTGGATTTCGCGAATGTTACGAAGCATTTCCAGCATGTGACACATGCCGCCCGACTCGGTCAGGCTCTGCCAACTCAAGCGGGGCGCAGGACGATCCAGATCCGCTCGATCTTGTCGTCCGGCAAGTCGTACCCGACTCGCTCCACGACATACGGCACGCCGGCGATGCGCACGTTTTCCCCGGTTCTCGGCAAGGGGGAGCTTTCCCAGCTCGTGGCGATCTCGTTGTTGTCGGGGTCGATGTAGGTCACGGCGACCTGCTCGCGGAACACACTCGCCATTGCTATCCGCCCAACAGCGCTTCGATGAAGACGGCGGGCTCGAAGGGCGCGAGATCGTCCGGCCCCTCGCCGAGACCGACGAGCTTGACCGGTACGCCGATCTCACGCTGTACCGCGATCACGATGCCGCCCTTGGCGGTGCCGTCGAGCTTGGTGAGCACGATCCCCGTGACGTCAACCACCTCGGCGAACATCCTTGCCTGCACCACGCCGTTCTGACCGGTCGTGGCATCGAGCACGAGCAGCACCTCGTCGACGGGCCCCTGGCGCTCGACCACCCGCTTGACCTTGCCGAGCTCGTCCATCAGCCCGGTCTTGGTGTGCAGCCGGCCGGCGGTGTCGATCACGACGGTGTCGACGCCGCGCTCGGTGCCGTCGTGGACCGCATCGAACGCCACGCTCGCTGGATCCGCGCCTTCCGGACCGCGCACCACCGATGCGCCGACCCGCTCGGCCCAGGTCGCGAGCTGGTCGGCCGCGGCAGCCCGGAACGTGTCCGCGGCGCCGAGCAGGACGGTGCCGCCGTCGCCGACCAGCACGCGGGCAAGCTTGCCGCAGGTAGTTGTCTTGCCGGTGCCGTTGACTCCGACGACGAGCACGATCGCCGGGCGCCCGTCATGCGGCGCAGTCCGCAGCGAGCGGTCGGTGTCGGCCCCGACCGCATCGAGCAATGACTGCCGAAGCAGCCCACGG
Organism: Mycobacteriales bacterium; assembly: GCA_036268405.1. Lineage (GTDB taxonomy): Bacteria > Actinomycetota > Actinomycetes > JAFAQI01 > JAFAQI01 > DASZTV01. The sequence goes on from DATAUF010000130.1 coordinate 59,777, forward strand.
ACATCCTCGATCGAGCGGGTGCCCATCACCCGCACCCGCTCGCGGAGCGACGCGACGATCTCATTGGTGGCGGTCAACCCGACATCACTGGTGAGCAGCGTGTCCTCGACCGCTTCCCAGGCCTCCTCGTCGATGGTGTCGCGCGAGAGCAGCGTGAGCAGCCCGCGCCCGAGCGCGGACTGCGAGCCCGACAATCGCCCACGAAGCCGGACCAGCCGCCCGGCCGAAGGCTCGGGAACCTCAAGCTGCGGCTCCGGCGGTGCCTGTGTTTCAACCGGCCGAGCCGGCGTCTCCACCGGCGGAGCCGGCGTCTCAACCGGCGGAGCCGGTGTCCCAGCCGGCGGAGCCGGCGGCGCATCGACGTCTGGCGGTGGCGCCTCAACCACTGACGCGGGCGGCGTCGGCGCTTCAGCGGCTCTGCGTCGTCCTCTCGACGGCGCGAGAACAAGGCCGAGTACGGCAGCGACGAGCAGAACTGCTACGACGATGCCGACGATCACGTACACCATCAGACGGGCTCCGGTTCCGGCTCACGCAGCCGCTGGCTGATCACTTCGGTGATGCCGTCGCCGCGCATCGATACGCCGTAGAGGCAGTCCGCGACCTCCATGGTGCGCTTCTGGTGCGTCACGACGATGAGCTGAGACGTCGACTTGAGCTCGGCCAGCAGCTCGACGAGCCGGAGCAGGTTGCGATCGTCGAGCGCAGCCTCGACCTCGTCGAGAACGTAGAAGGGCGAAGGCCTCGCCCGGAAGATGGCGACCAGCATCGCGATCGCGGTCAGCGACCGCTCACCGCCCGACAGCAGCGACAGCCGCTTGACCTTCTTGCCCGGCGGCCGCGCCTCGACGTCGACGCCGGTCAGCAGCCAGTCGTTCGGCTCGGTGCGGACCAGCCGGCCGGTGCCCCCCGGGAACAGCACGGAGAAGACGGTCTCGAACTCGCGCGCAACATCCTCGTATGCCTCGCGAAAGACCTGCTCGACGCGCTCATCCACCTCCTTCACGACCACGAGGAGGTCGCGCCGGGAGGCCTTGAGATCCTCGAGCTGCTCGGAGAGGAACTTGTGCCGCTCCTCGAGCGCCGCGAACTCCTCCAGCGCCAGCGGGTTGATCTTGCCCAGCAGTGCGAGGGCGCGCTCGGCGGACCGCCACCGCTTCTCCTGAACCACCCGGTCGTACGGCGTGGCGACCGATTCCGGAGGGCCGTCCGAGGGCGGCGGAACCGAGACCTCGGGGCCGTACTCCACCAGCAACGTGTCGGGCTCCACCCCGAACTCCTCGGCGACCTTCGCCTCGAGCGCCTCGATCCTCAGGCGCTGCTCCGCACGAGCGACCTCGTCGCGGTGCACCGCACCGGTGAGTGTCTCGAGCTCCGCCGACAGATCACGGACCGAGGCACGGACCGCCAGCAGCTCGCCGTCGGTAACCGTGCGCTGCTGCTCGACCGATGCCCGTTGTGCGGCAGCAGCATCGAGTGAGCGCTCCAGACCTTCGAGCGCACGGCTCGCCGCCGTTGCGACGGCTGCGGCGACGACTGCCTCCCGCCCGCGGCGGCGGACCAGCTCGGCCGCTCGCTGCCGTGCGGCGCTCTCGGCCTCCGCCGCGGTCTCCAGCGCCGTGACTCGCGCGCCGAGCGCCGAGCGCCGCTCCTCGTCGGTACGCACGGCGAGCCGAGCGTCCAGCTCGCGGGACCGGGTGGCGACGACCAGCTCGGCAACTCGGTCGCGCTCACCCTCGTCGGGCGTCGCGCTGTCGGGCACCGCCTCGGCCGCCACGAGCCGCTCTTCGAGAGCGCTGAGCCCCTGAAGATCGCGATCGCGTGCCGCGGATGCCTCCTCGACCGCCCGGGCAAGTCGTTCGCTCTCTCCCGCGGTGGCCCGGGCGGCTGCCCCGAGCTGGCCGAGCCGCTCGGCGACAGCGGCGAGGCGGGCATCGGACTCGTGCAGCGCGCCGACTGCCGCTTCGAGATCCTCGCGGCGGGCGGCAACCTCCTCGCTGGCGCCCGAAAGAGCGAAGCGGAGCCGCTCGACGCGATGCGACAGCTCGCCGAGGAGCTGCTCGGCTTCACTGTGTGCAGCGCGGATCTCGAGCAGCGACGGTGCCGACATCGACCCGCCAGCGGACCAGCCCACGCCGAAGACGTCACCGTCGCGCGTCACAGCCCGAAGGTCGGGGTGCGCAGCGACGACTCGCTGCGCGTCGTCGGCATTGTCAACGATGACCGTCGCGTCGAGCAGCCTCGTCAGCGCGCCCATCAAGGCGGCGTCGGCGCTCACCGCCTCAATCGCGATCCGCGCGCCCTCGGGAACGCCGGTTGCCGGCGGAGACGGCCGCTCGGCAGCACCGACGAGCAGTCCCGCCCGGCCGCCGTCCTCGCTCTTCAGCAGCGCGATTGCCGCGGCAGCATCGGCGAGGGTGCGGACGGCGACGGCGTCCGCCGCCGTACCCAGTGCCGCCGCAATCGCCGCCTCGAAGCCGGTTTCGACGCTCACGAGCTCCGCAACGGTTCCGAGCAGGCCGTCCAGCCGGCCCCGCGCGGCGATCAGTGCCGCGGTGGCGTCCTTTCGCTCGAGTCCGAGCGCAAGTGCGTCGCGGCGGGCGGCGACGGCACTGCGCTGACGTTCGGTTTCCCGCTCCTCGTCCTGCAGTGCGGCGAGATTCTCCTCGGCGCCCGACAGAGCCGCAGCTGCCGCCTCGTGGGTTGCGTCGAGGTCGACCTCGCCGGCATCAAGTCCGGCGACCTCGCCTTCCAAGGCGGCGAACTCGGCGGCGGCCTTCGCGGCGCGCTCCTGAGCGGCCTCCCAGGAGGTGGACAACCGTCCGATCTCGTCCTGTGCCGCTCGGGCTCGCGTGCGAAGCGCCGTCACCTCGCCGTGCAGCCGGACCTTGCCCTCCCGCCGGTCGGCCAAGGACTGCCGGGCGGCAGCGAGCGCCTGCTCCTCTGCGGTCAGCGAGGTCTCGAGCCGCATCCGCTCGGCCTCGATGGCTGCGAGCCGCTCGCGGTCAGCGGCGAGCGTCTCGTCCACCTCACCTGCCTCGACCTTGAGCTGGTCGATCTCGGCCTGCCAGGCGAGCGGGTCGCGTCCCCCGGTGCCGAGGTCGACCTCGATGGCGGTGTTGCGCTGCCGCTCCGCGGCCAGCGATGCCGTGCCGCGCATCCGCTCGCGCAGGCCCGCCAGGCGGTACCACGTCTCCTGCGCGCGAGCCAGCATCGGCGTCTGCTCGGCGAGCGCCCGGTCGAGTATTGCCTCGCGGGCGCTCGACTCCGACAAGGTCGCCTCGACCCGCGCTCGGCGGGACAGCAACGCGGTCTCGTCTGCCACCTCCGCGTCGAACGCTCCGCGCAACGTCGTCAGGTCATCGGCGAGCAGTCGCAGCCGGGCGTCGCGGAGGTCTGCCTGGATCACCGAGGCGCGCCGGGCCACGTCGGCCTGCTGGCCGAGCGGCTTGAGCTGGCGTCGCAGCTCGCCCGTCAGGTCGCCCAGGCGGTTGAGATTCACCTGCATCGCGTCGAGCTTGCGAAGCGCCTTCTCCTTGCGCTTGCGGTGCTTCAGTACGCCGGCGGCCTCCTCGATGAACCCGCGCCGCTCCTCGGGCGTCGCGGACAGGATGGCGTCGAGCTGGCCCTGCCCCACGATGACGTGCATCTCACGACCGATACCGGAGTCGGAGAGCAGCTCTTGGATATCGAGCAACCGGCAGGGCGAGCCGTTGATGGCGTACTCCGAGCCACCGTTGCGGAACATGATCCGCGACAGCGTGACCTCGGTGAAGTCGATCGGCAGTGCGCCGTCGGTGTTGTCGATCGTGAGGACGACCTCGGCGCGGCCCAGCGCCGGGCGGCCCGACGTGCCGGCGAAGATGACGTCTTCCATCTTCCCGCCGCGCAGAGATTTCGCGCCCTGTTCGCCGAGCACCCAAGCGATCGCGTCGACGACGTTGGACTTTCCTGAACCGTTGGGTCCGACGATTGCCGTGACACCCGGTTCGAAGCGAAGGGTCGTCGAAGACGCGAAGGACTTGAACCCACGCAGGGTCAAGCTCGCAAGATGCACCCGTGAAGCTCCCGGGAAGAGGCGGTCAGGCGGGGAAGACCGCCCGCAACGCTAGCCGACGGTGCGGGGGGATGCGCTCAGGTTAGGGCGGGCTCGTGCTCGCGGGCGTTCTCTGCGACGGTCAGCCTCACCATCTCCTCGTCCACGTGGGCCACCGAGCTGAGCTCGGCGTTCTCCACGCGAAGCCGGATGACTTCGTTCTCGAGGTCGCGGACCCGGTCACGGAGCCGCTTCAACTCGGAGGCCAGACGTACGTCGAGACCGCTCCCGACATGACCCATAAGGGCTTTCGCCATTCTTGCTGATCCTCCACGGTGAGGACGTGTCGAAGCCATCCCGCGCGCTGCTGGCTCTGCACATTCCAGACCCACGCTCTGCACATTCCAGACCCACAGCGAACGGGGAAGCCCCCGACTGGTGACGCCAGCGGCGATGTTGCGCCGTAGCCCCTCAAGTGTGACGCCGACTGAAGCGGTGGTCAAGATGTGGGATCAGGCGATCCTGCGAGGCCGTCTTTGGCAGTGCGGGCACAGGTACGACGACCGGTTCGTGAACTGCATCCGGACGATCGGTGTGCCGCAGCGTGAGCACGGCCGCCCTTCCTGGCCGTAGACCTCCAGCGAGCGGTCGAACCAGCCGCTCTCGCCGTTCACGGCGACGTAGAGCGCGTCAAAGGAGGTGCCGCCCGCGGAGATCGCCTCGCGGAGGACCTCGTCGACCGCATCGAGCAGCCGCTCGACCTCGACGGGGCGCAGCCGCTCGGTGGGCCGCTCGAAGTGCAGCCGGGCGCGCCACAGCGACTCATCCGCGTAGATGTTCCCGATGCCCGACACCAACGTCTGGTCCAGGATGGCCCGCTTGACCCCCGTGTGGCGGCGGCGCATCGCGAGGCTGACGCGTCGCCGGTCGTACGCCGGTTCGAGCGGGTCGGGCGCGACGTGGCGAAGCGCCCACGGCACTCCGTCCGCGGTCAGCCCGCCGTCGTCCAGAGCCAAGCCCCCGAACGTCCGCTGGTCACAGAACCGCAGTTCGGGTCCGTCGTCGTCGAAGCGCCATCGGGCACGCTGATGCCGGCTCGGCGGCGCATTCGCAGGCAGTGCCAGGAACTGGCCTGACATTCCGAGGTGTGCCAACAGGTTCACCCCGTCGTCGAGCGGCAGCCACAGATACTTCCCGCGCCGTCGCGCTGCCTCGACGCGGCGCCCGGCCATCCGCGCGACGAAGTCTTCCGGACCGGACGGATGACGGCGCACGGTCCGCTCTCCCGAGACCTCGACGTCGATGATGCGACGCCCGACGACCCAGCGCTCCAGTCCGACCCGGACAGTTTCGACTTCGGGAAGCTCAGGCACTATCAGTCGGGGCCGAGCCGGCGCGGGCTGTGTCCAATGGGACGGCGCTCAGCGCCGTCCACGCCTGTTCGGCCGCCCCCTGCTCGGCCTCCTTCTTGGAGTTGCCGGCACCTTCACCCACAGGATCCCCTCCTAGCAACGCGGTGGCGCGGAAGGACTTCGCGTGATCCGGCCCGCTCTCCTCGACGGCGTACTCCGGTGAGCCGAGGCCGCGCACGGCGGCGAGCTCCTGCAGTGACGTCTTCCAGTCAAGGCCCGCGCCCAGACCAGCGGCCTCATCCATCGCCGCCGCGAACAGTCGCAGCACAAGAAGGCGGGTCGGCTCGAGCCCCCGGTCGAGGTAGTAGGCGCCGATCACGGCTTCGAGAGCGTCGGCGAGGATCGAGGACTTGTCCCGGCCGCCGGTGGTTTCTTCGCCGCGACCGAGCTTGAGGTACGCCCCGAGCCCGATCTCCCGCCCGACGCCGGCCAGGGCGCGGGCGTTGACGACGGCCGCGCGAAGCTTGGCGAGCTGGCCCTCCGCGAGGGCCGGGAAGCGACGGTAGAGCTCCTCGGTGATGATCACGCCGAGAACCGAGTCACCGAGGAACTCCAGGCGCTCGTTGGTCGGCACCCCGCCGTTCTCGTATGCGAAGGACCGGTGGGTGATCGCCAGATCGACCACGTCGGCGCCGACGTCGCCACCCAGTGCCTCGATCAGACCCGCGAGGAGCTCGCCCTCAGGCATTTGCGGTGCTGCGATGTTGGGCGAGGTAGTCGTCGATCTCGCCGAGCGTGGTCACCCGCCCGAGCGTGGCGTCGTCGATGTGCACGACGGTCCCGTTGTGGGACAGGTCGGCTTCGACGACATCCGCGATTCCGACTCGCACGAGGGAGTCGGCGTTGAGCTCGGCGAGCGTGGTCTGCGGGCTCAGCGAGACGCCGTCGACGCCGCACACCAGGGCCACGGCGGTGCGCACTGAGTCCGACAGCCGAGGGACCGTGAGCTCACTCAGACGGCAACGACCTGGCGATCGTTGTAGGTGCCGCACACGGAGCACGCGGTGTGCGGCAGCTTGGGCTGACGACAGCGCGGGCAGTTGACGAGGGACGGCGCGCTGGCCTTCCACTGCGAGCGGCGAGATCGCGTGTTGCTGCGCGACATCCGGCGCTTGGGGACGGCCACGGTTAGTTCTCCTCATTCGGCGTGCTTGTCGTGGTGCTGTCCTTCAAGAGTGCAAGGGCAGCCCATCGCGGGTCAAGGTCGTCGTGTGCGTGATGCGGTTCGACGTCGGCCAGCCGGGCGCCACAAGTGGCGCAAAGACCCGGGCAGTCGGGGTCGCAGAGCGGGTTGAACGGAAGAGCGAGCACGACCGCGTCCCGGACCACCGGTTCGAGATCGAGCGTGTCTCCGTCGAGGATAAGCGACTCGTCGTCCTCAGGGTCCGGCTCGTAGGCGTACAGCTCCTGGACGGGCACCCTGACCTCGATCTCGAGCGGGTCGAGGCAGCGGCCGCATTCGGCGGTGACCGGCACCTCGATCTCGGCGGTGAGGAGCACTCCGTCCATGACGGACTCAAAGCGGGCGTCGATCACGACAGGCGTGCCGGAAGGCACCTGCACCAGCTCGAGACCCCAGCCGTCGGGAGCGGTGGCTTCGATGCGCTCCTCGCGCATCGAGCCCGGCCGGCGCCCGAGTTCACGGGTGTCATAACGGAAGGGCGAGCGCACGTGAATCGAGGCTACCGGCGCATCAGCCGGGAAGGGGTTCTACTTCTTCGTCCTCGTCGACGTCCTGGAGAGCTTCGAGCTCGTGCCGACCGTTGATCTTGTTGCGACCGTGCTCGACCGCATGCAGCGTGCGGTTCAGCACGATCTCGAAGTTGGCGAGCTTGCCATCTACGTAGTCGTCGACCTCGCGCCGCATTCGCTCGGACTCCGAGTTGGCAGCGCCGACGAGCCGCTCGGCCTCACGCGTGGCTTCCTTGACGACCTCGGTGCGTGAGACGAGACGAGAGCGCTCGGCCTCAGCCTCCGCGAGGATCGCCTGAGCCTCGACCCGGCCCTCTTCGACGACCGTGGAGCGGTCTCGCAGCAGGCTGCGCGCCTTGCGCAGCTCTTCCGGGAGGGCCTTGCGCAGCTCCTCGACCGCTTCGAGCATCTCGTTGCGGTTGACGATGCAGGACGCGGACATGGGCATGGCGCGGGCGTTCTCGATCATCGCGACGAACTCGTCGAGCTTTTCGGAGATGCCCACGGATGCCTGTGCCTCCTGTGCTTGGTTCAGTGCGTTCAGTGAGACGGTTCAGCGAGTCGCTGTCGCAACCGGCGGTGCACGGCCTCCGGCACCAGCTTGGAGACGTCACCGCCGTACATCGCAACCTCTTTGACAAGGCTCGATGACAAAAAACTGTAGTGCGGGTCGGCTGGCATGAACAACGTGTCGACCTTGGCGAGCGAGTGGTTCATCTGACCCATCTGCAGCTCGTAGTCGAAATCGCTGACTGCGCGCAGGCCCTTGACGATCGCCTTGATCTCACGGGCGACGCAGAAGTCGACGAGCAGACCGCGAAATACGTCGACCGAGACGTTGGACAGGTGAGCGGTCGCCTCCGTGATCATCTCGATGCGCTCGTCGGGCTCGAACAACCGGTTCTTCGACTGGTTGATCCCGACCACGACGACGATCTCGTCGAATAGACAGCTGGCTCGCTCGATCACATCGAGATGGCCGTTGGTGATGGGATCGAACGAGCCGGGACACACCGCCCGCCTCATGAGGCGCGACCGTACCAGAGCGTGGTGTCGCCATATCGGCGCGAACGAACCGCCCCGAGGCCTTCCGGCCAGGCCAGCGGCTCACCACGGGTGGCCCGCTCGACGCAGACCGCGGCCGAGGCGGCCAGCCAGCCGTCTCGGACCAACCAGGCCAGCACGGTGTCGACCGGGTCGGCGTACGGCGGATCGAGAAACACGACGTCGAAAGGCTGAGCCGCTCCCGCCAGATAACGCTCGACCGACGTCGCCACGACCTCCACGCCGGAGATTGCGAGCGCTTGGAGGTTGGCGCGGATCACCTGTGCCGCCTTCGGCTCGCGCTCGACGAGGACGACGGGGCCGGCACCTCGGCTGGCCGCCTCGAGCCCGACCGCACCGGATCCGGCGTACAGATCCAGGAACGACGATCCGGCCAGCCCCCCGGCAAGTGAGTCGAGGGACGAGAAGAGCCCTTCGCGAACCCGGTCCGAGGTAGGACGGGTGCCGCGTCCGGCGGGAGTGGCCAGCCGCCGACCGCCCGACGATCCCGAGATCAGCCGGGCCATCAGGCCTTCCCGAGGTAGTCGGCGCGCTGGTCCGCGGACAGCGCCTCTGCCGCCTCCCGTAGCGGCTCATGGTGAGCAAGGGTCGGGTCGACGGAGACCAGGGCGACGGCATCCGACCGGGCGCCGATGATCACGTCCTCGTCGCGGAGCAGCCGCAGCAGCTTCAGCTGCGATCGGCGTCCCGACTGCGACTGGCCCAGCACGTCACCCTCGCGGCGCTGTTCGAGGTCGAGCCGCGCCAGCTCGAAGCCATCCACGGTGGCCGCCACGCCCTCGAGTCGCTCGCGGGCCGGAGCGCCCGCCTCCGCGCCGGTCACGAGCAGGCACACCCCGGCATGGCCGCCACGTCCGATCCGGCCCCGCAGCTGATGCAGCTGGGAGATGCCGAACCGATCGGCGTCGAGCACGATCATCGCCGTCGCATTGGGCACGTCGACCCCGACTTCGATGACGGTCGTCGCGACGAGCACGTCGGCTCGCCCGGCCGCGAACCGGCGCATCACCTCGTCCTTGGCATCGGCCGGCATCCGGCCGTGCAGCATCTCCACCCGAAGCCCGCCGAGTGGCCCGGCGGCCAACATCTCGGCGACGTCAGTCACCGTCGCCGTGCTGCCCCAGCCCTCCTCCGCAGCGTCGGTCCCGGTGGTTTGAGTCGCGGCGTCGTCCGCATCGATGCGTGGGCAGACGACGTAGACCTGACGTCCCGCGGCGACCTCCTCACGAGCGCGCTCCCACACCCGCTCGAGCCAGCCCGGCTTGTCCGCGGTCGGAACGACATTGGTCGAGATCGGCTGCCGGCCGGCGGGCAGCTCGGTCAGCGTCGACGTCTCGAGGTCGCCGAAGACCGTCATCGCGACGGTGCGCGGAATCGGGGTTGCGGTCATCACCAGGACGTGAGGTGGCGTGTCGGCCTTGCCCCGCAAGACATCGCGCTGCTCCACGCCGAACCGATGCTGCTCGTCGACGACGACGAGGCCGAGGTCGAAGAACTGCACCGTGTTCTCGAGCAGGGCATGGGTGCCGATGACGATCCCGGCATCACCGATGCCGATGTCGAGCAGCGTCGTACGCCGTGCCGCCGTGCTCATCGAGCCGGTCACGACGGCAACCTTGGTCGCACCCTCCGCGGCATCGAGCTGGCCACCCCGCCCGAGCGGACCGAGCAACGCGTCAATCGACCGCGCGTGCTGCTGCGCCAGCACCTCCGTCGGGGCGAGCAACGCCGCCTGGCCCCCGGAGTCGACCACCGCGAGCATCGCCCGCAGCGCGACGACGGTCTTGCCGGAACCGACCTCGCCTTGCAGCAGGCGGTGCATCGGAACTTCGCGGGAAAGGTCGGCGAGCAGCTGGTCCCCGACCTCCACCTGACCGGCCGTCAGCGTGAACGGCAACGTGGCATCGAACGCCTCGAGCAGCCCGCCGGCTCGCGCCGCGCGCGGCTTGGCCGGTTCGAGTGCCGCCAGGTGTCGTCGCTGCGCGAGGACCACCTGCATGACGAATGCCTCGTCGTAACGCAGTCGTTCCTGCGCCCGCTTGAGCTGCTTCCAGTCCTCGGGCTGATGGATGGTCCGCAACGCCTCTGCCCGGCCCATCAGCGCGTGCTGCGCGCGCAGGTCCTCCGGAAGGGTCTCGACCACGTCGATCAAGTCGAGCGCATGGCTGATCGAACGTCGGAGAAACCAGGTAGGCAGAGACCGGGTCGCCGGGTAGATCGGCAGCAGCTTGCCGGCGTCCTCGACCATCGCATCGGCATCGTTGGCCATGTCTGGCTGCTTGAGCTGCAGCTTGTTCCTGAACAGCTCCACCTCACCCGCGACCACGATCTCGTCGTCCTCGTGCAGCGTCTTCATGAGGTAGGGCCGGTTGAAGAACGTCACGACAAGCTTGCCGCCAGTGCTGTCGGTGACGGTGACGTCCGTCTTGTGGAGGTTCGCCCGGATCTTGCGGCTCTCGACCTTCACCACCCGGACGCGCAGCGTGGCCTGGTCGCCGGGCCGCAGCTCGGAAAGATCGGTGAGCTCACCGCGCTCGAAATAGCGCCGCGGATAGTGCCGGAGCAGGTCACCGACCGTCCGGATGTCGAAGGCCTTCTCGATCAGCGGCGCCGGCTTCTCGCCCACCACATCCCGGACGTGCGACGACTCGGCGATAGCCACTTGCACCTCCGAGCCGCGTAATCTCCGCGCTGCGAGCGTAGGCAACGTCTCCGACGCTTTGAGTCCGGCACGCAGGTCGGGCTAATCTGTTGCCGTGGCTTCCGTCTGTGATGTGTGTGGCAAGGGTCCCGGGTTCGGCATGAATGTGTCGCACTCGCACCGGCGCACCCGCCGCCGCTTCAACCCCAACATCCAGCCGGTCCGCGCCCTCGTCGGCGGCGGTCGCAAGCGGATGAACGTATGCACCTCCTGCCTCAAGGCCGGAAAAGTAGTCCGCTAGCCGGGGCTATCTGCACGACCGGCTTCGTTCTCCCGTCGCTTGCGGGCCTGCGCCCGCGGCGCTCACTGCGGCCTTGCCACTCGCACAGCTAGCTCCCGGCTAGTTCCTAGAGCTTCTTTTCGAAGCTGATGGATAGCGGCGCGTCGGCGTAGTGGCCGAATCCTGGAATCCGCTCGTACCCGGATGACTCGTACAAGCTGACGGCCTCCGGCTGACGGTCTCCGGTCTCGAGCACGATTCGCCTCACTCCCAGGCCACGGGCCCGGTCCTCGAGCGCGGCGAGCATCACCCGGGACAGCCCCTTGCCGCGTGCCTGCGGCACGACGTACATCCGCTTGATCTCCATCTCTTCGGCCGCATGGTTCCGCAGCCCTCCCATCGCAACCGGCTCAGCGTCGAGGTATCCGACAAGGAACAGCCCGTTGGGTGGGGCGAACTCGGCCGGATCGACCGGGGTGCCGTCGGGGCCGCCGTAACGGTCGACGTACTCCGCCTGCACCGCGATGATCAGGCGTTGCGCCACCGGGCCGTCGTACGGCTCCTCTCGGAAGTCGAGCGAGACGATCACCGCAGCCGCCAGCCATGGTCGACCGGGCCGATGCCCGCGCCGAGCGGGAATCCGGCGGCGATCGCCCCCGTCACGTAGGCCTTCGCGTCCGAGACTGCCGTCGGGACATCCCCACCGATGGCGAGATACGACGCGATCGCCGACGCCAGCGTGCAGCCGGTCCCGTGGGTATGGGTCGTGTCGAGCCGCTCCGCAACGAGCTCGATGGTCGTGTCCCCATCGGTGAGCAGGTCGACGGCGTCGCCTTTGGGTAGATGGCCACCCTTGACCAGAACCCATTTCGGGCCGAGCGCGAGCAGAGCCGTCGCCGCGCGGCGCTGCCCCTCGCGGTCTTCGACGACCAATCCCGTCAGCCGCGCCACTTCTGGCAGGTTCGGCGTGACCACTGTTGCAAGCGGCAGCAGCAAGTCGACCATTGCGGCGACGGCGGGCTCGACCAGGAGCGGGTCGCCGTGCTTGGAAACACACACCGGGTCGACCACGAGCGGAGCGTCGACCAGCGCCAATCGGTGCGCGGTCACCTCGACGAGCTCCGGCGAGGCCAGCATGCCGGTCTTCACTGCGTCCACCCCGATGTCCTCGAGTACGGCGTCGAGCTGCGCGCGGACTGCTTCGGGGCTCAGCTCCCAGTAGCCGTGCACCCCCATCGAGTCCTGCGCGGTGACGGCGGTGACCACGGTCATCCCATGGACGCCGAGCGCGAGCATCGTCTTGAGATCGGCCTGGATTCCTGCGCCACCACCTGAGTCGGAACCGGCAACCGCCAATACCCGCGGGGGGGTCGTCGGAGACAGCGCGGAGGACACAGGCCGAGGCTAGGAGAAGTGTGCGTGTCCGCCGCGCTCGGGCGTCTCACGATCGGCGAACACAACCGCCGGCTCCGCGCTCGCAGCCACGACAGACCCGATCACGACCGCGCCCGAGGGGATCTCTCCGCGGACTGTGCCAGCGAACGCATGGTCGTCGCCGCCGGTCGCGAGCCATTCGAACGGGTCGACCCCAAGCTGCACCCCGGCATCGACGACCTCAGTGGTCAGCGGGAGCATGGCGCCGGACAGCTCGATGCGCACGCCCGATGCGAGGGCCACGTGGCCGAGGTCGGCGAGCAGTCCATCGGATACGTCGATCAACGATGAGAACGCACCGGCACGAGCAGCGCCCAGCGCCTCGACATATGCCACGAGGGGTCGCCGATGAGCGCCCATGAGCGGATGCTCGGCAGCTGATCGATCGACCCCGCCGGCCTCGAGCAGCGCCAGCCCGGCTGCCGCCCAGCCGATCCGACCGAGCAGGACGACCACGTCACCTTGCGCCGCACCTGATCGGGTCACCGGCTCGCGCCCCTCCAGGTCACCGATCGCCGTGACCGCAATCATCACCGCGTCGGCAGCGGAGACGTCCCCGCCCGCCACGGACGCACCGACCAGATCTGCTTCGTCACGTAGGCCGTCCGCCAGAGCATCGGCCCAGCCGGCATCCAGCCCCTTCGGGGCGGCGAGGCCGACGACGAGCGAGGTGGGCCGGGCACCCATCGCGACGACATCCGCGAGGCTCGCGGCCGCTGCCCGACGCCCGACGTCGTACCCCGAGGACCAGTCGCGTCTGAAGTGGCGGCCCTCGACGAGCAGGTCGACCGTGATGACAACCCTGCCGTCCGGAGCCAGCACGACGGCAGCGTCGTCCCCCGGCCCTACGACGACGTCCGGCCCCTGACGCAGCCGCTGGACGACGCGGGCGATCAGCCCGAACTCTCCGGCATCCGAAACCGAGATGACGAGCCGCCCTTCTGGTCGGATACGGTCTGGCACGCAACTTCGTCGCTCGAACAACGGGAGTGCCCGTGACGGTCCAGGCCTACATCCTTATCCAGACCGAGGTCGGGAAGGCAGCGTCTGTCGCCGCCGAGATCGCGAAGATCAAAGGCGTGACCCAGGCCGAAGACGTCACCGGCCCGTACGACGTGATCGTGCGCAGTGAGGCACGAAGCGTCGATGAGCTCGGCAAGCTCGTCGTGGCCAAGGTCCAAGCAGTCCCGGGCATCACGCGGACCCTGACCTGTCCCGTCGTTCACCTCTAACGGGTGCATCTCTGAGAACCAGATGGCTCGTGGCGGCTGTGGTCGGCGCGCTGGTGACGGTTGCGGGCTGCACGCCTGACGCGGTTTCGGTAGCCCCGCCCAGCCCCGGCGGTCAGGTGCTCGAGCAGTGCGACCACCTGAACAACCGGCTACCGGCGAAGATCACCGGCCTGCACACGCGTCCTACCAACCCGCAGTCCTCGCTCACGCACGCCTGGGGATCCCCGCCCATCACGCTGGCCTGCGGAGTGCCGCGTCCTGCGGGCTACTCCCCCACCTCGTCAGCGACGCTGGACGTCAACGGGGTGCGGTGGTTTCAAAAGGTCGGCCACGACGTGGTGGTCTGGACGGCGGTACGCCCCGGTCCGGCTCCGGCCGGGCGCATCTACGTCGCACTACGGGTTCCGACGTCGTACCAGGCAAGTGACGGTTTCCTGACAGCGCTCGCCGAGCCGCTGAAGATCGCGCTGCCCTAGCCAAGCAAAGGAGCTTTACCCCGGCGAATTGCCAGGCAACGGAGCTTTGCTTGGCTTAGCGCAGGCCCGTGCCGCGGTGGAGTGCGTCATCGATCAGGCGGGCGACGAGGTCCGGGTAGGCGACGCCGCTCGCCGCCCACATCTGGGGGAACATCGACGACGGGGTGAAGCCGGGCATTGTGTTGACCTCGTTCACGACCAGCTCGCCGGACCCGGCGAGGAAGAAGTCGACGCGTGCCAGCCCCTCGCAGTCCAGCGCCTCGAAGGCCGCGACGGCGGTGCGCTGAACCTCGGCGATGACCTCCGCCGGGAGGTCTGGCGGGATGTCGAACGCGGTGCCCGACTCGGGCATGTACTTCGCGTCGAAGTCGTAGAACTCCGCGCCCGCCGCGAGCCGGATCTCGGCGGGCAGCGAAGCCTGCGGCGCGCCGCCGTCGATCCCGGCGAGCACTCCGCACTCCACCTCACGCCCGACGACTCCGGACTCGACGAGCACCTTCGGGTCGTGTCGAAACGCCTCAGCGAGCGCGGCGTCGAGGCCTGCGCGTTCGGCGACCTTGGAGATCCCGATGCTCGAGCCGCCGCGAGCGGGCTTGACGAAGACCGGCCAGTCGAGATCGCCGACATCTGCGGGAACGGGTCGACCCCCCCGAATGACGACGTACGGCGGCACGGCAAGTCCGGCCGCCGCGAGCAGCACCTTCATGTGCACCTTGTCCATCGCGGCCGCAGAGGCGAACACCCCGGACCCGACGTACGGGATTCCGGCGAGCTCAAGGAGCCCTTGGACGGTGCCGTCCTCGCCGTACGGCCCATGCAGCAACGGAAACGCGACGTCGATACTGCCCAGCGCCGCAGGCAACGCGGTGGGATCCCCGGGGATCGCGACGGAGACTCCGCCGTCGGCGACCGCGGGAAGCTCGCGGCCGTGCATCTGCAGGGCGCCGGTGTCGGCGGCCACCCACCGGCCCTCGACAGTGATCCCGACTGGGACCACGTCGAATCGTTTCGGATCAAGTGCGGCCAGGACGCTGCCGGCAGTCACGCAGGAGACAGAGTGCTCACTGCTGCGCCCCCCGAAGATGACTGCGACCCGCGGTTTTTCATGACTGAGTCGCCGGTCGCGCGAGCTCACCGCTGGTACGGGCGCACCGCGCCGATGTAGTCCGGGCGGTTGGAGCTGCTGATCCGCACGTTCGCGCCGGTGTACGGCGCCTCGACCATCTGCCCGCTGCCGATGTACATGCCCACATGATGGATGGTCGACGGGTCAGACGTGTTGTAGGCGAAGAACAACAGGTCTCCAGGCTGCAGCTGCGAGGTCGACACGTGCGCGCCTTCGTTCCACTGGAAGCCGGTCCAGTGGTCGAGGTGGACGCCGACCTGATCGTAAGCCCACATCACCAGTCCGGAGCAGTCGTACGTGCTCGGGCCGGCCGCGCCCCATTGATAGGGCTTGCCGATCTGGGACTCGGCTTCGTGCACGGCGGCTGCGCCGGTGCTGACCGAGATCGTCGCGGACAGGTCGCCGGTAGTGCCGGCGTACGGGCTGGGGCCGGACGCGGGCGGCTCCGATGCGGCCACGGCGGAGGCCGCCTGCTGCTGGGCGAGTGCGGCGAGCCGCTCCCGTTGCAGGCGCGACTCGTTGGCCTGCGCCTGGCCGAGCAGGGAGGCGAGGTGGGCCCGCTCGTGATGCAACGACGTGAGCACCTGTTGCTGATGCAGCGCGGCGGCCTCGGCGGCGGACTTCGCACGCGCCGCGGCTGCGGCCGCCTGATGCGCCTTGCTGGCAACAGCCTGCGCCTGCCGCGCGACGGCCGCGCGATAGACCGAAGCCGCACCGAGCCGGGAAAGCGTCCGGTGGCGGCTCACCGAGATCGCGTCCAGGGCACCGACTCGGGCGACCAGTGACCGCGCGCCACCCGGCGAGAGCATCGCGTCAACGGTCGACAGACCACCGGTTTCGTACGCCGCACGGGCGAAGTGCGCCACTCCCCGCTTGCTCCTCGCGACCTGGGCGTCGGCGATCGCAAGGACGGACGTGGCGGTGTCAGCGGCGCGCTGCGCGGATGACAGCTTGACCTCAGCCTCGTCGTAAGCCTCGACGACGATCTCGGCGGCGGTGTTGAGCTTGTCGAAGCGGGCCTTCGCCCGGCCAAGGGCGCCGGCGGCGTGGGACACCTGCTGCTCGCGCTGCGCGACGGTCGCCTTGCTCGCGGCGACCTGCCCGGCAGACGGACCCGGACTCTGCGCGGCGAAGGCCACCGACGGTACGACGAGCGCACCGCTGCCGAGCGTCAGGGCACCGACGACTAGCGCGGCGCGCGATCGGCGGGTCACCCCAGTGACTGTAGTGCCGCGTGTGTCGGATGTCCGGTTCCGACAGGCTCAGCCCGTCACCGCTGCGCCGCGCATCAACCCAGCGCTTTGCGGATGTCGGCGATGAGGTCGTCGGGGTCCTCGAGACCGATGGAGAACCGGACCGCGCCGGGTGCGATCCCAGCGGCGGCGAGCGTGGCGTCGTCGAACTGGCGGTGCGTGGTCGAGGCGACGTGGCTCACAACCGTGTGCACGCCACCCAGGCTGGTGGCGACCTGGCCGACCGTGAGCGCATCGGCAAGGGCGAACCCGGCGGCGCGGCCGCCCTTGGGCGTGACCGTGACGATCGCGCCGTACCGCGTTCCTGAGGTCCCTCTTTCGAACAGCTTCGCCGCGAGGGCGTGCTGAGCGTGGGTCGCCAGACCCGGGTAGTCGACCCGTTCCACGCCCGGGTGGTCTGCCACGGCGGCCGCCACCGCAGCAGCGGTCTCGCAGTGCCGGGCCACGCGCAGCGGCAAGGTGGCGAGGCCGCGGTGCAGCAGGAAGGCCTCGTCGGGGGCCAGGCTGCCACCGAGATCGATCCGCGCCCGCCGCACGGCGGCAACCCGGTCGATGTCACCGACGACGATGCCGCCCGTGACGTCGGAGTGCCCGCCGATGTACTTCGTCGCGGAGTGGATGACGAGGTCGGCGCCCCATGCCAGCGGCCGACACACCGGCGGCGGCGCAAACGTCGAGTCCACGCACAGCGGGACACCGGCGTCCCGGCAGACGGCGGCGAGACCCGGGAGGTCTGCCACTGCGGTCGTCGGATTGGCGATCGTCTCCGCCCACACGAGCGCGGTCGTATCGCGGATTGCGCCACCCACCGCGTCGGCATCGGTGACGTCGACGTACGTCGCCTCGACCCCGAATCGCCGGAGCAGATGTTCGATCACGCCGTAGGTCCCGCCGTAGACGGCAGCCGGCGCGACCACGTGCGAGCCGACGCTGCACAGCGTGAGGAGCACGGTCGAGATCGCAGCCATCCCAGAGGCGAACGGCTGCGTCGCCACCGCGCGATCCAGACCATGCGCTTCGAGCGAAGCGAAACCGAGCGCAAATGCGTCCGCCGTCGGGTTGTCGATCCGGCTGTAGCTGTAGCCGGCCCTGCGGTCGCCAAGAACATCGGCGTAGTCCTGCGAGGTCTCGAACTGGAACGCCGTCGTGCGGTAGGTGGCCAAGCCGAGCGGCCGGATCGCAGCCGTGTCCGGCCGCGGCGTATGGACGGCGCGCGTGCCCTCCCCCGACGAGTCGCCGTGGGGCGACACGATCGGCAGGTTCGACGGGATGTCAGTCATCTCGTGCTCAGACGTCCGCGTCCTGCTCGTGCTTCGGCAGGCTGGCGAGCAGCGAGGAGAGCATGTCAGGGACCGACATGCCTTCGTCGACGACCTTGACGACATGCTCGGTGATCGGTGCCGCCACTCCGTGCTGGCGGGCGAGGTCGAGGATCGAACGGCACGACTTCACACCCTCTGCGGTCTGTCGCGTCTTGGCAACGACTTGCTCGACGGACAGGCCGCGGCCCAGATCCTCACCGAACGTCCGGTTCCGCGAAAGCGGCGAGGAGCAGGTGGCGACGAGGTCGCCCATGCCGGCGAGGCCGGCGAAGGTCAGCGGCTCGGCTCCGAGGGCTACCCCGATCCTCGCGGTCTCGGCGAGCCCGCGGGTGATCAACGAGGCACGCGCGTTGTCGCCGAGCCCGAGTCCGGCCGCCATCCCGACGGCAAGTGCGATCACGTTCTTCACAGCGCCACCGAGCTCGCACCCGATGACGTCATGGTTGCGGTACGGCCTGAAGTATCCGGAGTGACACGCATCTTGCACCACCCGTGCCACCTCGAGATCGGTGCAGGCGACGACCGCGGCCGCAGGTTCGCGATTGGCGATCTCCTTGGCGAGGTTGGGTCCCGATACCGCCGCGACGCGGTCATCGGGCACGCCGGCGACCTCACGGATCACCTCCGTCATCCGCTTGTCCGTACCGAGCTCGACGCCCTTCATCAGGCTCACGAGCATCGCATCGCCGGGCAGCAGGCCGACCAGCTCGACAAGGTTGGCGCGCAACGTCTGTGAGGGCACCGCAAGCACGACGATCTCCGCGCCTTCGAGCGCTTCTGCAGGATCCGCGGTCGCCCGCAACGACGGGGTGAGCGCGATCCCTGGCAGGTAGTCCGGGTTCTCATGGCTGTCGTTGATCGCCGCGGCGAGGTCGGCGCGGCGAGCGCAGACGATCGTCTCCGTCCCCGAGTCGACGAGAACCTGCGCAAACGCGGTGCCCCACGAACCGGCTCCGATGACCGCGGCGCGCGTCATGCCGCCGCCCCGGAGTCGGATCGAGGGTCATACGCGACGGCGGGTGGATTGCCGCCGCGCAGCTCGACGAGAAGATCGGTGATCCGCCGCATGATGACTTCCGTGACCTCGTGCAGCAGGTCGGCATCGATCGGTCTTCCGGCGTACGCCGAGAGGTCAACCGGGTCGCCGGCGAGCATCGTGACGTGCTTGCGCGGGAACGGTCGCGGCAGCTTCGCCTTGTAGCGCCAGAGGTTCTGCGGACCCCACTGTGCGATCGGGATGACGGGCGCTCCGGTCTCAAGCGCGAGCCGAGCGACACCGGTGCGCGCCTTCATCGGCCAGCAGTCGGGATCGCGAGTAGCGCTTCCCTCCGGGTAGATCAGCACGCAGTCCCCGTCCTTCACCGCGTCGACGGCCGCCGACAGCGCTTTGGCGGCGTCGGCGGTGCCCCGGTAGACCGGGATCTGGTTGGCACCGAGGAAGATGTGCTTGGTCAACGGGTGCTCGAACAACGAAGACTTGGCGAGGAACTTCGGCACCCGGCCCGCTTCGAAAACGTAGAGGCCGAGCGCGAACGGGTCGACGTAGCTCACATGGTTCGCGGCAATGATCACACCGCCGGACCGCGGCACGAGGTCGGGTCGGCGCCAGTCCCAAGTGGTGGTCATCCGAAGCAGCGGACGAGCGACCACAACGACGAAGCGATACCAGAACCCGAGCCGCCCGTACCGCACCCTGCGAGGATGCCAGACATGACCCAGCAAGCAGAGCGGTGGTCGCTCGTCGTCCCCGTGAAGCGGGTCGAGAACGCCAAGACCCGGTTGGCGCTCGATGCAGAGGCGCGCGCGTCGCTGGCCGTGGCGATGGCGGTCGACACGGTGGCCGCCGCGCTCGCCTGCCACCTCGTGGCCGCGGTCGTGGTCGTGACGGACGACGGACGGGCGCGAGCGGCCCTTTCACCGCTTGGGGTGCGAATCGTCCCCGACGAGCCCGACGCCGGCCTCAACGCAGCTCTGGCGCATGGCGTCGCGAGCACGGCCAACGGCCACGTCGCCGCGTTGTCATCGGACCTGCCAGCACTGCGCAGTGAGGACCTCGCGGTCGTCCTTGCGCGTGCGGCAGACCACGACCAGGCGGTGGTAGCGGACTTGCCGGGGACCGGGACGACGTTGCTCTGCGCCAGGTCGGCGGCGCTGTTCGAGCCGCGGTTCGGCGTTGCTTCGCTCGCGGCCCACGTCGCCGCCGGTGCCACGGACCTCACGGCGGTCGCGCCAGAGTCGGTGCGTCGCGATGTCGACACGCTCGACGGGTTGCGAGCGGCGGTCGCCCTGGGGATCGGCGACGCGACCCGCCATGCCCTCGCAGACGTACCGGAGCTTTGATCTTGCAGGCGACGGTGCGCCACCACGACGAGGTCACCCGCAGCGGCGACGTCCTGACCGACGATGGCGCGGTTGTGACGTACGACGCGGAGGCGTTCGACCGCTCAGGGTTGCGACTGCTCCGCCTTGGTCAGCGGGTGCGGCTGCAAATCGACGACGCCGGCCGGGTCAGGTCGCTGACGATCACGACCTTCCCCGAGCCGGCGTGAGTCGGACGAGCTAGCGCTTCTTTGCCGGCGCCTTCTTGGCAGGGGCCTTGCGGGCCGGTGCCTTCTTGGCCGGAGCCTTGGCCGCCTTCTTGGCAGCGGTCTTCGCGGCGACAGCTGCCTTGCGCGGGCCGGCCGACGCGGTCTTCGCCGCGCTGCGTGCCGTGGTGGCCGTCGACTTCGCGGCCGCCTTGGTCGCCGCGTCGGTCACCTTGCCGAGCTTGACCGCGCCGCTGACCACGCCCTTGAACTGCGTGCCGGGACGGAACTTGGGAACCGAGGTCGCCTTTACCTTGACGGTCGCGCCGGTGCGCGGGTTACGGCCGGTGCGCGCGGCGCGCTCGACCTTCTCGAAGACACCGAAGCCGGTGATCGCGACGCGCTCGCCCGCCGCAACCGCACGCTGGATGGTGTCGAGCACCGCGTCGACGGCGTTCTCGGCGTCGGACTTGGACGCACCGAGACGGTCACGGATCGAGTCGATCAGTTCGGCCCTGTTCACTTGCACCCTCCGCAGTCACGTCGAGGAACGCCCTCGACTCACGCGGACGCTAGGGCGTATTCGCGGTGCATACAACGATTCGGCGGGACTTTTTTGTTGTGTCGCCGCAGGTCCTGACGTCTTTTCTATGCGGTGACGGGCATCCAGGACGGTCGCCCGGACTCAAAGTGCGAGATGTCGTCGGTGTGGCGCAAGGTCAACCCGATGTCGTCGAGACCTTCCATCAGGCGCCAGCGGGTGTAGTCGTCGATCTCGAATCCGACCGTCAGATCACCGGCGCGCACCTCACGCGCCTCGAGGTCGACGACCATCTCCGCCGTCGGGTCGACCTCCGCAATGTCCTGCAGCGTCGCAACGACGTCGTCGGCGAGCTGGACCGGAAGCAGACCGCCCTTGAGCGCATTGCCGCGGAAGATGTCGGCGAAGCGAGGCGAGATGACTGCTCGGAAGCCGTAGTCCTGCAGCGCCCAGACCGCGTGCTCCCGCGACGAGCCGGTGCCGAAGTCTGGACCGGCGATGAGGATCGAGGCACCGTCGTACCGGCTGTCGTTGAGGACGAACGACGGGTCGTTGCGCCAAGCACCGAACAGCCCGTCCTCGAAGCCGCTGCGGGTGACTCGCTTGAGGTACTCCGCCGGGATGATCTGGTCGGTGTCGACGTTGCTACGGCGCAACGGGACCGCCCGGCCGGTGAGTGTCGTGAACTTCTCCATGGTCTGCGTCCCTTCTAAAGATCTGCCGGAGCGGTCAGTCGGCCGGTCACCGCTGTTGCCGCGGCGACCGCGGGCGACACCAGGTGAGTGCGACCACCCGGACCTTGCCTGCCTTCGAAGTTGCGGTTGGACGTCGAGGCGCTTCGCTCGCCCGGAGCGAGCTTGTCGGGGTTCATGGCCAGACACATGGAGCATCCGGCGCCACGCCACTGCGCGCCCGCTGTCTCGAAGACCTCGTTGAGGCCCTCGGCTTCGGCAGCCTCCTTGACGACGACAGACCCCGGGACGATCAGGACACGTACGCCGTCGGCGACCTTGCGTCCGCGCAACACCTCGGCGACGGCACGAAGGTCCTCGAGTCGACCGTTGGTGCACGAGCCGATGAAGACGGTGTCGACGGCGACGTCCTTCAGCGGCGTTCCTGCGGTCAGCCCCATGTACTCGAGCGCTCGCTCGTCGGCGGCGTCGCGCGGCTGCGGCACGGCCGAGGACAACGCCGCGCCCTGGCCCGGGTTGGTTCCCCACGTGACCCACGGCGAGAGGGCGGCGGCGTCGATGCGCACGACCTTGTCGAAGATCGCGCCCTCGTCGGTCGCCAGGCCTTGCCATGCCTTGACGGCAGCATCCCAGTCGGCGCCGGTCGGTGCGTTGGGGCGGCCCTTGAGATAGCTGAAGGTCGTGTCATCCGGTGCGATCATGCCCGCGCGGGCGCCGGCCTCGATCGACATGTTGCAGACCGTCATCCGGCCTTC
This sequence comes from Mycobacteriales bacterium, assembly GCA_036268405.1. Classification (GTDB taxonomy): domain Bacteria; phylum Actinomycetota; class Actinomycetes; order JAFAQI01; family JAFAQI01; genus DASZTV01. The sequence continues at coordinate 82,259 of DATAUF010000130.1, forward strand.
CATCGACAGCCCCCGCACCGCTTCGCCGCGGAACTCGATGATGTGGCCCTGACCGCCGCCGGTACCGATCTGCGTGATGATCCCGAGCACCAGGTCCTTGGCTGTCACACCGGGAGGCAGCGTTCCATCAACCTCGACGGCCATCGTCTTGGGTCGCTGCAGTGGCAGCGTCTGCGTGGCGAGCACGTGCTCGACCTCGCTGGTGCCGATGCCGAACGCGAGTGCGCCGAACGCGCCGTGCGTGCTGGTGTGGCTGTCGCCGCAGACGACGGTCATGCCGGGTTGGGTGAGGCCGAGCTGTGGGCCGATGACGTGGACGATGCCCTGGCCCGCATCACCCATCGGGTGCAGGCGCACCCCGAACTCCTCACAGTTGCGGCGCAGTGCTTCCACCTGCGTGAGGCTGATCGGGTCGACGATCGGGCCGGGAGTGGTCGGGACGTTGTGGTCCTCGGTGGCTATCGTCAGATCGGGACGCCGCACCGATCGGCCGGTGTTGCGCAGTCCGTCGAATGCTTGTGGGCTGGTGACCTCGTGGACCAGGTGCAGGTCGATGTAGAGCAGATCGGGCTCGCCTTCGGTCCGGCGGACGACGTGGTTCTCCCACACCTTCTCGGCCAGTGTCCGCGCCATAGCTGCTCCTTCTCGTCGTACGTGCTTGCCATCTCACTATCTGATACAGCAGTATTGCGATGTGACACAGCGTAGCAGCGTCGGTGTGCTTGACAAGGCGGTTGTCGTACTCGGGTGCCTGCGTGACGGGCCGGCGTCGCTCGCCGAGCTCGTCGAACGCAGTGGACTGTCCCGCGCGACGGCATACCGGCTTGCAGTGGCGCTCGAGGTCCACGGTCTCGTCGCCCGCGACGACGCCGGCCGATTCGGTCTGGGCCCACACCTCTACGAGCTCGCTGCGGCCGGTCGAGTCGATCCGCTGCTGCTGGCGGCAGACGGGGTACTCGAACGGCTGTCGGCAAGCACCCACGAGAGCGCGCAGCTCTATCGACGCGTCGGAGACGTACGGCGATGCGTAGCGGCCGCCGAACGCGCCAGCGGGTTGCGCGACACCGTGCCGGTAGGTGCGGACCTTCCGATGACCGCCGGGTCGGCGGCGCAGGTGCTGCTCGCCTGGGAGCCGGCGGCAGATGCAGCACGTCTCGCAGCGGGGTCGAAGTTCTCCCCCGCAACCCTCGCGGCAGTACGACGACGCGGATGGGCGGCGAGTGTCGGAGAACGCGAAGCAGGCGTCGCGTCGGTGTCGGCACCCGTGTTCGACGCGACCGGCGCAGTCGTGGCAGCGGTTTCTGTGTCAGGACCAATCGACCGGCTCACCAGAACACCAGGAACGCTGCACGCCGAAGCAGTGGTCGCAGCCGCTAAGGAGCTGACATCCACAACCACTAGGTAGCGATCCGCTGTCCACAACGTCTTTGTTTGCAGCGAAGTTTCTGTCGCAACCCATCGCGATCTTGGTCGCGGAGGTTCCGATGCGCCGGCAGTGCTGTGTCGAGACTTGCTCACGCGACGCCGAGGGGCGCGGGCTCTGCCATGCCCACTTGCTTCGAATGCTTCGGCTCGGTGACGTGATGCCCGAACGACCGATTGGACGACGTGTGAATGATCAATGTTCAGTTGCAAGCTGCGAACGACCCGCAGTCAAACGTCAGCTCTGTCAGACGCATGCAAGTCGCAAACGAAAGTTCGGCAACGTCCAAGCGGACAATCCAATCCGTAAACCGCCGGGAGTCAGACGCATCCATCACGGCTACTGGATGGTCGCCGTCCCCCGTGAGATGCGATTCCTGACCGGCGGCGACAACCAGTCGCTCGAGCATCGCTACGTGATGGCACAGATGCTTAACCGGCCGCTCTGGCCCGACGAAAGCGTTCACCACCGCAACGGTGATCGACTGGACAATCGGCCCGAGAATCTCGAGCTCTGGTCTAGATGGCAACCGCGAGGCCAACGAGTCGAAGACAAGGTTCACTACGCGGTTGAACTGTTGCTGCGCTACGCGCCGGAGCGCCTGCTTAAATTGAAGTAAGTCGATTATGTTGAGTACTCCCGAGCGGATTCGAACCGCCGTTACCGCCTTGAGAGGGCAGCGTCCTAGGCCACTAGACGACGGGAGCTCGCGCCGGTTTCCCGGTGCGGTGAAGCAGGAAAATGGTACTCGCTGGGGTACCAGGACTCGAACCTAGACTAGCTGAACCAGAATCAGCCGGGCTGCCAATTACCCCATACCCCAATGGCACCGCTTTCGCGGAACGTCGAGCAGTTTAGCCCAGTGACGACCTCAGTTCAGAGCCGCGTCGAGCCGTACCAGAGTGCGGTCGCGACCGAGCAGCTCGATCGACTCGAACAGCGGCGGCGACACGGTGCTGCCGGTGACCGCGACCCGAATCGGACCGAACGCGACCTTCGGCTTCATCCCCAAGCCATCAACGAGCGCGCTACGCAGCGCGGCTTCGATGTCAGCGGCGGCAAACGATGGCAGCTCCGCAAGTGCCGCGCGTGCTGCCTCCAACGCAGGCTTCGCGTCGTGCCCGAGCTGCTTTGCCGCCGCGTCCGGATCAACCGCGAAGCGGTCCTCGAGCAGGAACGCCACCATGCCCGCGGCCTCGAGCAACGTGCCCACCCGCTCCTGCACAAGAGGCGTCGCGCGCGTCACGATGTCGGCGGCGGCGCCTTCGATCCCCATGAACGCAACCAGCCGTGACGCGAGCTCCGCGACCGGAAGCTCGCGGATGTAGTGCCCCGACAGCCATCGCAGCTTGTCGACGTCGAAGACCGGTCCGACCGGGTTGACCCGCGACCACTCGAACGACGCGACCATCTCCTCGAACGAGAACACCTCCTGGCCGTCGGGCAGCGAGTAGCCCATCAACGCCAGGAAGTTGCGCAGCGCCTCCGGCAGAAAGCCTTGCTCGACGAACCAGCTCAGCCGCGCCGCCGGGTTCTTGCGCTTGGAGATCTTAGACTTGTCGGTGTTGCGCAGCAACGGCATGTGCGCGAACTCCGGCCGCTGCCATTCCATCCAGTCGTAGAGCAGCACGTGCTTGGGCGTCGACGCGATCCACTCCTCACCGCGCACCACGTGGGTGATGCCCATCTCGTGGTCGTCGACGACGTTGGCGAGGTGGTAGGTCGGGAACCCGTCGGTCTTCATGAGCACCTGGTCGTCAGGCCTCGGCGCGTTGACCTCACCACGGATCAGGTCGGTGAACGTCAGCGGCGCGTCATCCGGAATCAGCATCCGCACCACGGGCTCTTCCGAGAAGCCGGGAAGCGCCGCCCGTTCCTCGCGTGTCTTGCCGACGCACAACCGGTCATAGCCAGTCGGCCGCTTGGCCTTCTGCTGCGCCTCGCGCATCTCGCTCAACCGCTCTGACGTGCACCAGCAGTGATAGGCGTGCCCGGCCTCCAACAGCGCCTCGACGACCGGCCGATACGTCTCAAGCCGCTCCGACTGCCGGTACGGCGCGAACGGGCCGCCGACGTCGGGGCCCTCATCCCAACCGAGGCCAAGCCAATGCAACGTGTCGTAGATCTGCTGCTCACTGCCCTCGTTGAGCCGTGCGCGGTCGGTGTCCTCGATGCGCAGCACGAAGACGCCGCCCTCGCGGCGGACGAACGCCAGGTTGAACAGCGACATGTACGCCGTCCCGACGTGCGGGTCGCCCGTCGGTGATGGCGCGACCCGAAGCCGCACCGTCATCGGGCGGCCACCGGGTTCGTCAGCACGCCGATGCCCTCGATCTCGACCTCTACGGAGTCACCGACCCGCATCGGCCCGATGCCATCGGGCGTACCGGTGAGAATCACATCACCGGGCAGCAACGTCATGCACGACGTGATGTATGCGATCAGCTGCGGGATCTTGTGCACGATCATCGAGGTCCGCGAGTCCTGCTTGACCTCCCCGTTGAGCCGCGTCGTGATCCGCAGGTCGGAGGGGTCCAGCTCGGTCTCGATCCAGGGCCCGAGCGGGCAAAAGGTGTCGTAGCCCTTCGCCCGCGACCACTGCCCGTCTGTCTTCTGCTGGTCACGCGCGGTGACGTCATTGGCGCACGCGTAGCCAAGGACGACCTCCATCGCGCGCTCCTCCGGGACATCTCGACACAGCCGGCCGATGACCACCGCGAGCTCGCCCTCGTAGTCCACTCGCTCCGACGACGGCGGCGACGTGATCGCATCGCCGGATGCGATGACCGAGGTCGACGGCTTGAGAAAGATCAGCGGCTGCTCTGGAACCTCGCCACCCATCTCCGCCGCGTGTGACGCGTAGTTCTTCCCGATCGCCACCACCTTGCTGGGCAGCACGGGCGCGAGCAGCTTCACGCTCGACAGCGCCGCACGACCGCCCGTGAGCTCGACGGGAGCGAACGGGTGCGCGGTGATCTGCGCGACCGTGTCCCCCTCGACTACCCCAAAAGAGACATCACCCTCGTGAGAGAACCTCGCAATGCGCACTCACAGCAGCCTATTTGAGCAAGCCGTAGGTGTAGGCGTCGTCGAGTGCCTGCCACGACGCGGCGATGACGTTCTCGTCCACACCAACGGTGTCCCACTCCCGCTCACCGTTCGACGTACGCACCAGCACCCTGGTCACCGCGCCGGTCCCATGGGCACCTTCGAGGATCCGCACCTTGTAGTCGACCAGCTCGAGCTTGCCGAGCTGCGGGTAGAAGCGCTCCAGCGCCTTGCGCAGCGCCATGTCGAGCGCGTTGACCGGACCGTTGCCCTCTCCGGTTGCGACGATCCGCTCCTCGCCGACGTGGATCTTCACCGTCGCCTCGGAAGCCTCGCCGCCCTCACCGCGGCTGTCGCTGATCACCCGATAGGACTCCAGCACGAACGGCCGCGACCGCGCGCCGTCGACCTCCTCGCGCAGCATCAGCTCGAACGACGCTTCAGCAGCCTCGAACGAGTAGCCCTCGGACTCCATCTTCTTGACCCGGTCGATGACCCGGCCGACGACCTCACGGTCGACCTCGATGTCGAGCTCGCGCGCCTTCAGCTCCACGCTCGCCCGGCCGGCGAGCTCCGACACCAGGATCCTCATGTCGTTGCCGACCGCTGCCGGATCGATGTGCTGATACAGGTCCGGGTCAACCTTGAGTGCCGACGCGTGCAGTCCCGCCTTGTGGGCGAATGCACTCGCGCCAACCCACGGTTGGTGGTCGTCAGGCGCGATGTTGGCAAGCTCCGCGATTGCGTGGCTGACCCGGACCAGCTCGGTGATGGATCCCTCGGGCAGGACCGGAAGGTCCAGCTTGAGCTCGAGGCCGGCGACGATCGAGAACAGGTCGGCGTTGCCGGCCCGCTCGCCGTAGCCGTTTGCCGTTCCCTGCACATGTGTCGCGCCCGCCTGGACGGCGGCAAGCGAGTTGGCCACTGCGCACGATGTGTCGTCGTGGGCGTGGATCCCGATGCGGGTCTGCGGGTGGCCCAGCCATCCCACGATCTCGTGGACGACCTCGGCCAGCCGCGTCGGCAGCATCCCGCCGTTCGTGTCGCACAACGCGACCACCTCCGCGCCGGACTCCGCCGCGGCAGCAACAACGGCGAGCGCGTATTCGCGGTTGAGCGCATAGCCGTCGAAGAAGTGCTCCGCGTCGAGGAACACCCGCCGGCCCTCGCCCCGCAGGAACGACACCGTGTCGCGGACCATCGCGAGGTTCTCCTCCAGCGTTGTCCGCAGTGCCCGCTCGACATGCCCGGTGTGCGATTTCGCCACGAGAGTCACGACCGGAGTCTGTGCGTCGACCAGCGCGCGAACCTGCGGGTCGTCGGCCGCGACCGCCCCTGCCTTTCGGGTGGCGCCAAATGCCGCGAGCGTCGCGTGCTGAAGCGTCAGTTCGCCCGCGGCAGCACGCCGGAAGAACGCCTCATCCTTCGGGTTCGCACCCGGCCAGCCGCCTTCGATGAATCCCACCCCTAGGGAGTCCAGGTGCGCTGCGACCGCGAGCTTGTCGTCGACGGACAGCGACAGGCCCTCACGCTGCGACCCATCGCGCAGCGTCGTGTCGTACACGTGCAGGTCGGTGAGTGTCACCGGACTTCCTCTCCGTAGAACCGTGCTTTGCCGACAAAAAACGTTCTGTAGCAACACAAAACCCCTCGGCCCAATACGGGCATCGAGGGGTTGCGCGTCGGCTCAGTGGTGCTAGCCGACGCGCTCACAAATAATCGTTGCGAACTGCGTCACGCCTCAAGTGTTCGGCACGACCACACAAAAGGTCAAGCCTTTACCACGGACATTGCGCTCGCGGCCGCGCGTGCACGCGTCCGCGCATCGTCGACATCGCTCCCGTCGGCGACGGCGACGGCCATCCGCCGGCCCGGGTGAGCTGACGGCTTGCCGAACACCCGCACCTTGGTGCCCGGGCCAGTCAGGGCAGCTGCTACCCCGGCGACTGCCGGCTCTTCGAGCTCGGCGTCGGCGAGCACCACCGCGCTGGCGCAGGGCCGGACGTTGGCGACATCGTCGGGTCGCACAGGCAGACCGAGGATCGCGCGGACGTGCAGCCCGAACTCGCTGGTGGCCTGGCTGAGCAGCGTCACGAGCCCGGTGTCGTGCGGACGAGGGCTGACCTCACTGAACAGCACTTGATCGTCGACGGTGACGAAGAGCTCGACCCCGAAGACGCCACGCCCGCCGAGCTCGTCGGTGATCCGGACCGACAGGTCGGTCGCTCGTTCCAACGCCAGTGCCGACATCGGCTGCGGCTGCCATGACTCGCGGTAGTCGCCACCCTCCTGGAGGTGTCCGATCGGCGGACAGCACGTCGTGCCCGCGGCGTGCCGGACGGTCAGCATGGTGAGCTCGTAGACGAAATCGACGAAACCCTCGATGATGACCGGCTGATCAGCGACCCGACCGGACGTTCGGGCGAATCGCCACGCCTCCATCGGGTCGTCGTCGATCCCCACCACCGATTGGCCCTTGCCGGAAGAGCTCATCACCGGCTTCACGACGCAGGGCCTTCCAAGCGAGGTGACCGCGGCGACGTACTCATCCTCGTTCGTCGCGAACCGGTACGGCGACGTCGGCAGACCCAGGGTCTCGGCTGCGAGGCGCCGAATGCCTTCGCGGTCCATCGTGAGCCGTGCCGCACGAGCTGTTGGAATGACCGTCCAGCCCTCGGTCTCGAGCTGCAGGAGAGTCTCGGTCGCGATTGCTTCGACCTCTGGTACGACGAAGTCCGGCTGGGTTTCCTCGACCAGGGCCCGAACGGCGTCCGGGTCCAGCATGTCCAGCACCCGGCGATGTGGGGTGACCTGCATCGCGGGCGCGTCGTCATAGCGATCGGCCGCGATGACCTCGACGCCGAGCGCGGCCGCCTCCAGCGCGACCTCCTTGCCGAGCTCGCCGGCACCGAGGAGAAGCAGTCGAGTCATGCCGGGAACGCTAGAGGACTCGGTGCATCCAGCCCTGCGGGTCGGCTGCGCGGCCGTACTGCAGGTCGACCAGCGCCGTACGTAGGGCAGTAGCGACCGGTGTCTCGACCGGAAGCGTGACCTCGCCGCCGTGCCATTTCAGCGTCCCCACCGATGCGATCACAGCCGCCGTGCCGCAGGCGAACACTTCGGTGATCCGGCCGGTGTCCACGCCCTTGCGCCACTCGTCGATGTCGACGGGGCGCTCCTCCACCTCGTGACCGAGCGCACTCGCCAGCGACTTGAGCGCGTCACGGGTGCCGCCCTCGAGGATCGTTCCCGTCAGCTCGGGTGTGACCATCGTGCCGTCGTCCTGCACGAACCACAGGTTCATGCCGCCGAGCTCCTCGACCCACCGGCGCTCGACGGCGTCGAGGAAGAGCACCTGCTCGCACCCGTTGGCGATGCCCTCCTGCTGCGCGACCAGGCTCGCCGCGTAGTTGCCTCCGCACTTCGCGGCACCGGTGCCACCGGGCGCGGCGCGCGTGTAGTCCTCGGAGAGCCAGATCGTGACCTGCTTGGCGCCCGAGGCGAAGTACGGACCGGCTGGTGAGGCAATGACGAGGAACGTCACCCGCGACGCGGGCTTCACCCCCAGCCCGACCTCGGTCGCCATCATGAACGGCCGCAAGTAGAGGCTCGCGTCGTCGCTTCGCGGCACCCAGTCAGCATCTTGGGACACCAACCGGTCCGCCGCCTCGACGAACGTCTCGACCGGGAGCTCCGGCAGTGCAAGCCGATGCGCGGAGCGGTTGAACCGGTCGGCGTTGAACCCCGGCCGGAAGGTCGCGATGCCGCCGTCTGGCTGGCGGTAGGCCTTGAAGCCCTCAAAGATGGTCTGGCCGTAATGGAAGACGTGGGAGGCGGGATCCATGCTCAGCGGGCCGTATGGACGTACCCGGGCGTCGTGCCACCCGGCGTCGGGCGTCCATTCGACCGTGACCATGTGGTCGGTGAACACCTTGCCGAACCCGGGCGCGGCCATGATCTCGGCAAGCCGCTCGGGGGACGTCGGATGCTGCGTCGGCTCGATCGCGAACTCAAGTCCCATACGTCGAGATTAGGCGAGCCTCGCGCTGATCGCATCCCCGATTTCGGTCGTACGCCGCTGCGCGGAGCCTCGCTCGGCGAGATCGGCCGCGGCCGCTGCCTCTACGCGCGCCGCAGCGCCTGCGAGACCGAGCGAGTCGAGCAGCATCGCGACGGACAACACAGTCGCGGTGGGGTCGGCAATGCCCTGGCCCGCGATGTCGGGCGCGCTGCCGTGCACCGGCTCGAACATGGAGGGCGCGGTGCCGTCGACGTTGAGGTTGCCGCTTGCCGCGAGCCCGATGCCGCCCGCGATCGCCGCGCCGAGATCGGTGACGATGTCGCCGAACAGGTTGTCGGTCACCACGACATCGAAGCGTGCCGGCTGCGTGGTCATGTAGAGGCAGGCAGCGTCCACGTGCGCATAGTCGACGGTGACATCCGGGAAGTCGGGGTTGACCTCTTCGACCGTGCGGTGCCACAGCGATCCGGCGTGCACCAGGACGTTGGTCTTGTGCACGAGAGTGAGCTTCTTGCGGGGCCGCGCCGCGGCGCGGCGGAACGCATCGCGCACCACCCGCTCCACGCCGAACCGGGTGTTGATGCTCTCTTCACTCGCGACCTCGTTGGCGGTGCCCGTTCGCATCGAACCGCCGATGCCGACGTACGGGCCCTCGGTGCCCTCCCGCACGACGACCATGTCGATGTCCTCGGGCGTCACGTCGGCGAGCGGGGTCGACACCCCGGGATACAGCTTCACCGGCCGCAGGTTGACCGCGTGCTCGAACGCGAAGCGGATCTTCAGCAACAGGCCCCGCTCGAGGACACCCGGCGGAACGGTGGGGTCGCCGACCGCGCCGAGCAGGATCGCGTCGTACTGCCGGAGCTCCTCGAGCACGCCGTCCGGAAGCGTCTCGCCCGTGCGGTGCCACCGCGCGGCACCGAGGTCATAGTCGGTGGTCTCGATCTTGAAGCCGTCGGGCTCGACTGCCGTACGGAGAACCTTCAGGCCCTCGGTAACGACCTCGATGCCGATGCCGTCGCCGGCAATGACCGCGATGCGCGCACTCTTCGTCACCCGCGAATCGTAGTGTCGCCACGTGAGCCGGCGCGGATGGGTGCTCTTCGTCGCCATGTGCCTCATCTGGGGACTGCCGTATCTTCTGATCCGCATCGCGGTCCGTGATCTGAGTCCCGCAGACCTCGTCTTCGCCCGAACCGCCATCGGCGCTCTCTTGCTGCTGCCGATTGCGGCCTGGCGCGGCGTCCTCGGCGGCCTACGCGGCCACTGGCGCTGGGTGCTGCTCTACACCGCGGTCGAGCTCACGATCCCGTGGCTGTTGCTCAGCAGCGCGGAGGAGCACCTCACCAGCTCGTTCGCCGGCCTTCTTGTCGCCGCGGTACCACTCGTCGGAATCGGGATCACCAAGGCTCTTGGTCTGGCCGAGGAGATGACAGCCCGTCGTTGGGGCGGCCTGCTCGTCGGCATCGCAGGTGTGGGCTCGCTGGTCGGGCTCCAGGTCGGCACGGTCGACATGACCGCCGTCGCCGAGATCGCGGTCGTGGCGGTGGGCTACGCACTGGGCCCGCTGGTCCTTTCGCACCGGCTATCCGATGCTCCGGGTCTCGCAGTCGTGGCCGCCTCGCTCGGCCTCACGGCAGTCGTCTACGCACCCGTCGCCATCGCGAAACCACCGGATCACCTCAGTGGCGAGGTGATCTGGTCGGTCATCGGTCTCGCGGTCATCTGCACGGCGCTCGCCTTCATCGTCTTCTTCTGGCTCATCGCCGAGATCGGTCCGACCCGCGCCACGGTCATCACCTATGTCAACCCCGCGGTCGCGATCGCGCTCGGCGTCTCGATCCTCGGTGAGCACCTGACGACCGGGATGGTCATCGGTTTCCCGCTGGTCCTCATCGGGTCGGTGCTGGCGACCTCGCCGGGAAGAGGGTCGCGCAAGGACGCCGTCCTGGTCGCCGAGCCGTAGCATCGGGCGGGTGCGAGCGAGGCGACCCCTGCACGTGCTGGTCGTCGACGACGACGCGCCGACCCGCGACCTGCTCGAGACCCTGCTGACCGATGAGGGCTTTCGAATCGACTGTGCCGCCGACGCGGCTTCAGCCCTGGCGATGCTGGCTGAGCGCAAGCCGGACGTGATCCTGCTCGACATCATGATGCCGGAGATGAGTGGATTCGACCTGATGACCGAGATCCGCGGTCGGGAGAACCTGCCCATCATCTTTCTCTCGGCGCGCGGTGGCGAGACCGACCGGGTGCTCGGCCTGCGCATGGGCGCCGACGACTACATCGTGAAGCCGTTCAGCGGCGCGGAGCTCGTGGCACGCATCTACGCCCTCGTCCGACGCCGCGACCGGCCCGCTGCACACACGCCGCACCAGCGGCTTCGGTACGGCGCGCTCACCGTCGACCTCGGAGCACGCGAGGTCGCACTCGACGGAGCTGTCATCGACACGACGGTGAAGGAGTTCGACCTGCTCGCACTCCTCGCGGCCTCGCCGCGACGCGTCTTCAGCAGAGAGCAGCTCCTCGACCAGGTGTGGGGGTCCTCGACCAAGTGGCAGGACCCCTCCACCGTCACCGAACATGTCCGGCGTCTGCGGCTGAAGATCGAGACTGATCCGCAGCGCCCGAGATTCCTGCTGACGGTGCGTGGAGTGGGGTACCGCTTCGAGGGCTGACGCCCAGCTGCGGCCGCTCGCGAGCCGCCTCACGCGTTGTCCGAACGTTGTGAATCCGTCGCTTGGCCGTTGCGTCGGGCTGCCCATCGTTGACGTCGGTGCCCCACCAGGGGGCGCGCGAGACGCCGACCAGGCGCCGCGGGTGACTCCCTACGGAGGGGATCTGACAGATGCACAAGATCAGCAACAAGAAGAAGGCGGCCGCAGCCCTCGGTGCCGGCGCTCTGGCGCTGAGCGGCGGTGGCGTGGCGTTCGCGTACTGGACCTCGACCGGTACCGGCGCCGGCACCGCCGCGACCGCGACGACAGCCAATGTGACAGTCGTCCAGACCACCCCGACCTCGAGCCTGTATCCGGGCGGCAACGTTGCCCTGGTCGGAAAGTTCAACAACTCCAACTCGGGCTCGATCCGGGTCGGCACCGTCACGGCCACCCTCGGCACGCTGCCGAGCGGGTGCGTTGCCGGTGACTTCTCGATCACCGGAACCGCGGTTGTCAACGCGGAGATCGCCGCCGGCAGCAACGTCGGCGCGTGGTCCGGAATCACGCTCGCGATGAACGACACCGGCGTGAGCCAGGACGCGTGCAAGGGCCAGAGCATCCCGGTCAGCTACAGCGTCAGCTGACCACCCCTTCCAGCGACGGAGGACGGCGATGACTGACCAGACCATTACCACTGACGCCACCGACGACGACGACGAAAAGCGTCGACGCGGGCTGCTGTGGATGTGGCTGGCCGTCGTCACCGTCCTCCTCGCCGGACTGCTAGCCGCGATCGATCGATACGACGGATGCAGTGGGACCTGCGGCGGGAAAATCTCCGGTGGCAGCACACTCGCCGGAGGCGGCACCGCCGCACCGGGGAACGAGTCTCAGTCCGCGCAGTCCATCAGCCCGCTGGGAGCGGGCGCGGCACCGGCCTCGATCCGGGTGTCCGGCAGCGAACGCGGCGGCCTTGCCCCCGGAATGACGAGCCCGGTCGTCATTGCCATCACCAACACCGGCCATGGCCCTGCACGGATCACCTCAGCCCGCGTCGTCGTGGGCGACGCGTCGCCCACGTGCACTGCGGCCGACAGCATCCGCGTGACCCACTACGACTTCTCCGACCCGGGCGCACACCACTACGACCTGGCTCCCGGCTCCGCGGTCCGGATCCCGCTGACCTTGTCGATGCTCGACCTGACCACCAACCAGAACGCCTGCAAGAACGCACGGTTCCCGCTCACCTTCCAGGCAACCGCACAGCAGGGCTGACACCCACCCATGTCACCGGACCGGCTCACCGTAACGATGCAGCGTGGCGTGATCGTCGCGCTCGGCGCTGCGATCGTCGCGGTTGCGTGCGCCGGAACCGCTGACGCGTACTGGTCGAGCACTGGGCACGGCAGCGCAACCGCGGCAACCGGCACGACGACGCTGACGGCCAGCATCACCCCGGTCTCCGGGCTGTATCCCGGCGCAGTCGTCCCGGTCAGCGTGGCGCTCAAGAACACCAGTAGTGCTGCCGGCCTGACTGTCACGTCACTGACACAGTCGGGCTCGACCACTATCCAGACCGCCGGAAAGGGAAGCTGCAGCCCAACCGTCGTCTCGTTCGTCGCAGGCATGCTGCCCAGCGGCACCATCTCGGCAAACCAGACCGTGACGGCCAGTGGCTCTGTGACGATGACCACCGCGGCTGCCGATGGCTGCCAGGGCGCGACCTTCGCAATCCCACTGATCGCCAACGGGCACACGCCATGAGCCGCAAGCTGATCGGCGTCGCGGCCCTCACCATTGCGCTCGTGGTCGGTCTGAGCTCCGCGGCGTTCGCCTTCTTCACCGCAAGCGCGACAGCGATCCAGCTCGCGACGTCCGCCACGCTCGGCGCACCCGGCACCGTCACTGCGGGCGCGACCGGCGCGACTGGCCTCAGCGTCACCGTCACGGCGGGCTCGTCCACCCCGGCGCCCACCGGGTACGTCGTCTACCCCCACGGCTCGACGTCATCGCCTGCCTGCACGATCAGCTCGGCAAGCGGCAACTGCACGGTCGGCGGCCTGCCCGCCGGAACGACCACGTCGTACGACGTCTACAGCACTTTGGGCAACTGGATCTCTAGCTCGTCGGGCCCGATCAGCGGCACGACGACGCCGGCCAAACCGACGGGTGTATCGATCGCCGGCACCGGCGTCGTGGGCGCCTCCAACAAATCAGCCACCGAGGTGGACGTCACGCTCCCCGCGACGTCAAAGATCTCGGACACGGTGCACGTCACGATCACCGATGGCACCACGACGATCACAGTTCCGGTCAAGGCCGGCACGAACGGCGCGGGCACTCTCACCTTCACCGGCATTGACCTCTCGGCACTGCTCGACGGGCCGCTCATGATCTCCGCGTGGTCCACGAACGCCGGCGGACCGTCCGTCATCCTCACCACGTCCGCCGTGAAAGACACCAGCGGACCGACACCGACAATCACGACACCGGCGACGGGTGCATACGTCGCGACGACGACACCGACGGTCTCCGGTACTGCCGGCACGCAAGCCGCCGACTCGAGCCACAGCGCGGACGGCGCGACCGTGACCGTCAAGATCTACGCCGGCGCCACCGCGACCGGCACACCGGTGCAGACGTTGACCGGCACTGTCTCGGGCGGTACCTGGTCGGTGACGCCGACAACTCTCACTGGCAACGCGCAGTACACCGCGCAGGTCACGCAGTCAGACGGCGCCGGCAACAGCGGGACGGGCGCCACAACCTTCGTCATCGACACCCACGCGCCCGCCGTCACGCTCACCGCGCCCGTATCCGGCTCGACGACCACCACGCTCACGCCGACGTTCTCCGGGACAGCCGGAAGCCAGACGGCCGACAGCACCCACAGCGCAGACGGCTCGACCGTCACCGTGAAGATCTACGCCGGAACCACTGCGGCCGGCACGCCGGTGCAGACCATCACCACCGCGGTCGGCGCCGGCGGCGCCTGGTCGGTGCCGGCAAGCAGTGCGCTCAGCGCCGGACAGCAGTACACGGCGATCGCAAGCCAGAGCGACGGCGGCGGATCGAACGGCGCAAGCAGCGCGGTGACCTTCACCGCCGGTCCGCTTGGTCCCGTGGCGCTGAAGTTCGTCAACCTCTTCGGCCTCTGGCCGCTCGCGATCAACGGCTATGTCGAGCTGGTCGACGTGAACGGCGACCCGGTCGCCAACGCGCTGTCCGGCACGATCGTCGTCACCGTCGTCGACAGCAGCGGCGACCACGACGTCGTGCACATCCACTCCGGTGATGCGGTGTCGGTGGACCAGTTCTCGGAGTTCCTGCCGCTGTTCGGATGGATCTACGCGAGCGCGACGTACGACGGCCAGACGATCCACACCTGACGGGGCTCGGAGCGCCTGTCCGTCGCAGAGCCGCTACGCGCGGTTGACCGCACTCACGAGCGCGTAGAGCGACGCCGTGGTGATGCTCGGCGAGACGCCGCACCCCCACAGCACCTGACCGCCCACGGCGACCTCGAGGTACGCCGCGGCCTGCGCCTCTTCACCGGCGCCGGTCGCGTGCTCGTGGTAGTCGAGCACCCGGGCATCGACGTCGACTGTCGCGAGGGCATGCACCAGCGCCGCGATGGGTCCGTTGCCCTCGCCGTGGATCTCGCGCTCGACTCCGTCGACGACGACGTGCGCCGTGAGCTGGTCGATCTCGCCCGACTCGATCGAGTAGCGCACCAGCTGAAGCGGTGCGGTGCGGTCGAGATAGGACTCGCGGTACATCTGCCAGATCTTGTCCGGCGCGACCTCGCCGCCCTCGTTGTCGCAGACCGTCTGCACGATTCGGGAGAACTCGATCTGCATCCGGCGCGGGACGTCGAAGTGGTAGTCGTGCTTCATGACGTACGCCACACCACCCTTGCCGGACTGCGAGTTCACCCGGATGACCGCCTCGTAGCTGCGCCCGACGTCCATCGGGTCGATCGGCAGGTACGGCACGCCCCAGGTGAAGTCCTCGAGAGGGACCCCGGCCTCGGTGGCATCACGTTCGAGCGTCTCGAAGCCCTTCTTGATGGCGTCCTGATGAGAGCCGGAGAACGCCGTGTAGACCAGGTCGCCGCCGTAGGGGTGACGCGGGTGAACCGGCAGCTGGTTGCAGTACTCCACGGTCCGGCGGATCTCGTCGATGTCGGTGAAGTCGATGCCCGGGTCCATGCCCTGACTGAAGACGTTGAGCCCGAGGGTGACCAGGCAGACGTTGCCGGTGCGTTCACCGTTGCCGAACAGGCAGCCCTCGACGCGGTCGGCGCCTGCCTGCACGCCGAGCTCCGCAGCCGCGACCGCCGTACCGCGGTCGTTGTGCGGGTGAAGGCTCAGCACGATCGCGTCGCGGCGGGCGACGTTGCGGCCGAACCACTCGATCGAGTCGGCGTAGACGTTGGGGGTGGCCATCTCGACGGTTGCCGGGAGGTTCAGCACGACCTTGCGGTCTGCGCTGGGCTCCCATACATCCATCACGGCTTCGCAGACCTCGACGGCATAGTCGAGCTCGGTGCCGGTGAACGACTCAGGCGAGTACTGCCAGCGGACGTCGGTGCCGGACAGCAGCGACTCGGCGTACTTCTGGCACCACTGCGCGCCGCGGACGGCGATGTCCTTGATGCCGTCCTTGTCGAGCCCGAAGACGACCCGTCGCTGCAGCGTCGAGGTCGAGTTGTAGAGGTGGATCAGCGCGGTGCCCTTGAACCCGACGAGGGACTCACACGTCCGCTCGATCAGCTCCTCGCGCGCCTGCGTCAGGACCTGGATGACAACACCCTCGGGCACCGCGTCGTCCTCGACCAGGGTGCGGATGAAGTCGAAGTCGGTCTGGCTCGCGGCCGGAAACCCGACCTCGATCTCGGTGTAGCCGATGCCGACCAGGAGGTCGAACATCCGTCGCTTGCGCTCGGCGTCCATCGGGTCGATGAGCGCCTGGTTGCCGTCACGCAGGTCGACGCTGCACCACTGCGGCGGACCGCTGATGACCTTGTTCGGCCAGGTGCGGTCGGGCAGGTCGATCGGGGCGAACGGGGTGTAGCGGAAGTGTTTGGCCATTCCAGTCATTGTGGGTTTGCTCCTGTCCAAGAAGGGTGGCAAACCGGCGCTCTGCTTGAGACACAGCCGACTCCCGTAGCGGGGGGCCGGTCGGTCGGCCCCGCTACGGGCGGGTAAGGAGCAGGAGCGCGTTCATCTCGACAGTCACGGTACCAAACTCGGCCGGATCCGGCGCAATCCTGAATACACCGCCACCAGGAGCAGCAGCGCCGCGACGCCGTCCAGCCAGTAGTGGTTGGCGGTGACCGCGATGACGTACGTCGTGATGATCGGGTGGAGCAGCACCAACCAGCGCCAGCGGCTGTGCGCGACCGTGATCACTGCGGCGGCAACGAGCACCGCCCAGCCGACGTGCACCGACGGCATCGCGGACAGCTGGTCGGTGATCCCTTTGCCGAGCCCGTCGTAGACCGACTGGTGGTAGCGGGCCGCGAGGTCGACCATGCCGATGCCGGGAATGAGTCGAGGAGGTGCGACAGGCAGGAAGCCGATCAGCAGAGCGACGCCGGTGAAGCCGACCACCAAGTTGCGCCACTGTGGGTAGACGTCGCGGTGACGCAACAGCAGCCAGAGCAGGACCACGGCGAGTAGCGCGGCATGTGCCCACTCGTAGTAGCCGTTCGCGATCCGCGAGAGCGTCGCGTGACCAAGGATCTGACGCTGCATCGCGGCCTCGCTCGGCAGGTGAAGCACCCGCTCCGCGTGCCAGAGCCACCTGCCGCGGCCGAATGCGCCAGCGGTGTGGAACAGCGACACCCGCCCGACGATCCGCCACAGGACGAACAGCACGTTGAGGACCACGAACTCGCGGAGCACCCATCCCCAGCGGGCGTAGTCGCGGATCCGCTCCGGCGCATCCGGCTGCACAAGCCCTTCGCCGAACGGCCGGCCACACGATGTGCAGGCGTTCTCCGCCATCGGGACACGGGCGCGGCAACCGACGCAGACCCATGACGGGCCCGCGACGGTTTCCGGCATTCGTCAGGTGTACATCAAGGAGCCCGGAGTCGTGAGCAGCTCGCCGGTCTCGAGCCAGGTCTTCAGGCCGGACAGGATCATCGGCCAGCCGCCGTACAGCTGGTCGTTGGCACCTTCGCGCATCTGGTCGTGGGTGATCCGGACCTGGCACGAGTCGCCGACAGGCGTGATCTCCCACATGACCCGCGATGTGCCTTCGGCCCGCGCCTCGTCGCTGAAGAACGCGTCGAGCGTGTGCACCAGCTTGCGCGGCGGGTCGATCTCGAGGATCTCGCACGCGCCGAGCACGAACTCCGCGTTGACAGCCTTCATCTGCTGGCGCGCCCCCACGACCCAATCACCGATTTGTGAGGCGCCGAAGTTGTACTTCGCGCGAGTCTCGGGATCGGTGATCGCCTCCCACACCCGCTCCGGCGTGGCCTTCACGTAGATCTCGAACACCTTCTCCATCGTCTTCGCCTGCTCTCTTTCTAGGTCTCGTTTGAGCTCCGACAAGCCGGCAGCCCAGGGTTCGGCGTACTTGCTCACCCAGCGGTCGTGGATGAGGCGGATCGGGACCGGGTTGAGGAAGTGCAGCTTTTCCCTGCCGCGGCGTTGCGTCACGACCAGGCCGGCTTCCTCGAGCTGCTTGAGGTGCTTCATCACCCCGAACCGCGTCATCGGAAGCCGGGCCTCGAGTACGGACAGCGTCTGGCCGTCCTCGCGGAACAGCTCGTCGAGCAAGCCGCGGCGGGTCGGATCGGCGAGCGCTTTGAACACGCCATCCATCGACGTTGAGTCCACCCATCCGACGGCCACACCGGAGACATTAGGTGACCATTTGGTCACCTGTCAATCCGAAGTAGCACACAACTCTCGGTCAGCTGGGGCGGGATTCCCGCGATGTCCGGTTTCGCGGACGTCCGGAGGGACGTTGTGTGCTACTTCGAACGGGAGGAGGCCCGTAGGGTGCGCGGGTGATTCCGGTTGATACTCATCTGGTCGCTCCTCTCGGCGAGGAGGACGCCGCGATCCGGCGGATCGCGGAGCTCGGCTTCGATGGCGCCTTCACGTTCGAAGGCGCGCATGACGCGTTCTACCCGCTGGTGACGGCGGCCCGAGCCGACACCGGGCTGGACCTGATGACCAACGTCGCGATCGCGCTGGTGCGATCGCCGCTGACCCTCGCGTACTCCGCCTGGGATCTCCAGACGCTTTCACGAGGGCACTTCCGGCTGGGACTCGGCAGCCAGATCAAGACCCACGTCGAGCGCAGGTACGGCGCCCGTTGGGAGTCACCCGTCGCGCAGATGCGCGAGTGGGTCGAGGCGATCCACGCGATCTTCGCGTGCTGGCAGTCCGGTGAGAAGCTCGACTACCGCGGCACCTACACCAACCACACATTGATGACGCCGATGTTCGATCCCGGCCCGAATGAGTTCGGACCGCCGCCGATCCTGCTCGGCGCGCTCGGACCGAAGATGACGCACATGGTGGCCGAGGTGGCCGACGGGTTGCTGACGCATCCGTTCAACAGCCGCCGCCATCTGTTCGAACGCACGCTGCCCGCGGTCGACGCCGGCCTTGCGGCTGCCGGCCGGCCGGCCCGGAGCGCCGACGACGACAGCTTCCAGGTCATCATCGAGGCGATGGTCTGCTGCGGCCGCGACGAGCAGGAGATGGCTGCCGCCGAGTCCGCGAGCCGGATGCGACTTGCATTCTACGGCTCGACGCCGTCCTACCGGCCGGTCCTCGAAGCCGAAGGCTGGGAGGACCTGCAGCCCGAGCTGAACCGGCTGTCAAAGCTCGGCCAATGGAAGGAGATGGGTGACCTCATCGACGACACCATGCTGCGCACTCTCACGATCCACGGCAACCCGGCCGAGTGCGCTGCCGGCATTCACGATCGCTTCGGGGAGGTCGCGAGCCGGATCGCGTTGACGATGTCGCATGCCGCCGACGACTCGCTGGCCGCCGACCTGCTCAGCTGCCTTCGAGGAAGCTGACGACCGCCTGGCGCAAGGCGTCAGGAGTGTCGATCCACGGGTAGTGCGCGGCGCCGGGGATCTCGACCACCGTCGCGTTGGGAAGCATGTCGGCGACGACGTGACCGGCTTTCACTCCGGTGATCCCGTCGAGCGAGCCGACCAGAACAAGCGTCGGCGCCGTGACCTCACGCAACCTGCCGGTGAGGTCCAGCTCGGCGGCAGCTTCGGCGTCCGGCGCGAAGGCCGCCATCGCGCGCATCGACATCTGTGAGTCGGTCGAGTCGGCGTGCGCCTGCGCCCGCTCGTCCCAACGTGCATAGCCGAACACCCGCATGCCCGGGTCGAATCGCAGCCGACGATGTGCAGGGGCGAACTCGAGCTCCTCGGCGATCGCGGCGGCCTCGGCGTACCAGGGCTCGCCGGAGCGGCTGGCCCGGATGGTGGCGATATCGCCCTCGACGTCGCCGAACGGCCGAGCCGACGGAGTGACAAGCACCATTCGCCGGACTCGGTGCGGATGCTTTGCGGCGTAGGCCAGCGCAACGAAGCAACCGGCCGAGTGCGCCAGCAGATCCATCGTGTCGAGACCGCGAGCCTCACGGAGCACCTCGAGGTCATCGGCCAGCCGGTGAAACGCCAGCGAGCCGCGGTCCTCGGGCAGGGGCGACATCCCGGTCCCTCGGAGGTCGACCCGCAGCAACGTGCGGTGCGCGGTCAGCCCGGCAAGGTCCTCGAGGTACGCCGATGCGCGCGCCGGCCCACCCGGGATGCAGACAAGCGGCTCGCCCGCGCCAAGCACATGGACGGCGATCGGCGTCCCGTCCGGCATCTCGATCCGCAGTGTCCCGGCGGGCGCGTCGTTGCGGTCATCACTCATCAGTCGAGCGGGAGGTACGCCGCGCGGACCTGCGAGGCGCCGACCGATGCGCCGATCTCCTCGAGCGTGCCCGGGTGGATCGCGGAGTCGACCGTCAGGACCATCAGCGCCGAGCCTCCTTCCGAGGTTCGGGACACCTGCATGCCTGCGATGTTGACCCCGGCCTGGCCGAGCAGCTGCCCGACCGCCCCGACGATTCCGGGCCGGTCCTCGTAGGTCACGAAGACCATGTGCTCGGCAAGCGCGACCTCGACGTCGAACCCGTTGACGCCGACCAGCTTCTGCACCATCCGCGGGCCGGTGAGGTTTCCACCCACCGAGACCACCGTCCCGTCGGCCAGCGCGCCGCGCAAGGTGAGCAGGTTGCGGTAGTCCGGGGACTCCTCTGTCGACGTGAGACTCGTCTCAACCCCGCGCTCCTTGGCAAGCAGCGGCGCGTTGACGAACGTCACCTGCTCCTCGACCACGTCGGTGAAGACGCCGCGCAGTGCCGCTAGCTGCAGCACCGACACATCGAATGCCGCAATCTCGCCACGGATGTCGACCGCGAGGCTGGCGGGTACACCTGCCGCCAGCGCGGTGAACAGCCGTCCGAGCCGCTCGACGAGCGGCAGGCTGGGCCGCACCTCTTCGGCAAGCGCGCCGCCCTTGACGTTGACGGCATCCGGCACGAGCTCGCCGGCAAGCGCGAGCTTCACCGAGCGAGCAACCGCCAGGCCGGCCTTGTCCTGTGCCTCCGCGGTGGAAGCACCGAGGTGCGGTGTCACCACGGCGTTCGGCTCCGCGAAAAGCGGAGAGTCGGTGCACGGCTCGGTGGCGTAGACGTCGAACGCGGCACCGCCGATCCGGCCCTCCTTGAGCGCCTGGGCGAGGGCATGCTCGTCGACCAGGCCGCCGCGCGCGGCGTTGACCAGGATCGCGTGAGGCTTCATCAGAGCGAGCTCGCGCTCGCCGATCAGCCCCGCCGTCTCCTTGGTCTTGGGCAGGTGGATCGAGATGAAATCGCTCTCCGCGAGCAGCTCGTCCAGACTCATGAGCTGGACGCCGAGCTGCGCGGCACGCGCCGCCGTGACGTATGGGTCGTAGGCGACGAGGCGGACCCCGAAGCCCGCCATCCGCTGCGCGAACAGCACCCCGATCCGGCCGAGGCCGACAACGCCGACCGTCTTGTCCACGATCTCGATGCCGGAGAAGGAGCTGCGCTTCCACTCCCCTGCCTTGAGGCTGGCGTTCGCGGCCGGAATCTGGCGCGCGGCGGACAGCAGAAGTGCGACCGCATGCTCAGCGGCAGAGGTGATGTTGGAGGTCGGCGCGTTGACGACGAGCACGCCGCGAGCGGTCGCGGCATCGGTGTCCACGTTGTCCAGTCCGACCCCGGCACGAGCCACGACCTTCAGCCGCGGACCGGCCGCCAGCGCCTCGGCATCGATCTGCGTCGCGCTGCGGACGATGACAGCGTCGACGTCGGCGAGCGCAGGCAGCAGAGCTGCGCGATCGGCGCCATCGATGTGGCGGACCTCGCAGTCTTCGGCGAGAACCTCCAGCGCTGCCGGCGCCAGCTCTTCGGCAATCAGGACGACCGGCTTAGTCACCGGCCAACCCTACCGACGTACTAGTCGGTTCTGATCCACGACATCAGACCGCGGAGCTTGCCGCCGACCTCTTCGATCGGGTGGGCGGCGCCTTCGGCGCGGTACTTGTCGAAGTTGGGCCGGCCGGCGTCGTCCTCTGCGATCCACTCACGGGCGAAGGTGCCGTCCTGGATCTCGCCGAGGATGCGCTTCATCTCCTGCTTGGTGGCGTCGGTGACGACGCGCGGCCCGCGGGTGTAGTCGCCGTACTCGGCGGTGTCCGAGATCGACCAGCGCATCTTCGCCATGCCGCCCTCGTACATCAGGTCGACGATGAGCTTCAGCTCGTGCAGGCACTCGAAGTACGCCGCCTCGGGCTGGTAGCCCGCCTCGGTGAGCGTCTCGAAACCGGCCTGCACAAGCGCGGTGACGCCGCCGCAGAGGACGGCCTGCTCGCCGAAGAGGTCGGTCTCGGTCTCCTCGGTGAAGGTGGTCTTGAGTGTCCCGGGGCGAGTGCCGCCGATGCCCTTGGCGTAGGACAGCGCGAGCGCCTGACCGTTGCCCTGCGGATCCTGCTCGACCGCGACGAGGCACGGCACGCCGCGACCCTCCTGGAACTGCCGGCGCACCAGATGACCTGGGCCCTTCGGCGCGACCATCGCGACCGTCACTCCGGCCGGAGCCGAGATGTAGCCGAAGCGGATGTTGAAGCCATGTCCGAAGAACAGCGCATCGCCGTCGTTGAGATTCGGCTCGATGTCGTCCGTGAACAGGTGGCGCTGCACGGTGTCCGGCGCGAGCACCATGATCAGGTCGGCCTCGGCGGACGCCTCGGCAGGGGTAACGACCCGAAGACCCTCGGCCTCGGCTGCGGCACGGCTCTTCGAGCCCTCGGGCAGTCCGACCCGGACGTCAACGCCGGAGTCGCGGAGGTTCAGCGCGTGGGCATGACCCTGCGAGCCGTAACCGAGGATGGCGACCTTGCGGCCTTGGACGAGCGCAAGGTCGGCATCGTCGTCGTAGAAGATCTCGGGCATGGTCAGGCAGACCTTTCAACGGAGCGGAGGCTTCGGTCAGTGATGCTACGGGCACCGCGGCCGACGGCCACGACGCCCGACTGGACGAGCTCACGGATGCCGTATGGCTCGAGCACCCGGATGAACGCGTCGAGCTTGTCGGCGGTGCCGGTGACCTCGGTTGTGACGGCGTCAGGAGCGACATCGACCACCTTGGCGCGGAACACCTGAACGATCTCGAGCACCTGCGAGCGGACGGCCTGATCGGCCTTCACCTTCACGAGCAGCAGCTCGCGCTGCACCGCGGCGTCCGAGTCGAGCTCGACGACCTTCAACACGTTGACCAGCTTGTTGAGCTGCTTGGTCACCTGCTCGAGCGGCAGGACCTCGACGTTGACCACGATCGTCATCCGCGAGACGTCGCTGTGCTCGGTCGGCCCGACCGCGAGCGAGTCGATGTTGAAGCCGCGCCGCGAGAACAGTGCCGACACTCGAGCAAGTACGCCGGGCTTGTTCTCGACCAGCACCGACAAGGTGTGCCTACTCATGTCCGCCACCCCGCCCACCGGCCATAGCCGACAGCTCCTTACGTCGCTCACTCATCTCCGACCACCTCGCCCATCTCGTAGTCGAAGTCGGGCGCGGACTCGCGCGCGATCTTGATGTCATCGTTCGACGTACCTGCGGCCACCATCGGCCACACCATCGCGTCCTTGCCCACGACGAAGTCGACAACTACTGGAGCGTCATTGACGGCCATCGCCTTCTCGATCGTCGCGTCGACGTCCTGCGCGTTGTCGCACCGCAGCCCGACGCAGCCCATCGCCTCGGCGAGCATCACGAAGTCCGGCAGGTACTGCGAGCGGCCCGCCTTGAGGTCGGTGTTGGAGTAGCGGCCCTCGTAGAACAAGGTCTGCCACTGCCGCACCATGCCGAGCGACTGGTTGTTGATGATGGCCACCTTGATCGGGATTCCCTCGATCGCGCAGGTGGTGAGCTCCTGGTTGGTCATCTGGAAGCAGCCGTCGCCATCGACCGCCCACACGAGGGCGTCTGGTCGGCCGACCTTCGCGCCCATCGCGGCCGGCACGGCGAAGCCCATCGTGCCGAGACCGCCTGAGTTGATCCAGGTGTAGGGCTTCTCGTATGAGATGAACTGCGATGCCCACATCTGGTGCTGGCCCACGCCGGCCACGATGACGGTGTCAGGCCCGCAGATCTTGCCGAGCCGGTCGATGACGTACTGCGGCACCAGCGTGCCGTCCTCGTGCTCGTCATAGCCGAGCGGGTAGGTGCTGCGCCACCCGTTGCACTGCTTCCACCATGCCGCGTAGTCGCCCTGGCGTCCCGCCTCGTGCTCGGCTTCCAGCGCGACCACGAGGTCGGCGATCACCTCACGGACATCGCCCACGATCGGCACATCCGCGGTGCGGTTCTTGGAGATCTCTGCTGGATCGATGTCGGCGTGCACCACTGTCGCGCCCGGCGCGAAGCTCGACAGCTTGCCGGTCACCCGGTCGTCGAACCGTGCGCCGAGTGCGATCAGCAGATCGGAGCGCTGCAGCGCGGCGACCGCGGCAACTGCGCCGTGCATTCCGGGCATTCCCAGGTGCTGCGGGTGTGAGTCGGGAAAGGCGCCTCGCGCCATCAGCGTCGTGACGACCGGGATGCCCGACAGCTCGGCCAGCTTGCGCAGCTCTTCCGCAGCGTGCGCCTTGAGCACTCCGCCGCCGACGTAGAGCACCGGGCGCTTCGCGTCGACCATCAACCGCGCGGCCTCCCGCACCTGCTTGCCATGCGGCTTCGCAGCGGGCCGATAGCCGGGAAGCTGCATCTCCACGGGCCAGCTGAAGTCCATGGACGCCTGCAGGGCGTCCTTCGCGATGTCGACGAGGACCGGGCCGGGACGGCCGGTCGACGCGATGTGCTGTGCCTCGGCGAGGGTTCGCGGGATGTCTGCGGCGTCCTGCACCAGGAAGTTGTGCTTGGTGATCGGCATCGTGATGCCGCAGATGTCCGCCTCCTGGAAGGCATCCGTCCCGATTGCGGGCGACGGCACCTGCCCAGTGATCGCGACCAGTGGCACCGAGTCCATGTAGGCGTCGGCGATCGGCGTGACCAGGTTCGTCGCACCGGGGCCGCTCGTCGCGATGCAATATCCGACCCGGCCGGTCGCCTGCGCATAGCCGGTCGCGGCGTGACCGGCACCCTGCTCGTGACGAACGAGGATGTGCCGAAGCCGCGTCGAGTCGAAGATCGGGTCGTACGCCGGAAGGATCGCGCCGCCCGGGATCCCGAAGATCACCTGAGCGTCGAGCTCCTCCAGCGCGCGCACCATCGCCTGCGCTCCGGTCAGCCGCTCCACCGTCACCACTCCTTGCGTTGAACTCGTTGCCTGGCATGAGAAACCGCTGTGTCGCATGAAAAAGCCCCTTGCGCAGAAGCGCGAAGGGGCGGCACGTGGTCTGAAGCGTTCTCAGGCCACGCGCTCACTAACTACGAGAATGCTGTGCACACAACAACAGTGCGTCACGAGCGCGGATGTGTCAACGGATTGGCCCGGCGACGACGCCGTCACAGACGACAAAGATGCAACAACGGGACCCTCGGGTGAGGGCTAACGCCGCCCGATGCGGTCCCGCGGCGGATGACTGTGGACAGCACTTGTGGACAACTTTTCCTTTGTTTGCAACGGTATTTTGCTTGATCTTGTCGGACACCCTTGCTAGTATTCGAACATACATTCGATCGTAGGAGTAGGTGTGCTGACCGCGGTGACCCAAGCGTTCGTCGAGGACCTCGACGCGCTGGTCACACAGGACCCGCACGACCTGCCCGACGTGCTGCTGCTCGCCGACACCGAAGCCCTGCTTCGTCTGCAGCGTCGACTCGACGGGGTGCTGTGCCGCCGGCTGCAGGT